>JASGEG010000085.1:0-23516 GCA_047606605.1 Rhizobium sp.
ATCGTGGCGGGCAAGGGCGCGCAGAACCAGTTCCGCGGGCTGGAAGTGAGTCGATCACCGCGGCATAGGCCTCGTCGCGGCCCTTGTCTCCCGCATGCGCGGCGGCGACGTAGACGTTCTCGAATGTCGTCATTCCGGAAAACGGCCTTGGCACCTGATGCGTGCGCGCCAGCCCCATCCGGCAGCGGTCCGCCGCGGAAACCCGCGTGACGTCCCGACCGGCAAAGGTAATCACGCCCGCGCTTGGCGGATAGGACCCCGCCAATGTCGCCAGAAATGTCGTCTTGCCCGCACCGTTCGGCCCGACGATACCCACCGCCTCGCCCATTTCCATGGAGAAGTCGACGTCCGTCAGAACCGGCAGCGCGCCGAAACGCTTGGTCAGGCCGCGGCTTGAGAACCGGCTTGCGCCGGTTCCTGTGTCTTGTCGAAGGGTCATCTTGCGATCTACCCGTTATATGGCAGCAGCTTCGCGCGGACAGGCACGTTCGTATCCGTAACGTGGTCCGTGACGACATAGTCGAACTTGAAGGACGATCCCGCCGGTGCCTTGACCCACTGCGTGCCGACGATCGCCCCCGGCGATACATTCGCCACGGGGCCGGACGTGAAATCCACCTTGCCGCCGATGGTGATGGTGTTGAGGGTTGAAAGCGACTTTGCCACGGCGGACTTGTTCTTCGGGTCCGAAGCCTTCTTCAGTGCGTCGAAGCCCGCATCGAAAAGCGAAAGCGTGGCGCCGAGCTGCTGGGTCCACTGTTTGCCGGAGGCCTTTTCATAGCCGTCCGCGAGGTCAGACCCGCCGACGCCGGCAATCGATGACTTGTAGGGGAAATCCTTGTGCCAGTAGGCGGCGCTGGCAATGTTGACGCCGAGCGCGCCAAGAGCCTCGACGGTCGACGGAAACAGGCCCGCCTTTGCCAGCTGAACGATCTTGACCTTGCGATGCAGGCCCTGCTGTGCGGCCTGGCGCCAGAATGTGGCAAAGTCCGGAGGGATCGGGAAAGTATTGATAATCTCGACGCCTTCCTTCCTGAAAAGCGCGATCTGGCTCGAGAAATCCGTGGTGCCCGTCTCGTAGGCGCCGGGATCGACGATCGTGAATCCGTCCTTTTGAAGCAGCGGCGCAAGATTGGCCCGGATCGCGTTGCCATCCGCGTCATTGGGATACATAACCCCGACCTTCTTGTTGGTTTCGATCAGGTTCCACTGCGACACATATGTCTTGTGGAACTCCTCGACACCGAATCCGAAATGATAGGTCCATTTGAACGGCGACGGTTCACCGGGCTTGGCGCCGCGGCCGAAATACCAGGCCTGCCAGGGCATGACGGTGGACAGGCACGGAACGCCCGCAGCCTCGCAAGCATCCGAAACCGGATTGATCGTCTCCGGCGCCGAAATGACCAGCATCAAATCGACACCACGGTTGTTGATCAGATCCTTGGCGAGCTGGCCTGCGCGGGACGGATCGGATTGCGAGTCCTGATCGATGATTTCGACGGCATATTTCTTGCCGCCGATCTCGACGCCATCACCGATAGCCTTTCGAACGAGTTCAAGAACGTAACCGTCGGTTTCGCCGAAACTTGCCAGTGGACCGGTCCGGGGACTGATGAAACCGACCTTCAGCGTATCGGCGGCCCATGCCGGGCGCATGAAAGCCATCGCGGCGGCTGCGGCACCTGTCGTTGCCATCAGCTGTCGACGGGTCATTCCTCCCTTAAAAATGTTCGTCATGCTCTCCTCCTATATTACCAGCTCTTTGTGAGCTTGGACTTCAGATCGGGTACTCGGTCTTGCCGCTGGAGGTCGTGATCCAGCGCAGTTCGGTGAACTCGTCCAGCGCCGCGAGGCCGCCGAATTTGCCGTAGCCGCTCGCTTTCACGCCCCCGAAAGGCGCCTGCGGCTCGTCCTCGACGGTTGCCGAATTCACGTGGCAGATCCCCGACTCCAGCTGCATCGCCACCTCCATGGCGCGGCCCACGTCCTTTCCGAAAACGGCGCCCGAAAGCCCGTAGTCGCAATCGTTGGCGACGGTGACGGCCTCTTCGGTGGAGCCCACGCGGATGATCGCGGCAACCGGGCCGAAGCTTTCCTCCTGATAAAGTCTCATCGATCGCGAAACATGATCGACGACTGTCGCCTCGACGAAGGCGTCGTGCGTTTCGCCGCCGGTCAAAACCTGCGCGCCCTTGGCGCGTGCGTCTTCGATCAGACTGTGCACGCGACGCGCGGATTCGGCCGTCACCAGAGACCCAAGGGCCGATCCCCGCTGCAGGGGATCGCCGGCTCGATAGGTCCGAACCTTCGCGACGAATTTCTCGACGAAGAGATCCGCGATCTCGTCGACCAGGATGATGCGCTCCGTCGACATGCAGAGTTGGCCCTGGTTGAAAAAGGCACCGAACGCGGCGGCATTCACGGCCTCGTCGAGATCGGCGTCGTCAAGGACGATAAAGGCTGCCTTTCCGCCAAGCTCGAGGAGACAGCGTTTCAGATGCTTGGCGGCCATCTGTGCGATGATCTTGCCGACGCGGGTGGAACCCGTGAAGTTGATCCGCCGAACAGCCGGATGCGCGATCAGGGTTTCCACGATCGTCGACGCATCGGCAGGGGCGTTCGAAATAATGTTGAGGACGCCGGGCGGCAGGCCTGCTTCCATGAGGACGTCGCCCAGCAGGCGGTGGGTTGCGGGACATAGTTCCGAGGCCTTCATGACGACCGTGTTGCCGCAGGCAAGGGCCATGGCGACCGCACGAACGCCGAGAATGATCGGCGCATTCCACGGCGCGATGCCGAGACAGACGCCCGCCGGCTGCCGCACCGCGAAGGACGTCATGCCCTCGCGGTCCGAGGGAATGATCTGGCCACTGACCAAGGTGGTCATCGCGGCAACGTCGATCAGAATTCTGGATGCCAAATCGACGTTGAATTCGCTCCAAACGGCGGTTGCGCCAATCTCGAGCATCATGATGTCCACGAAATCGCCTTTGCGCTCGAGTAGCAGCCGTCCCGCCTTTTCCAGGATCGCCCGTCTGGTATTCGGCGCGGTGCGTGACCACTGGGGAAAAGCGGCCGCGGCGGCATTTGCGGCGGCGGTGGCATCTTCCGTCGTCGCTGCCGCAGCGATGGTCACGGTCGAATATCGGATCGGGCTCATTCGCTGGAATGTGGATTTGGAACGCGCGGCGACGCCCTTTCCTGCGATCAGCAGGTCCACCAATCTCGGCTCGCCAGCATCGACGAAACCGGTCGAGGGCGCAGCCTGCGCCATCGTCTGGCCTGACACTTCCATATTCCGATCCTCCCACGATGAAGATTATTCTCGTCTCGTCGGAAAGGAATGCGATATTTCGGGTATGACTTGTGATTTATCGGGTTACCTGGCTCCGCAGGTACAGCCGACAGCGTTCAACACCCAGAATGACCGGAATTGCGCGGAAGCCTGACATCGTCGTACGGCCAGTTCGGCTTCTGCTCGAAGAACAAGGACCTTCCGAGGATTGCGGTTGACCGCCATTGCTTTGGTCGATCTTGATGGTTTAAGGGAAAACATTGTCTTTTTCTGGGATCGCGGGATGGCAGCGAGTCTTACGGAATACGTCGCCAAAGCTGAACGATTCGAACCAGCGCTGGCCGACCGCACGATATCGATCGGGCGGTTCAACGATCGATGGCTGTACCATCTGATCTTGTCGACCAGCGGCAAGGTGAAGCTCGTCATCGGAGACGACAGTTCGGATCTTGTCGGTTCGACGTTCCTGCTTCTGCCTCCCTCGGCACCGATGAAGCTCACCTATAGCGCTGGCGCTCGCGTCTACATTGTCGGGATTTCGCTCGAGATGATGGCCGATGCGCTCGGAAACTATCCCGAGACGTCAGCCCTCAAGGTTTTCTGCGAAGCGCCGGTCCGGATAGAGGGGCTGCTGGAGGGCGGCGCGGCACTACTCGAAGCCTATTTCGCCAGCTTCGTCGCCGAACGCCATAACGAGAGTGAATCCTCTCTCATGGCGCTGACCGCGCATCTTCGTCTTATCCTTCTGTCCGCCTGGAGACTGAGCGGGGCGCAGCAATCCCAGCGGGTCTACGACGGAGGAACGGTCCTGCAGCGGTTCAGGCAGCTGGTCGAGGCGGAGTTCCGGCGTCATCGCCCGATCTCTCATTACGCGACGCAGCTCGGGATCACGCAGGACCGTCTGCACGACATCTGCCGACGGAACCTCGACCGTTCGCCGCTCGAGCTCGTTCATGAAAGACTGGCGCAAGACGGACGTCTGCGCCTGGAGCGTTCCAGCGGCACCGTGCGGGAGATATCGGACCATCTCGGCTTCCGCGACCCCGCCGCATTCAGCCACTTCTTCAAGCGCCGCATGGGCGTCTCACCCGCGCAGTATCGCGCGCTCTTCAAGACCGGGCAGAAGGGCGCGGAATTCATCGGGTCGACCGAATATTACGACTGGCCTTGAGAATACCGGACAGGCCGCCTCTTGTCGGCGAATGGGGGTATGCCGATCAGAGCTTGAGCCCCATCCCGTCAATAGCTTTCATGGGGAACAAGCACCCTTCTCGCTCGTAAGATCGCCTCAACTGCGATGGCGACCAAAGTGCCGGCGGCCAGCAGGAGAAGATAGCCGCCGATGGCTCGATAAACGAACACGCCCAAGACCCCGCCAAGAAGAAACGAAAGGATCGTGTAAAGATGCAATCTGAGTTTGCTCAGATTGTGCCGCGCCTCCAGAGGCTGCTCGCGCCCGCGCAAGGCATCCAGGGCAATGGCCAGTTCGATGCCTATATCTGTCGCCATTCCGGAAACATGGGTGGTGCGAACCCTGGCGTCCGAGATGCGGGTGACCACTGCATTTTGAAGTCCCATCAGGAATGCGAGCCCAAGAACGAGAACGGGCGTGCGCCAAGCGGCCAGCAACCAGAGATCGGCGCATCCGAGCGCGGCAAGCAGCACCGCCTCGGTCAGGATGCTATAGGCGTAGATCGCATGAACATGACGACGGCGACCCGCATTGACAATCAGCGTCGAGGCCGTGGCGCCCAGGATGAAGGCAATGATAATCCCGCCATAAAACAGGCTCGACAGCCACAGCCCCACGGCAAGGTGATCGGACAGCGTCGACACATTGCCCGTCATGTTGGCCGAGAAGAAGCCGACGGCGTAGAAGGCCGACGCGTTCAGCGCGCCGGCGATCGCCGCCAGGGAGGCCGCCAGCCGACGGTCGATTTTCTCGTTGCGATGGGTGCCTTGTCTTACAAGCATGGGAGCCACTGCTGGCGGATTCGGATGGGGGGCATCGGAAGCCTTTGCTCTTTCCCGGATTTCTGGCCGATCATCCTTCCGAACCCGAACCAGGAGCCATCAAGCTATCCTTGCTCTGTCGATGTTGCGGGATTGGGTCGTGACGATTTGCATGCAGGCCAATAGAGGACGGTTTGTCTTACTACTCGATGTGGCGTTCTCACAAGTAAGCGCGTGGCTCTGTGTGAATATGCCGCATCAAAATTGTGATTTGATACATCAGTAAGCATGCGCTAAACTTACAACATCAGAGCTTATGAAGCATAAGTGATGGTTCCGCCATGATCACCGCCGCACAGATGCGCGCCGCCAGAGCCCTTCTTGGTATAGATCAGCGCCAACTCGCCGAATTGGCGGGAGTATCCGTTCCGACCATCCAGCGCATGGAGGCAAGCCCCGATGTCGTGCGCGGCAATGTCGATACCCTGATGCGACTGCTGGCGGCTTTGAGCGAGGCCGGCATAGAGGTGATCAATGAGGGTGCCGTCAGCCAGGATGGGGGGCGCGGCGTCAGGCTGACGACGAAGCGGCCGGAAAGCGGGGCGTCTGGATTGCCCGGACGGGGAACGGGACCGCGCTCATGACCGCCTTGCCTGCGCTCCTGTTGTGCTCGGCATTCCTGCTTGCAACCGCAACCCTTGCGGTCTTCATCGCCCGCTCGAAACAAGCAACGAAGCTGATCTACGGCCTGAGCTTCGGCCTGTCGGCAATCGCCTTTACCGTGGCGATCGGCACACTCACCGCGATGGCCTCTCCCGACGCCGTATCGACGCTCGTGCTTCCCATCGGCCTGCCGTGGCTCGGCAGTCACTTCCGTCTGGATGCGCTGTCCGCCTTCTTCCTGACGGTCGTCGATTTCGGCGGCATGCTTTCGTGCCTGTACGCGCTCGGCTATGGCCGTCACGAACATGCGCCGCACCGGGTGCTGCCGTTCTTCCCGGCCTTCGTCGCCGGCATGAATCTCGTGATCCTTGCCGATGACGCCTTCACCTTCCTGATGTCCTGGGAGTTCATGTCGCTCGCCTCCTGGGCGCTCGTGATCGCCCATCATCGCGATACCAGCAACCGGAAAGCCGGCTATCTCTACATCGTCATGGCGAGCTTCGGCACGCTCACCCTTCTGCTCGCCTTCGGTCTGCTGGCCGGAGCGCAGGGCAATTACAGTTTCGCCACCATGCGCGCCGGCGAACATGCGCCGCTGACCGCAGGCCTGGTGCTCCTTTTGCTGCTGTTCGGCGCCGGCTCCAAGGCCGGGCTCGTGCCTCTGCATGTCTGGTTACCCAGAGCGCATCCGGCCGCCCCCAGTCATGTGTCGGCGCTGATGAGCGGCGTCATGACCAAAGTCGCGGTATACGGTTTCATCCGTGTGGTCTTCGATCTGCTCGGCGCGCCGGCCTGGTGGTTCGGCATCGTCGTTCTGGCGATCGGCGCCATCACCGCTGTTCTCGGCATCCTGCACGCGCTGATGGAGAGCGATCTCAAGCGCCTGCTCGCGTATAGCACGATTGAAAATATCGGCGTCATCTTCGTCAGCCTCGGCCTGGCGCTGGCATTCAAGGCGAACGGCATGGGGCTGGCGGCGGCCCTGGCGCTGACCGCAGCGCTCTTCCATGTCCTGAACCATTCCTTCTTCAAGAGCTTGCTTTTCTTCGGTGCCGGCGCTGTGCTGACGGCAACCGGGGAACGGGACATGGAGAAGCTGGGCGGCCTCATCCATCGCATGCCGGTGACGGCCGTGGTCTTTCTCGTCGGCTGTATCGCGATCTCGGCTCTTCCTCCCTTCAATGGTTTCGTGTCCGAATGGCTGACATTTCAGGCCGTCCTGCAGAGCCCGGCCCTGCCGCAATGGGGATTGAAGCTGCTGGTGCCGGCCGTAGGCGGCCTGCTCGCGCTTGCCACCGCCCTTGCCGCGGCCTGTTTCGTCAAGGTGTTCGGCGTGACGTTTCTCGGCCGCCCCCGCAGCGTGCCGGTCGAACGGGCAAGGGAGGTCGACCGCTTCTCGCTTGCCGCCATGTCGGTGCTGGCTTTCCTCTGCCTTGCCGCCGGCATCCTGCCGGGCGTCGTCATCGATGCGCTCGCCCCGCTGACGCTCTCCCTGATCGGCGAGCGCATGCCAGTGCAGACGGATATTCCATGGCTGTCGATCGTGCCGATCGCCGAAACCCGCAGCTCCTATAACGGCCTGCTGGTTTTCCTCTTCATCGTCTTTTCGGCGTCGCTCACGGCCTATCTCGTCCACCGCTTCGGCTCGCGACGCATCCGCCGGGCGCCGGCCTGGGATTGCGGCTTTCCGCTGAGCAGCCCGGCAGCGCAATATACCGCCAGCAGTTTCGCCCAGCCCATCAGGCGCGTCTTCGGCACGCTGGTCTTTCGCGCGCGCGACCGGGTCAGCATGCCGCCGCCCGGCGATCTCCGACCGGCCCGCTTTGCCCTGGAAATGCATGATCATATCTGGGAAGGACTTTATCTGCCCATCGTCGGCGCCGTCGGCTTTGCCGCGGAAAAACTCAACTATCTGCAGTTCCTGACGATCCGGCGCTATCTGAGCCTGGTCTTCCTCACGCTCGTCCTGCTGCTTCTGGTCCTGGCGCTATGGACATGATCTTCGCCCTTTTCGCGCAAGCCCTCCAGATGTCGCTCGTCGTGCTGCTGGCGCCGCTGCTGACGGGCGTCGTGCGCATGTTCAAGGCGCGGCTCTTGCGCCGTCGCGGACCCTCCCTGATCCAGCCCTATCGCGACCTTGTCCGGCTTCTGCGCAAGGAGGCGGTGGTCGCGGAAAACGCATCCTGGCTGTTCCGGGCGGCACCCTATCTGATCTTCGCCGCGACATGGGTGGCGGCGGCCATCATCCCGACCTTCGCCACCGGCCTCCTCTTCAGCTGGACCGCGGACCTGATCGCCATCATCGCGCTGCTTGGCAGTGCGCGCTTCTTCCTGGCGCTCGCCGGCATGGATGTCGGCACCAGCTTCGGCGGCATCGGCTCCAGCCGCGAGATGATGATCGCGACACTGGCCGAGCCGTCGATGCTGCTCATCATCTTCACGCTGGCCCTGGTCGCCGACTCGACCCAACTGTCGGCCATCGCCGCCTTCATGACCTCGCCGCAGGTGGGGTTGCGCGTCTCGCTGGCGATTGCCCTCATCGCCCTCATCATGGTCGCGATTGCCGAAAATGCCCGTATCCCCGTCGACAACCCCGCGACGCATCTGGAATTGACCATGGTGCATGAAGCCATGGTGCTCGAATATTCCGGGCGGCACCTTGCCATGATCGAGCTTGCGGCATCGCTCAAGCTGCTGCTCTATATTTCGCTGATCGCCTGCCTTTTCGTTCCCTGGAAGCTCGTAGCCTTCGGGGCCGGGCCGATTGCGTATCTGATCGGATTGCTGGCCTATCTCGCCAAGTTGGCGGCCGGCGGGGCCTTGCTTGCGCTGTTCGAAACCGCGACCGCCAAGATGCGCGTGTTCCGCGTGCCGGAATTCCTCGGTGCGGCGCTGATGCTCGGCCTGCTCGCCGCACTGCTGCGGTTCGTGTCGAGGGGGCTCTGATGAACGGCCCGGTCTTCGACATCGCGCATATGCTTGCCGGCGGCCTGGTGCTCGTCAGCATGATGATGCTCTATCAGGATCGTCTTTATGCGCTGCTCAACGTCTTTGCGCTGCATTCGCTGGTGCTGACGCTGTCGGTTGCCTGGCAAGCCTTCGTCCAGGATGCGCCGCATCTCTTCGTGACGGCGGCGATCGCGCTCATTTTCAAGGCGATCATCATTCCCGTCGTGCTGCATCGCATGATCCGCCAGCTCGGTATCCACCGCGAGATAGAGACTGTCGTCGGCGTCGGCCCCACCATGCTCGTCGGCCTGGGACTGGTGGCCCTGGCCACGGTCGTCATGCTGAGGGTGACGCCGTCGGCCGATCCGATCGCACGAGAGGATCTTGCCTTCGCCCTGTCGGTTCTGCTGCTGGGACTGCTGATCATGGTCACGCGCCGCAATGCCGTCAGCCAGGTCGTCGGCTTCATGTCGCTGGAAAACGGTCTGGTGCTGGCGGCGACCGGCGCCAAGGGCATGCCGCTGGTGGTGGAGATCAGCGTCGCCTTCTCGATCCTGATCGCCTTCATCGTCATCGGCGTCTTCCTGTTCCGCATCCGCGAGCGCTTCGACACGGTCGACGTGCGGGCGCTCGACGATTTCAAGGGGAGGCGACGGAAATGAACGCGCCCTCCCCCATCCTCGGCATCGACGCGGTGACGGCAGTCCTCGTCGTTCCGATCGCCGCCGCCGCCCTTCTGGCACTGCTGCCCGGCTACCGCATGACGGCACGGCTGAACATCGTCGCGAGCCTTTTGACGCTGCTTGCCGCGCTTTTGCTCTTTTTCAGCGCGCGACCGCCGCCGGGCCGGTATCTGCTGGTCGATGATCTCAATATCGTCTTCATCGTCCTCAATGCCTTCGTCGGCTTCACCACCAGCGTCTTCAGTGCCGGCTACATCGCCCATGAGCTTGAGACCGGCCGTCTGACGCCCGCCAACCTGCGATTCTACCACGCAATGTATCAGATCATGATGTTCGGTATGAACCTCGCATTCGTATCGAACAATATCGGTCTGATGTGGGTGGCGGTGGAGCTTGCGACGCTGACCACCGTGCTGATGGTCGGCATCTACCGCACCCATGAGGCGCTGGAAGCGGCCTGGAAATATTTCATCCTCGGCAGCGTCGGCATCGCCTTCGCGCTGTTCGGCACCATCCTCGTCTATCTGGCCGCGCAGGCCGTCGTCGGCACGGGCTACGACGCCATGGTCTGGACGACGCTGGTGGACCACGCCGCCGGCTTCGATCCGGCCCTTCTCAACCTCGCCTTCATCTTCCTGCTACTCGGCTACGGCACCAAGGTCGGGCTGGCGCCGCTGCATGCCTGGCTGCCGGACGCGCATGCCGAGGGGCCGACGCCGATCTCGGCTGTGCTTTCGGGCCTTCTGCTCAACGTTGCGCTCTATGCCGTGCTGCGTTTCAAGATCCTGCTGGCCGCCAGCCCGGATGCCATCAGCCCCGGGCCGCTGATGATGACGATGGGGCTCATCTCGCTGATCTTCGCCGCCTTCATGCTCTACCGCCGCCGCGATATCAAACGTCTGTTCGCCTATTCCTCGATCGAGCATATGGGCATCATCGTCTTCGCCTTCGGTCTCGGCGGCTCGCTCGCCAATTTCGCCGGCCTGCTGCATATGGTCATGCATTCGCTGACCAAGTCGGCGATCTTCTTTGCCGTCGGCCACATCGCCCAGATCAAGGGGACGCAAAGGCTTTCGGCCATCCGGGGCCTGACCGAGACGCATCCGGGGCTCGGCTGGGGCCTGCTGGCGGGCGTGATCGCCATCGCCGGCCTGCCGCCGGCCGGCATCTTCATGAGCGAGTTCCTCATCGTCAGCTCGACCTTCGCAAAGCAGCCGCTGCTCGCCATTCCGCTCGTCTTTGGGCTGCTGGTCGCTTTCGGGGCTCTGTTGCTGCGATTGACCGGGGCGATTTTTGGTCAGCCGCGCGGCAGCACTGCCCCGGCGGAAGCATCCTATTTGCCGATGTTCCTGCATCTGGCGCTGGTGCTCGCAGCCGGGATCTACCTGCCGCCGCCGATGGTTGCCTGGTTTCAGCATATCGCCAATCTTCTTCGATGATGCGAGGCCGGACGATGTCGATGTTGGATGACCTCATAGGAAATGGCCGCCCGGTTTCGCATCACGGGCCGTGGCCACGCGCCGTTACCGATCCGTCCACCTGGATATCGGCTGCCTCGCGGTTGTCGGACGGACACTTGACGATGCTCGGCCTCTGGGGCGAGGGCAACGCCGTGCATATGGCGCTTGTCGACGAACAGGCCGGCAAGAGCGCCATTCTGAGCCTGGAAGAGCTGCAGAACGGCTATCCCTCCATCGCGCAATACCATCCGCCGGCACTGCGCCTGGAACGAACGCTCCGCGACCTCACGGGATTGCAGCCGGACGGACTGCCGGATAGCCGGCCGTGGATCGACCATGGCCGCTGGGATCTGCGGTTCCCGCTGGGAGCGCGCAGTGCGCCCGCCGCCGAATTCTCCTACGCCTTTCTGCCTGCCGATGGCGAGAACCTGCACCAGATCCCGGTCGGGCCGGTGCATGCCGGCATCATCGAGCCCGGGCATTTTCGCTTCACGGCCAATGGCGAGACCGTCGTTCGCCTGGAGGAGCGGCTGGGCTATGTCCACAAGGGGATCGAGGCGCTGATGGCGGGCGCCGATCTGGGCCGCGGGGTGCAGCTTGCCGGGCGGACATCCGGCGACAGCAGCGTCGCCTATGCCTATGCCTTTTCGCGGGCGGCGGAAGCAGCCCTTGGGCTGGAGGTCCCACCGCGCGCCGTTTGGCTGCGTGCACTGATGGCCGAACTCGAGCGGCTCGCCAACCACCTCGGCGATATCGGTGCCATCTGCAACGACGCCGCCTTCGCCCTGATGCTCGCTCATTGCGGCGTGCTGCGCGAGCAGGTGCTGCGTGCCGCCGACGCCGCTTTCGGACACCGGCTGATGCGTGACCGTATCCTGCCCGGTGGCGTTGCCGCCGACCTTGACGGCAATGGAAAGGCCGCCTTGCGGGCCTTGCATGCCGAACTCAGCCGGAAGTTCCCCGCCCTGGTGGAGCTCTACGACAATACCGCCTCGCTTCAGGACCGCACGGTCGGGACGGGCAGGCTATCTGTCGAGCTTGCCCGGCAATACGGTGCCGGCGGCTACATCGGGCGGGCGAGCGGCCGCAGCTTCGACGCCCGCCGCAGCTTCGCCTATCCGCCCTATGACGAACTGACCTTCGACACGCCGCTGCTCAGCGACGGCGATGTCAACGCCCGCGTGTGGATACGCATTCGCGAAGTCGAACAGAGCCTGTCGCTGATCGGGCAGATCCTCGACCAGATGCCGGACGGCCCGGTTCTGGCGGATATTCCATCTGTTCAGGGCCTGCGGGAAGGCGTGGCGCTTGTCGAAGGCTTCCGTGGCGACGTGTTGGCCTGGTTGCGCCTCACGCAGGAAGGCAGGATCGAACGCTGCCATCTGCGCGACCCCTCCTGGTTCCAGTGGCCGCTGCTGGAGGCCGCGATCGAAGGCAATATCGTCGCCGACTTTCCGCTCTGCAACAAGTCATTCAACTGCTCATATTCGGGGCACGATCTGTAAGGGCAATAGCAATGCGCAAGCTCCTGTTCGAAAGCCTGATCCGGCCACCTTTGACGGAACCCGCACCGGCCAGCGTCGATGCAGCAGCGCAAGAGCTGGCGGCGGCGGTCGACAGGAAAGCGCACCGCAGGCTCGGCCGCAGCCTGGCGATCCGCGCCGTCGATGCCGGGTCCTGCAACGGTTGCGAACTCGAAATGCATGCCCTGAGCAACGCTTTCTACGATATCGAACGGTTCGGCATCCGCTTCGTGGCCTCGCCTCGCCATGCCGACGTGCTCATGGTCACCGGACCCGTGACAAAGAACATGGCAGAGGCCCTCGAACGGACATATAACGCTACGCCGGAGCCCAAATGGGTCGTTGCGCTGGGCGACTGCGCGCGTGACGGCGGTTGCTTTGCCGGGAGCTATGCCGTGGTCGGCGGGGTTTTGAAGATCGTGCCCGTCGACCTGCACATTCCCGGCTGCCCTCCCTCGCCAACCGACATCCTCAAAGGCTTGCTGGCGCTGCTTGATCATGTCAGCGAAGGGGTTCGCTAAAGCCTGTCGTGCAAAAATGGGTGGCGGTTTTGCGGTGATGAGCCCCGGATGGCGGCCGCTCAAATAATGAGCAAACGCGATCAACCATGAGCAATCGGAACATCGCGCCTGATCGACTCCCATATAAATCAACAGCTTACAAACTGGCACGCGCCTTGCTTCGAAAAGTCCGAGTTGGTGGCTAGGGTTCCGGCGCTTGGAAAAGCGTGCTGGTCCGAGAGCTGCCGTCGGTGGGGGAGAAATCCCCACCGTATGCACGGCGGGATAAAAGCCCGGGAGACCTCGTAAGCCAAGGGATTGGCGGCGCGATGGTCTTTGCCGATCCCTTTTTGAAAAAAGCAAAAGGGGAATTTCTATGCAGACTTTTTCGAAGATCCTTTCCGTAACGGCCCTTTCGGTATCGCTGGCTTTCGGGCTCGGCTCGGCGGCGAGCGCTGCTCCGAAAACCAGTTTCAAGGTCGCCTGGTCCATCTATGTCGGCTGGATGCCCTGGGGTTATGCAAGCGACCACGGCATCGTCAAGAAATGGGCCGACAAATACGGCATCAACATCGAGGTCACGCAGTTCAACGACTACGTCGAGTCGATGAACCAGTACACGGCCGGCGCCTTCGATGCCGTAACGCTCACCAACATGGACGGCCTGTCGATCCCGGCCGCCGGCGGCGTCGATACGACGGCCGTCATCGTCGGTGACTTTTCCAACGGCAATGACGCCGTCATCCTGAAGGACAAGGCAAGTCTCGCCGACATCAAGGGCCAGAACGTCAATCTCGTCGAATATTCCGTCTCGCATTACCTGCTTGCGCGCGCGCTCGACAGCATCAAGCTCACCGAGCGCGACGTGAAGGTGGTCAACACCTCCGACGCCGATATGGTCGCGGCCTACAAAACGCCCGATGTCTCCGCCGTCGTCACCTGGAATCCGCTGGTCTCGACCATTCTCGAGGAGCCCTCAGCCAAGAAGGTCTTCGACAGCTCGCAGGTCCCCGGCGAGATCATCGACCTGATGGTCGCCAACAGCGCTGTCCTCAAGGACAATCCGAATTTCGGCAAGGCGCTCGCCGGCATCTGGTATGAAACGGCGGCGCTGTTGAAGGCGGATACGCCGGAAGGCAAGGCGGCGCGCGAAGCGATGGGGGCAGCCTCGGGCACGGACCTGAAAGGCTTCGAGGCGCAGCTTGCCGCGACCAAGCTCTTCGACAAGCCCACCGACGCGGTTGCCTTCACCGCCTCGCCGAACCTGCCGAAGACGATGGATCTGGTGCGCGGCTTCCTGTTCCAGAAGGGCCTGCTCGGCAATGGCGCGCCATCGGCCGATGTCATCGGCATCGAAATGCCCGACGGCAAGGTTCTCGGCGACAGCGCCAACGTCAAGCTGCGCTTCACCGAAACCTACATGAAGGCCGCCGCCGACGCTGCGCTCTGAGCGCGATCTCCACCGGCGGCGCCGGCGCGCCGCCCGTTTCCTTCATCCGCGGAGTTTCCGATGCGTTGGATCAATACCAGGCCCAGCCCCGGCGCGCAGCTTGCCCTGACGCTGTTGCCTTTTGCCCTGCTGATCGTCGCCTATGGCGCCGGTTCGGCGGCGCGGCTTGCCGAAAACGCCAACGACAAGCTGCTGCCCAATCTTGCCGGCTTTGCCGACGCCATCAACCGTATGGCCTTCATCGCCGATCCGCGTACCGGAGACTATCTGCTGTGGTCGGACACCGGCGCGAGCCTGATCCGGCTGTTTGCCGGTCTCGGCATCTCCACTGTAACAGCGCTGCTGATCGGCATGCTCATCGGCATGCTGCCTTATCTCAGAGCCCTGCTCTCCCCCTTCGTCGCCGTCATCTCGATGGTGCCGCCGCTGGCGCTGCTGCCGATCCTTTTCATCGTCATGGGCCTCGGCGAGACCTCGAAGATCGCCCTCATCGTCATCGGCGTGGCGCCGACGATGATCCGGGACCTGGCGCTGAAGGCGCTGGAACTGCCGCGCGAGCAGATCGTCAAGGCCGAGACGCTCGGCGGTTCCTCCTGGCAGATCGCGCTTCGCGTGGTGCTGCCGCAGATCCTGCCGCGGCTGATCACCTGTCTGAGACTGCAGCTCGGGCCGGCCTGGCTGTTCCTGATCGCAGCCGAAGCGATCTCGTCGGATTCCGGCCTCGGCTACCGCATCTTTCTCGTCCGCCGCTATCTGTCGATGGATGTGATCTTTCCCTATGTCGTCTGGATCACGCTGCTTGCCGTGCTCATGAATTATCTGCTCGATCGTCTCCGCATCGCCGTCTTCCCCTGGTCCGAACTGGAGAAGCGGGCATGAGCGAGCTCAGGATAGACAAGGTCTGGAAGGAATATGGCGACCAGATCGTGCTTGAGGACGTGTCCCTGACGGTCGCGTCGCGCGCCTTCGTCGCGCTGGTCGGCCCCTCCGGCTGCGGCAAGTCGACCTTCCTGCGCATGTTGCTGGGGCAGGAGCAGCCGACGCGAGGCACGATCTTTCTCGATGGCGCGGCGCTGCCCGCCGAACCGGGCGCGGACCGCGGCGTGGTCTTCCAGCGCTATTCGGTGTTTCCGCATCTGACCGCGCTCGGCAATGTGCTGCTCGGCAAGGAGCTTTCGGCCTCGCGCTACAGGGCCAAGCTCTTCGGTGCGGCGCGCCGCGATGCGATCGAGGAGGCGCGCCAGCTCCTCGCCGAAGTCGGCCTTGCCGGCGCCGAAGACAAATATCCGGCCCAGCTTTCCGGCGGCATGCAGCAGCGACTGGCGCTCGCCCAGGCGCTTATCATGCGGCCCAAGGTGCTGTTGCTCGACGAGCCTTTCGGCGCGCTCGATCCCGGCATCCGTGCCGAGATCCATACGCTGATGAAACGGCTGTGGCATGAAACGCAAATGACCGTCGTCATGGTCACCCATGACATGCGCGAAGCCTTCACGCTCGCCACACGCGTCGTCGCCTTCGAGCGCCGCCGCGACCGGCCGGAAGAAAAGGAACGCTACGGCGCGACCATCACCAAGGACATTTCCATCTGGCCGCCCCGGATCGCCGGCGCGCCATCGATCTTCAGCCCCGACCGGGACGGCCCGGTCGCTTGCCTGGGGCACCGCCGGGACGACCTGGCTTCGTCGGGAGAAATCCAGCCATGACACATGTCAGACGTTCGCCGGAAGAGATAGCCGCCAACCGCGCTCGCTACGAGGAGCATCAAAGAAAGGGCCTGCAATTCGCGCCCAAGGCCCTGCCCGGAGCCAGCCCGCTGCCGGCGCCAGAAATCGCCCAGAACAAGATCGTCCACCGCGAGGTAATCCCCGGCGGCTGGTACTGGTCGACCCATCTCAGGAAGAACGAAGTGCTGCGCGTCAGCCTCGATCACGGTTTCTCGACGCTCTCCCTCGTCGCCTGGAGTGCCGCCGACGCCAGCGAGCGGCTGAACCTGCCCGATACGGTGAAGATGCAGTGGACCACGGCCATCGGCAAAGGCCGGGTGATCTTCTCCGACATGGGCCGGGTGATGTTTTCGGTAACGGAAGACAGCTCCGGCGCCCATGACGGGCTGATGGGCGGCTCCACCGCCGCATCGAACGTTGCGAAATACGGCGAAGGCAAGCGCAACACGCGTGACAATCTGATCCTGCTTACGACCAAGGCCGGGCTCGACAAGCGGGATATTCCCTCGGTGCTGGCGCTCTTCGCACCCGTCCGCGTCGACCAGGACGGCGCGTTCCTGTGGAAGCCGGATCTGCTGGCCGGCGGCGACTATGTCGAGCTGTGCGCCGAGATGGATCTGATCGTCGGCTTTTCCAATTGCCCGCATCCGCTCGATCCCGATCCCAGCTACCGACCGAACCCGGTCACCGTCACCCGCATCGCGGCCGTGGAGCCATCGGCCGACGACCTTTGCCGGACCGCGACCGCCGAAGCCATGCGCGGATTTGAAAACAACGCGCTGGCGGCAATCTGAGGAGGAGCGGAACCATGAGTGATTTCATCCAGACAGCACCGGGCCGCACGCTCGAAAACGCCGTGCAGGATCATTTCATTGCCGCGGAGGCGCCGTTCTCGACGGTGGTGCGGAAAGGCCAGACGTTGCGCATCGAGGACAGCTATGGCCAGCAGGCGGTCGACACGCTGTTCTACAATGCCGCCGACTTCTCCGAGCGTTATTCCAACCAGGATACGATGCGCGAACAGGGGGCTGCCTATATCTCCACGGATACGAGGATCATCTCGAATGAAGGCCGGGTGATGCTGACGATGACGGCCGACAGTTGCGGTCGTCACGATACCTCGGCCGGCGCCTGCTCCTGCGAAAGCAACACGGTGCGCTTCGGCCACGGCACCAGATATCTGCATGCCTGCCGCGACAATTTCGTTCTGGAAGTCTCCAGGCACGGCATGAGCAAGCGCGACGTCGTGCCCAACATCAACTTCTTCATGAACGTGCCGATCGAGCCTGGCGGCGAGATGACGATCGTCGACGGCATCTCCGCGCCGGGCGATTATGTCGAGCTGAAAGCGGAAATGGACGTGCTGCTCGTCATCTCCAATTGCCCGCAGATCAACAATCCCTGCAACGGCTTCGATCCGACGCCGATCCGGGTGCTGGTCTGGGACAGCGAGGCCTGACATGTTCAACAAGGTTCTGATCGCAAACCGGGGCGAAATCGCCGTCCGGATCATCAAGACATTGCAGCACATGGGCATCGCTTCCGTCGTCGTCTATTCCGATGCCGACCGCTTCTCGAAAGCGGTGCTGATGGCGGACGAGGCGATAAGGCTCGGCCCGGCGCCGGCCGCTGAGAGCTATCTCGACGTCGAGGCCGTCGTCGCCGCCTGCAAGGCGACCGGCGCCGGGGCCGTGCATCCGGGCTACGGCTTCCTCTCGGAAAACATCGGCTTTGCCGAGCGGCTGGCCAAGGAAGGCATCGCCTTCATCGGCCCGACGCCCGACAACATCGCCGCCTTCGGGCTGAAGCACACTGCCCGCGAACTGGCGCGCGACAGCGGCGTGCCGCTGCTGCCCGGCAGCGGGCTCCTGGAGACGAGCACCGATGCGCTGAAAGCTGCGAGCGAGATCGGCTATCCGGTGATGCTGAAATCGACCGCCGGCGGCGGCGGCATCGGCATGCAGCTCTGCCACGATCCGGAAAGCCTGAGCGCGGCCTTCGAGAGCGTGCAGCGCACCGCGCGCGCCAGCTTCGGCGATGCACGCGTCTATCTCGAGCGCTTCGTCGCCAAGGCCCGCCATGTCGAAGTGCAGATTTTCGGTGACGGCAACGGCCGGATGATCGCGCTCGGCGAGCGCGACTGCTCCTTGCAGCGCCGGAACCAGAAGGTGATCGAGGAGACCCCGGCGCCGGGATTGTCCGATGCGGTCCGCGCCCGCCTGCATGCGGCGGCCGTCGCGCTCGGCATCTCTGCCCGTTACCAGTCCGCAGGAACGGTCGAGTTCATCTATGACCCGGCACGCGAGGAATTCTATTTCCTCGAGGTCAACACGCGCCTGCAGGTCGAGCATCCGGTCACCGAAGCGGTCTTCGGCATCGATCTCGTCGAATGGATGATCCGCCAGGCCGCCGGCGAGGACGTACTCACCGGCAAGGACAATCTCGTTCCCAAGGGTGCGGCGATCGAGGCGCGCATCTACGCCGAAATGCCGCATGCCGGGTTCAGGCCGAGTGCGGGACTGCTGACGCAGGTCGTCTTTCCGGACACTATCCGCGTCGACGGCTGGATCGAGACGGGCACGGAGGTCAGCCCCTATTACGACCCCATGCTTGCCAAGGTGATCGTGACCGGCAAGGACCGCGCCGGTGCCATCGAAGCGCTCGGCAAGGCGCTCGCGGACAGCGCCATTTCCGGTATCGAGACCAATCTCGATTATCTCAAAGCCATCGCCGCTTCCGATCTTCTGGCAAGCGGCCAAGTCGCGACGACCGCGCTCAAGGATTTCATCTTCGTGCCGGATGTCGTCGAGGTCGTGGCGCCGGGCGCTCAATCGAGCCTGCAGGAACTGCCGGGACGGCTGGGTCTCTGGCATGTCGGCGTGCCGCCGAGCGGGCCGATGGACGAGCGATCCTTCCGCCATGCCAACCGCCTTGTTGGAAATGCCGACGAGACGACTGCGCTGGAACTGACCGTCTCCGGGCCAGTGCTGAAATTCTTCTCGGACGTCACCGTCGCGCTTGCCGGCGCGCGGATGCCGGTGACGCTCGACAGTGTGCCGGTTCCGCATGATGCGGCGATCCCCGTCAAGGCGGGCCAGACGCTTTCGATCGGCACGATCGCCGGTGCCGGCCAGCGCGCCTATCTCGCCGTCGCCGGCGGGTTCTCCGCCCCGGAAGTGCTCGGTTCGCGCGCGACCTTCGGCCTGGGCCAGTTCGGCGGCCATGCGACGGGAACGCTTCGCGCCGGCCATGTGCTGCGGCTTGCGCGGGCTTCACAGGCGGCATCGAAGCCGGCCAGTGAACCGGCCGCGCTCACCCGCAACTGGGACGTCGGCGTACTCTACGGCCCGCACGGTGCTCCCGATTTCTTCCTCGAGGAGGATATCGAAACGCTGTTTGCAACCGAATACGAGGTGCATTTCAACAGCGCCCGCACCGGCGTGCGCCTGATCGGCCCGGCGCCGAAATGGGCGCGTACGGACGGCGGCGAAGCCGGACTTCATCCTTCCAACCTGCACGACAATGCCTATGCGGTCGGCGCGATCGACTTTACCGGCGACATGCCGATCATTCTCGGTCCCGACGGCCCGAGCCTCGGCGGCTTCGTCTGCCCGGCGGTGATCGCGCGCGACGAGCAGTGGAAGATGGGCCAGTTCAAACCGGGTGACAAGATCCGCTTCCATGCGGTGAAACGCACAGAAGACCCGATCGCCGGTCCGGTGGTGAAACGCATCGGCGACGACGCGGGTGCCGCGATTATTGGGCACAGCGAGGTGGGGCCGGTCCCCGTGGTCTATCGCCGCCAGGGCGACGACAATCTGCTGGTCGAATACGGACCGATGCAGCTCGACATCGCGCTGCGGCTGCGCGTGCATCTTCTGATGCAGGCGATCAAGAAGGCGAAGCTTCCCGGGCTCGTCGATCTCACGCCCGGCATACGGTCGCTGCAGATCCATTATGACGGAACCGGGCTTACCCGCACGCGCCTTCTCGGTCTCCTGACCGAAATCGAAGCCTCCCTGCCACCGGCGCAAGCCGTGAAGGTCCCGAGCCGGATCGTGCATCTGCCGCTGTCCTGGAACGATCCCGATGCCGAACTTGCGATGCGCAAGTATCAGGAACTCGTTCGTCCCAACGCGCCCTGGTGCCCGTCGAATATCGAGTTCATCCGCCGCATCAACGGCCTTGTCGACGAGCAGGCGGTGCGCGACATCGTCTTCGACGCCAGCTATCTCGTCCTCGGCCTCGGCGACGTCTATCTCGGCGCGCCGGTCGCCACGCCGATGGACCCGCGCCATCGGCTGGTGACGACCAAGTACAATCCGGCCCGGACATGGACGCCGGAAAATGCCGTCGGCATCGGCGGCGCCTATATGTGCATCTACGGCATGGAAGGCCCCGGCGGCTACCAGCTCTTCGGCCGCACGATCCAGGTCTGGAACACCTGGCGCCAGACGCCAGTCTTTTCCAAGGAAAAGCCCTGGCTGCTCGACTTCTTCGACCAGATCCGCTTCTTCCCGGTGAACCACGAGGAACTGACCGAAGCGCGCGCCGCCTTTCCGCATGGCGGCTATCCGATCCGCATCGAGGAAACCGAATTTTCCTATGCGGCCTATGAGGCGGAGTTTGCCGCAAACGCCGAAGCCATCGGCGCCTTCAAGGCCCGACAGCAGTCGGCCTTCGAGGCCGAACGTCAGCGCTGGAAGGATCTCGGCCTCGACAGTTTCTCCGTCGACGAGGGCTCCGGTCCCGGTCTCGACGGCGATATTCCCGAAGGCTGCTTCGGCGTGGAAAGCGCCGTACCCGGCAACGTCTGGAAGATCCTCGTCGAGGAGGGCCAGCCGGTCGCCGCCGGCGAAACGCTCGCCATCATCGAATCCATGAAGATGGAAATCAACGTGACCGCCCATGCCGCAGGCCGCGTCCGCGATCTGCGCGCAGGCCCCGGCCGCAACGTCAAAGCCGGCGATGTCCTCGTCGTGCTGGAGGAAATCTGATGCTCCCTGCCATTCTCGATCTCGCCTCGCTCCAATCCGCCTATGCAGCCGGATTGTCTCCCCTGGATATCGTGGAGGAAGTGATCCGCCGCCGCAAGGCATCCGACGATCCGGCGATCTTCATCACGCCGACCCCGGACGATGAGCTGCGCGCCGCCGCCAAGGCGCTGCTGGCGCAAGCGCCGGAGCCGAACAGCCTGCCGCTCTGGGGCATTCCCTTCGCGGTCAAGGACAATATCGACGTCTCTGGCCTTCCGACCACGGCCGCCTGCCCGGCCTTCGCCTATCATCCCGATAGGGATGCAACGGTGGTGGCCCGGCTCAGGGCCGCCGGCGCGCTGGTGATCGGCAAGACCAATCTCGACCAGTTCGCCACCGGCCTCAACGGCACGCGCTCGCCGCATGGCGCGCCGCGTTCGGTCTTCGACAGGGATTATGTGTCTGGTGGTTCGAGCTCCGGCTCGGCGGTCGCCGTCGCCTCCGGCCTCGCCAGCTTCGCGCTCGGCACCGACACGGCCGGCTCCGGCCGCGTGCCGGCGGCCTTCAACAATCTCGTCGGCATCAAGCCGACGCCCGGCCTGGTGCCGAATGTCGGCGTGGTGCCGGCCTGCCGCAGCGTCGATGTCGTCACTATTTTTGCCGCAACGGTCGGCGACGGCGTTGCAATCCGCAGGGTGATGGATGGCTATGACGCCGCCGATCCGTTCTCACGCATAGCGGCTCCCGCCAGCCTGCCCGTGTCCGGTCTGCGCATCGGTGTGCTCGATGGAGCCGAGCGGGAATTCTTCGGCAACAAAGATGTCGAAGCCCTCTATGACGCCGCGATCGAAAGGGCGCGCTCCCTCGGCGCCACCATCGTTCCCTTCGACTATGCGCCGTTCCGGCAGGCGGCAGAACTGCTCTATAACGGCCCCTGGGTCGCCGAGCGGCTGGCGGCGGTGAAGGATTTTCTCGCCAGCAATGCCGATGATTTCGACCCGACGGTGCGCACCATCATCGAAGACGCGAAGGCCTATGACGCCGTCGCCGCTTTCGAGGGCAGATACAGGCTCGAAGCGCTGCGCCAGAAGACCAGGCAGGAATGGGAGAAGGCGGATATTCTGATGCTGCCGACCTCACCGACGACCTATACGGTCGAGGAGATGAAGGCAGACCCCATCGTCAAGAACGGCCATTTCGGCCGCTACACCAACTTCGTCAATCTGCTCGATTGCGCGGCGATCGCCATTCCCGCCGGCTTCGACGCCGACGGCCACCTGCCAGCCGGCGTGACGCTGATCGGCCCGGCCTTCACCGACGAGGCGCTCGCCCCCTTCGCCGACGCCATGCATCGGAGCTTGAAGGCGGGGATGGGTCGGGATCGCACCGCACCACACCCCGAGGCAAGCCGCGTGCCGCCGGCCGATGACGGCTCCGTGCCGATCGTCGTCGTCGGAGCCCATCTGAGCGGCATGCCGCTCAACCACGAGCTCACCTCCTCGGGCGGATACCATCTGAAGACCTGCCGGACGGCGGGCGATTATCGCCTCTTCGCGCTGCCGGGAACCGTCCCGCCCAAGCCGGGGCTGGTGCGCGACCCCGGCTTTGCAGGCACTGGCATAGAAGTCGAGATCTGGGCGGTATCGCCCGAAGCCTTCGGCCGTTTCGTCCAGAACATCCCCGCGCCGCTCGGCATCGGCAAGGTCACGCTCGATGATGGCACGGCGGTTTCCGGTTTCCTCTGTGAAGCCCATGCCGTGGCAGGTGCGCTCGATATCACCGGTTACGGCGGCTGGCGGCACTTTATCCGGGCCAAGACCGAGACCGCCTCTTAAGATTAAGGAACCGCAAGATGAAGGCATTTGGGCTGATGGCGTTGCGCCTGCTTCTGGATGGGATTGCCGCCCGCACTTTCGCGATCGGGCGGCCGCACCCCGCGTCCAGATCCGCTCAAAAAGAATGAGAGGTTTACGAGAGACGTCGGCCGCCGCAGCGAAAGCTCCGGCGGCTGCGGCTGTCCGAAAACTCACTTCATCGCATCGCAAGCCTTCATCATCTCGGCCTTCTTCATTGCGTTCTTTTCCATGCCGGCCTTGTGCATGCAGGTCGTCTTGGTCTTCCCCATCTTCATGCTATCTGTTTTCATGGTGTCCTTCGACATGGTGCCGCTGTGCATCATGTCCTTTTTCATCGTATCCTGAGCCGAGGCGATGCCGGCGAACGAAAGGCCGGCGACGACAGTGCAGGCGGCGAGGACAGAAAGAAACTTGGTCATGGGGTTCTCCTGAAAAAGCGTTATCGTGTCCGTCGGCCAATCGCCGATGGCTCACATCTGCC
>JASGEG010000086.1:0-4664 GCA_047606605.1 Rhizobium sp.
CCCGGAACCACCAATCAGCATAACAGCCAATCCAGGAAACTCTAGAGCGAGAGACTTCGTCGCCAGCAGCGCCGCCGCCCTCGTCAGTGATCGGGCTTATAGACCCTACCCCAGAAACAAGTCAACAGCCGATTTTGAAAAAAATCAAAAAACAAGCAAATGATTGATTCCTATGATGATTTTATGAAACCGACGGAAGGATGCGCCGAAAGGGCATGAAAGCTATCCATTATGCCATCAGAGGATGCAGCTGCCGCGAGCAAATACTCGCGGGAGCATCAATGCCGCCGATCGCCAGCTCTTGAACCCGGCTTCACGGGCACCAGATAATGCCCACCCTATCATCCAGACCAGGCGCCTACCGACCGAAACACTCCACAGACAAGATGCCGCGGATTTGACTCCTTCGTCATAAATATGCACATCTTCGCCCCCAGCCATAGGGCTCGCATAAAGGAACCGGATCTCGATTGGCATGATGACGGACAAGATGATGCTCCGATCGCTCGGCAACGAGCCGCCAATCCTGGCCGATGGCAGGCGGGCGCCGGATCGGCGCGAAGTTTCGCTGCGCTGGCTTTCGGGCACCTTTCTCACCGGCATCACCTCCAGCATATTGATGGGTGTCGCATTGTTTGCAGCGCTCGACGGGCGCCAGCAGCTTGCCATCCCTGCTGAGGCCTATGCCACCACGGACAGCGGCAAACATGACAGCGCCGAGGATCAGGTCGTGCGCGGCGGCCGCCTCGTCTCCACCGCGATCGCCGCCAAGCCGTCCGACCGCTCGATCATGGAAGTTTCGACCGTGGTGCGCGACGGCGACAAGGAAGTGGTGCGGCGCCAGCCCTTCGCGCATGTAAAGATCGCGCTCGCCACCAATCGCGTCGCGACCGAAAGCTACCCGGCCTTCGACCCGCTGGCGATCTTTTCCACCGACGACAATATTCCGCCACCGGCCAACCGCACCGGCACGATCTACGGTTCGGACGTCGAATCCGAAGTCAGCCTCAAGACCATCGCCTTTCCGACCAAGGATATGCCCTTTCCCCTCGCCGGCTCGATGTCGCTCGACGAGGTGGAGGAGAATGTCCGCTCCAACGGCTCCGTGCTGGCCGACGGCAACACCCAGCTTTCGGCGCTCTATTATGTCGATCCGCGCCGTTTCGCCACCGACGATGCCGATGTCGACCTGACTGCCGGGCTTGCCGCCCGCATCGTCGAGGAGAACATGTCGGTCGCAGCGCCCGAGGCGGTCACGGCGCAGACGCAGGAATTCGCCGACGACATCATCCCCGTGCGCGAGAATAGCTCGATCACGACGGCACTCATCAATGCCGGCTATCTGAAGGCCGATGCCGATGACATCGCGACGAAGATCCAGTCGCTTTTCGGCGCATCCGGCCTGTCGCGCGGCGACGTGCTGCGCATGGGCATCCTGCAGAAGGGCGAGCAGGCCAAGATCATCCGCGCCAGCATCTATCGCGGCACCAAGCATATACTGACCATCGCGCAGGACGATCACGGCGATTTCGTCGCCGGCAGCGAGCCGCCAATGCTCGACGCCATCGCCACCGCCTTCGACAATGACGCACCCGCCGTCGCCGCCGGCCGCGACCTGCCGAGCGTCTATGACGGCATCTACCGCGCGGCCCTCTCCTATGGCATGTCCAAGGAGATGGTGGCCCAGGTCGTCAAGCTGCTCGCCAGCAATGTCGATTTCCAGGCGCAATTGAAGCCGACGGATTCGCTGGAAGCCTTCTTCTCCGTGACCGACGAGAACGGCCAGGCGACGGCCGATTCTGAATTGCTTTACGTCAACGCCAAGTTCGGCGACACGGTCACGCGCTTCTATCGCTTCGAAGACCCGGACGATCATTCGATCGATTATTTCGACGAAAGCGGCAAGAGCATCCGGCAGTTCCTGCTGCGCAATCCCGTTCCCACAGGCGTCTTCAAGTCCGGCTTCGGCATGCGCCGCCATCCGATCCTCGGCTTTGCCCGCATGCATACCGGCGTCGACTGGTCGGCGCCGCGCGGCACGCCGATCATCGCCGCCGGCAACGGCATCGTGGAAAAGGCCGGCTGGGATTCCGGCGGCTTCGGCAACCAGACGCTGATCCGGCACGCCAACGGCTATGTCTCCTCCTACAACCACCAGAGCGCCATCGCCAAGGGCGTGACCCCCGGCGCCAAGGTGGTGCAGGGCCAGGTCATTGGCTTCATCGGCTCGACCGGCCTGGCGACCGGGCCGCATCTGCATTACGAGCTGATCGTCAACGGCACCAAGGTCGATCCGCTGCGCATCCGCCTTCCCGGCGGCAAGACATTGGACGGCGTGGCACTCGCCAAATTCCAGGACGAACGCAAGCGCATCGACGCGCTGCTGACCGACGAGAAGGCAAAGCAGGTCGCCAGCAAGGATTGACGCGCGGCCCATCGGGACGAGCCAGCAAGTGCAGCTTCAGGATTGAGCACGCTCCAGCCGGATCGCCAGTTCGGCGACGAGGTCATCCACGGCCTTATGCGCGGTATCGACGACGATCGGGCGGGTTGCCCAATCCTCATAGGCCCGGTTGACGGTCTCGTCCCATGTCGGCTTGACGAGACCTTCGACATCGGTCGCGCGCGTTTCGGCACGCCGGCGATGCTCGGCCTTGTCCGAACAGACAACTTCCACTTCGACCGCGCGCGTGCCGGCCCGTTTGGCGACCGACAGCCAGGCATCGCGCGTGATACGGATGGCATTGACCGAATCCGCGACAACCGTGTGCCCCAGTCTCAGATTGTCCTCGGCGACACCATAGGCAATCACATAGCCGGCAGGCCCTTCATCCGCTTTCAGAACATCGGAATTTCGCAGCGCCTGCTCGATCGTATCGACCCGGACATACACGCCCTTCAACCGCTTCGCCAAGGCCTGCGCAATCGTGGTCTTACCGCTGCCCGGCAAGCCGCCGAAAATAACCAGCATGATCTCCCCTTCCCGCGCGATTCTTCGATGCCATGCCAGCTTCATCGCAGAACCCCGCCGTGGCAAGGGGATTTCGGTAGCCGCCTCGAACGCAAAATGGCGGCCCGGGAGCCGCCATTCATGGAGTCACATAAGAGCAGAGCCGATCAGGCCGCTTCGTTGACCGCCGCGCGCGGACGGAACAGCAGCCTGTCGGAACCGCTGGTGACCACCACGCGCGATCCGTCCGGCACCTGGCCGGAGAGGATCTGTTCGGCCAGCGGGTCCTGAACATATTTCTGGATCACCCGCTTCAGCGGCCTTGCGCCATAGACCGGATCGTAACCCTTGTTGGCAAGCCAGTTGCGGGCATCCTCATCGAGTTCGAGCGTGATCTTGCGCTCGGACAGGAGCTTCAGCAGCCGCTCGAGCTGGATATCGACGATCGCCCCCATTTCCTCGCGCTTCAGGCGGTGGAACAGGATGATCTCGTCGACACGGTTCAGGAATTCCGGCCGGAAATGGCCACGCACCACCTCCATCACCTGCTCGCGCACCAGATCGCTGTCGTCGCCCTCCTTCAGCTGGGTCAGATATTCGGCGCCCAGGTTGGAGGTCATGATGATCATGGTGTTGCGGAAGTCGACGGTGCGGCCCTGCCCGTCCGTCAGACGTCCGTCGTCCAGAACCTGGAGCAGGATATTGAAGACATCCGGATGCGCCTTCTCGATCTCGTCGAACAGCACGACCTGATAGGGCCGGCGGCGGACGGCTTCGGTCAGCGCGCCGCCTTCCTCATAGCCGACATAGCCGGGAGGAGCGCCGATCAGTCGGGCGACGGAGTGCTTCTCCATGTATTCCGACATGTCGATGCGCACCATCGCGGTATCGTCGTCGAAGAGGAAGCGCGCGAGCGCCTTGGTCAGCTCCGTCTTGCCGACGCCGGTCGGGCCGAGGAAGATGAACGAGCCGATCGGCCGGTTCGGGTCCTGCAGGCCGGCGCGCGAGCGACGAACGGCGCGCGACACCGCCTGCACGGCATCGCCCTGGCCGACGACCCACTTGGCGAGTTCGTCTTCCATCCGAAGCAGCTTGTCGCGCTCGCCTTCCAGCATCTTGTCCACGGGAATCCCGGTCCAGCGGGAGACCACCTGGGCGATGTTGTCAGCGGTGACGACTTCCTGCACCATGGAATCGCGGGCGCCATCCTGCTCTTCGGCAGCCTGCAGATCCTTCTCCAGATTGGGGATCACACCATAGGCAAGCTCGCCGGCACGCTGGAATTCACCCTTGCGCTGGGCGATCGCCAGTTCGTTGCGGGCATCGTCGAGCTGCTTTTTGAGATCGGCAGCAAGACCCAGCTTCTGCTTTTCGGCCTGCCAGCGCGCGGTCAGCGCATCGGCTTCCTCTTCCAGCGAGGCGAGTTCGGTTTCCAGCCGCTTCAGCCGGTCGGCCGAGGCTTGGTCGGTTTCCTTCTTCAGCGCCTCGCGCTCGATCTTCAGCTGGATGATGCGGCGATCCAGCTCGTCGAGCTCTTCCGGTTTGGAGTCCACCTGCATGCGCAGGCGGGCGGCGGCCTCGTCCATCAGGTCGATGGCCTTGTCCGGCAGGAAGCGGTCGGTGATGTAGCGGTTCGACAGGGTCGCAGCGGCCACCAGGGCGGCATCGGCGATGCGGACCTTGTGATGCTGCTCGTATTTTTCCTTCAGGCCGC
>JASGEG010000087.1:0-3260 GCA_047606605.1 Rhizobium sp.
AACCATGCGATCGTCGATGCCGCCATCGGCACCTTCATCGAATACGGCACCACGAACCGCGACAAGACCAAGGAGTCCTATGCGGAGATGTGGCACCGCTGGATCTTCGAGGACTACTATCGCACCTACATGCTGCCGCTGGAAAAATACGGCATCAAGGTCCACCACGACGACGTTCATGAAGCCTGGAACCGCATCACCAAGAAGAACTACGTCCATAAGGTCGCGCAGTTCTTCGCCGTGGGCTGGCCGGTCAACTTTTGGCGCATCGAGGCCCAACGTGAAGCCGATTTCGAATGGTTCGAGCACAAGTATCCGGGCTGGTACGCCGAATTCGGCGAGTTCTGGAAATGGTACGACAAGCTCAGCCGTCCGGGCCAGACGCCGATCACCTTCAGCACGGAAACCGGCTATGTCTATCCGCACCGCTGCTGGAGCTGCCTCGTTCCTTGCCTCATCCGCGAGGATATCGTGACCGACGAGATCGACGGGCAGATCTACACCTTCGCGCACGAACTCGACCGCTGGACCGCCGTCGAGGCCTTCGCCGACGAATATCAGGGCCGTCCGACGCCTGCGATGGGCCGCTTCAGCGGCAAGCGCGAGTGGGAAACGGTCTATCACGGCTGGGATCTTGCCGACGCGATCAAGGACCTGAACTTCGTCCGCTCCGACGGCAAGACGCTGGTGCCGCAACCGCATCTGCGCTTCGACCCGAAGGACATGTGGACGCTGGATCACGTTCGCGGCCACACGCTGCTGTCGCCGCTGACGCTGCTTCGCGAAATGTCCCCGGCGGATCGGGAAAAGAACCTCGCCGACTACCGCGCGGGCTTCACCATCAATCCCTGCCACTAAGCGCATGACGCCAGGCGGAAGCCGGTCATCCGGCTTCCGCATTCCAAAATGAGGCCGCTCTTCGTCACATCGGGAGCGGGAGGAGATTGGGAGAATTCCAGATGGCTGACGCTCAAAAAGCGCATGTGGCGGTCCACAAGGTCCGCCTCGAGCCGGTCGGCGTCGAATTCGAGGTCGAGAACGGAGAGACGGTCCTGAACGCCGCCTTCCGGCAAGGCATCGCGCTGCCGCACGGCTGCAAGGAGGGGCAATGTTCCGCCTGCAAATGCGTGCTTCTCGATGGCGAAGTCGACATGCTCAAATATTCGACCTTCGCGCTGAACGACATGGAAAAGGAATCCGGACACATATTGCTGTGCCGATCGATCGCCTATTCCGACATGGAGGTCGAGCTCCTCAATTATGACGAGGAGGTCCTGTCGAAAGCGATCGCGGTGAAGACCTTCAAGGGACATATCTCCCACGTCGAGGCGCTGACCCACGATATCAGAGGCATACAGATCGAGCTTGGTTCCCCGATGAAGTTCTGGGCGGGGCAATATGTCGACATCACGGTCACCACGGAAAAAGGGGAGACGATTACGCGCTCGTTCTCCATGGCAAATACGCCGCGCGAAACCCAGAAACTCTCTTTCATTATCAAAAAATACCCTCAGGGAAAATTCTCCGGAGAGCTCGATTCCGGAGGCATCCGTGTCGGAGCCGACGTCACCGTCGTCGGACCTTACGGAACCTGCTTCCGACGGGAAGAACGGGAAGGACCTCTGATCCTGGTCGGAGCGGGCTCCGGCATGTCGCCGGTCTGGTCGATCCTCAACGACCATGTGCTGAGCGGCGAGACCCGGCCCGTCTATTTCTTCTACGGGGCAAGGACACCGGACGATCTCTTCTATCTCGACCGGATCGCCGCACTCGTCGAGCGTCACCCGGACGTGACCTTCATTCCGGTCCTGTCGCATGCCGATGAAAGCAGCGACTGGTCGGGTGAACGCGGCTTCGTCCACGAAGCGGTTGACGCCAAGCTCAAGGCGCTCGGCATCGACGGCGAAGGCGATGTCTATGCCTGCGGGCCGCCGCCCATGATCGATGCGCTGCAGCCGGTCCTCTTCATGAACGGCTTCGAGATAGAACGCATCTTCTTCGACCGCTTCACGACTTCGTCCTCGGCAGCTCCAGGTCACTAGGGCCGGACGGAGAACTACAGAGATCAACCAAAGTGCAACACGGGAGTGAGAACCATGCCAGCATTATCGAGTTCCGTAGGGTCAGGTGCGGCGGGAGCGGCGATTTTCGCCGATTCCGACAGCCGCAAGTATCGGTATTTCCAACGAAGGGCCAGCGCGCCACGCATTATGAGGACGTCACGGTCGACGTCCAGCCGGACCCGGAACGTTACCTGATCCAGAACTGGATCATTTCCTTCGCCAACGGCAAGGGCGCCTACGTCAAGGACAACACCGCCGCCAAGAGCTCCAACTGGCATGCCTTCCGTGCCCCAGACCAGGAATGGGAACGCACCCATTATCAGCGCCAGTCCAAGATCGAGACCATGGTGCAAAGCGTCATCACCAATGCGCGTCGAGCCGGTGCGCCGAAGACCTTTGACAAGGCATGGGCCAAGATCCTGCAGGCGCATCTGGGAGCCTGGAAGCATGTGGAGTTCGGGCTCGGCACCTCGCTGATGCAAGCCCAGCGCTACGGCTATACCCAGATGATCAACAACGCCACGCTGACCAACTCATCCTACAAGCTGCGTCTGGCGCAGGACATCACGCTTTATCTCGCCGAGGTCGGCATGGATATTGCCGGCTGGGACGATGAGCTTGGCAAGAAGACCTGGCTTGAGGACAGCATCTGGCAGCCCGCTCGCGAGGCGATCGAGACCATCATGGGCGCGAGCGACTATCTCGAGCAGTATTTCGCGATCAACATCGTGTTCGAGCCGCTGGTCGGCGAACTGTTCCGCTCGGGCTTCCTGATGCAGGTGGCCGCCGCCAACCACGACTTCGTCACGCCGCCGGTGGTCTCTGCGGCCGAAGCCGACTACGAGCGCAATCTCGCCAATACCATCGACCTCATGTACCTGCTCGCCAACGACAATTCCTACGGCGATTACAACAAGAAGATTTTTGAGGGCTGGCTCGCCAAGCACGGCGCCCTGGCCGAGAAGGCTGCGCAGGGGCTTCAGCCGATCTGGTCGATGCCGCATTCCAAGCCGGTTTCCTTCGCCGATGTCCAGGCTCAGTCCCAGGAACGCCTCGGCAAGATTCTCGGCGAACTCGATCTCAAGCGTTAATCGAAGGAGTGTTTTCCATGTCAACCGTTGCACGCGACAATTCGCACGACAACATCTTCAAGTCCATGAAGGATATCACCTTCGAGCAGACGATTTCCCATCAGTG
>JASGEG010000088.1:0-25336 GCA_047606605.1 Rhizobium sp.
ATGCGACCGGTGGTGATGTTGTCGGTCTTGGTGGCCGAGCGACCGGTAAAGCGCTCGTAGTGGCCGAGATCGAGGTCGGTTTCCGCACCGTCGTCGGTGACGAAGACCTCGCCGTGCTGGGTCGGGCTCATGGTGCCCGGGTCCACGTTCAGATAGGGGTCGAGTTTGCGCAGGCGGACTCGATAACCACGAGCCTGCAACAACGCTCCGAGAGCCGCAGCCGCAATTCCTTTTCCGAGGGAAGAAACCACGCCGCCAGTGATGAATACATATCGCGCCATGGGAGTCACCGGATACCTTTTCACAAATGATTCCGCTAGCCCTAAAATTCGTTTCCGGAATTTTGGACACAGAAGACGGAATATCGACAAAACAAAACCGGCAGATCCAAGGACCTGCCGGAGGATGAAAGCACGTGACCGGGCTTAGTTGCCGGTCGGAACGCCGTTGCCGCTCTGGGCCGGCGCGGGAGTGGTTGCGGCCGGGGCAGCCGGCTGACCGGCGGCGGGAGCCTGAGACTGCGGAGAAACCGCGCCGCTGTTCGGAACACCGCTATTGTTGTTGTTGGCCGGCTGCTGCTGGCCGCCTGCCGGAGCTGCGCCGTTGCCGCCGAGCGAATCGAGAATGCCGCTGCCCTGGCCCGCCGTGCTCGGGATACGGTTGAGAATGTCGGTCGGACGTCCTTCGAAGCGGGACAGGATGTTCATGCCCAGCGCCAGCACGAAGAACAGCGTCGCCAGGATCGCCGTGGTGCGCGTCAGCGCATTGGCCGTGCCGCGCGCCGACATGAAGCCCGATCCGCCGCCGATGCCCAGGCCACCGCCCTCCGAGCGCTGAATCAGCACCACGCCGATGAGGGCGACGACAACCATGAGATAGATGACAAGCAGTACGGTTTGCATGGGTCCAGTCCTGCCCGCAGGCGCGGGCATCAAAAATAAAAGCTCGCGGCTCTTTACATGAGGCTCTCGCCTATTCCAAGCCCTTTTGAGATCGGAATTCAGGCAAGTGCACGGTTCAGGCAAACTGCCGTTCGAATGCGCCATAGATGGCGAGGAAGTCGGCGGCTTTCAAGCTCTGGCCTCCGACGAGCACGCCGTTGACATTGGCCACGCCGAGCAGCTCCGTCGCATTCGCGCCGCTGACCGAGCCGCCGTAGAGAAGCCGGAACGTCTCGCCGTCGCCGCCGAAGCGCGCCACGAGTTCCTTGCGGATGAAGGCATGTGCCTCCTCGACATCCGCCACGGTGGGAACCTTGCCCGTGCCGATCGCCCAGACCGGCTCATAGGCGATGACGGTCGTCTGCGACGTGGCATTATCGGGTGTCGAGCCCGCAAGCTGACGCTTGAGCACGTCCAGGGTCTGGCCCTGGTCGCGCTCCTCCGCCGTCTCGCCGATGCAGATGATGGTGGTGAGTTCGGCTGCGAGCCCCGCTTCCGCCTTGGCGCGTACCAGCGCGTCGCTTTCGGCGTGGTTCCTGCGCCGCTCGGAATGGCCGACGATCACATGGGTGCCGAAGCAATCGGCGATCATCGCGGCGGAAAGGTCGCCCGTATGCGCGCCGCTCACCAGCTGATGGCAATCCTGTGCACCGATCGCCAGCGGGCTGTCGTCGCAGAGTGCCGTCGCAACGTAAAGAAGGGTAGCCGGCGGGCACAGCAGCGTGTCGATCTTTTCCGACAGCGGTGTTTTCACGCCCTCGGCGATGGCCTTGACCTGGTCCAGGCTGGCGCGCGTGCCGTTCATTTTCCAATTGCCCGCCAGAAGCGGCCGTATCGTCTTGGTCATTTCCGCATTCCCCCTTCATCCATGCGCCGCACTAACAAAACTGCGACGGAAAGAAAAGTTACCGATTGCGTGGAAATGGGCTCAAATCGTTTAGACGAGCGGTTTTTCGAACATAAATCGAAATTTTTCCGAAAGGGTCACGATGGCTGCGGGTCCAGAATCCAGTTCAGCACCTTGCGCCAGTCCGTCATGCGCACCGGCGTCCCGTGATTGCCGGTGGCAAACAGGGTGAAGCGCGTCGGATAGTGCGCCTTGTAGAGCTTTTCGAACAGGGCCTGCTGGTCGGCCGCGGCATAGACCGGGTCCTTGCTGCCATGGGTGAACCAGACCGGCAGCTTCGCCTTGTAGAAGGCGCTCTTGGTGAAATCAGGATCGGTCACGCCGCTGAGGATCGCCATGCCTTTCAGCCGCTTGACGCTTTCGGCGTCGCGCGTGATCCCCCAGCAGATGAAACTGCCCATGGAGGCGCATGTCAGGATCACCGGCTTGCCGCCGGACTGCTTGTAGGAATAGCCGATCAGCGCGGCGATATCGGCGACGCCATTGCTGTCGAAGCTCTTCACGCTCGGCGCGTAATAGGTGCCGCCATTGTTGTAGGCGAGATTCTTCAGGCGGTTGAAATTGCCGCCGAAAGTGTAGTCGTTCGATCCCAGCCGGCGGTCGCCGCCCCTGCCGTGGATGAAGATCACCGTGAAATCCTGTCCTGAATCCGGTCCGACGCGGGTAACGTCGAGCTTCCGGTCCGCGAGCGCCAGGGTCTCGTCCTGCTGTGCCTTCCAGCGCACGCCGGTTTCGATATAGGCCGGTTTGACGCGCTTTTCCGGGATCTGGTCACGGCCATTGATGTCGCGCATCTCCTGGTAATCGATCGTCTGGAATGCGCCGTTGTCATGGCTTTCGATCACGGCCTGGTCGGAAAACAGATTGTCCTTGAAGGGTTTCAGCGCTTCGGCCGAGGCGTCAGCGGCCATGGCCATCGGCAAAAAGGCCGCAATTGCGGCTAAGATCGACAAATGAGCTGTGGACATTCGCATGGGCTTGGTTTCCTTCAGAGGCCCACGGCTTGCCATTCGCCGCCCGGCAACGCAAATGTTTTTTGAGTTTGCCTCGCCTGCGGGGCGCCATCGCGCTCGCGCGTCGTTTCTGGCAGAATCAGGATGATTCGCCATGGCAGCGCCGAATGCGGTGATTTTTGGGGAACGCCCCTTCGAGGACAATCTGAACAGATCCATGGACAACAGCAACGATCTCTTCTCCGGAATTCCCGTAACGAAGCAGCCGGCGGCGGAAAAGCCGGCAGCCAAGGCTGAAAGCGCTGCTGCCGCCCCTGCCCCGCGCCCGGCTCCGGCGGTTTCGTCCGCCGAGGAATACGGTGCGAATTCGATCCGCGTTCTCGAGGGGCTCGAGCCGGTGCGCATGCGTCCCGGCATGTATATCGGCGGCACGGACGAAAAGGCGCTGCATCACCTCTTCGCCGAAGTCATCGACAACTCCATGGACGAGGCCGTCGCCGGCCATGCCGACTTCATCGAGGTGCATCTCGATCAGCGCGGCTACCTGACCGTGACCGATAACGGCCGCGGCATTCCGGTCGAAAACCATCCGCAGGTTCCCGGCAAGTCGACGCTCGAAGTCATCATGACCAAGCTGCATGCCGGCGGCAAGTTCGACGGCAAGGCCTATGAGACCTCCGGCGGTCTGCACGGCGTCGGCGTCTCCGTCGTCAACGCGCTGTCGGACGATCTCGAAGTCGAAGTGGCGCGCAACCGCAAGCTCTATCGTCAGCGCTTCTCGCGCGGCATCCCGCAGGGCGGGCTCGAGGAGCTCGGCGACGTCCATAACCGGCGCGGCACCCGCGTCCGTTTCCATCCCGATCCGCAGATCTTCGGCGATCATGCCAAATTCGATCCGGCGCGCGTCTTCCGCATGGCCCGCTCCAAGGCCTATCTCTTCGGCGGCGTCGAAATCCGCTGGAGCTGCGATCCGGAACTGGCGCCTGAGGGCGCGGATGTGCCGGAAAAGGCCGTCTTCCATTTCCCCGGCGGCCTGAAGGATTATCTCAAGGCGACGATGGGGAACGAGTTCACCGTCACCCGCGAAATCTTCGCCGGCAAGTCGGAAAAGGGAACCGGCCACGGTTCGCTCGAATGGGCGATCACCTGGTATGGCGGCGATCCGCAGATCCATTCCTATTGCAACACCATTCCGACCCCCGAGGGCGGCACGCACGAGGCCGGCTTCCGCATCGCGCTCACCAAGGGGCTGAAGAATTACGCCGAGCTGACGCAGAACAAGCGCGCGGCCAACATCACCACCGACGACGTGATGATCTCCGGCGTCGGCATGTTGTCCATCTTCATCCGCGAGCCGGAATTCGTCGGCCAGACCAAGGACAAGCTTGCGACCGTCGAGGCGCAGCGCATCGTCGAAAATGCCCTGCGCGATCCCTTCGATCACTATCTGACCGACAATCCGGCGGAGGCCGAGAAGCTGCTGGACTGGGTGATCGAGCGCTCCGAGGAGCGCATGCGCCGGCGCAAGGAAAAGGAAGTCAACCGCAAGACGGCGGTGCGCAAGCTGCGCCTGCCGGGCAAGCTTGCCGATTGCTCGCAGAACACCGCCGAAGGCGCCGAACTCTTCATCGTCGAGGGCGATTCGGCAGGCGGCTCGGCCAAGCAGGCAAGAAACCGCATGAACCAGGCGATCCTGCCGCTGCGCGGCAAGATCCTCAACGTCGCCAGCGCCGGCCGCGAGAAGCTGTCGGCCAACCAGCAGATCGCCGACCTCATCCAGGCGCTCGGCTGCGGCACGCGCTCGAAATACCGCGAGGAGGATCTCCGTTACCAACGCATCGTCGTCATGACCGATGCCGACGTCGACGGCGCCCATATCGCTTCGCTGCTGATCACCTTCTTCTATCAGGAAATGCCGGAGCTGATCCGCGGCCAGCATCTCTTCCTGGCCGTGCCGCCGCTCTACAAGATCACGCAGGGGGCGAAGACGATCTATGCCCGCGACGACGCCCACCGGCTCGAGCTGATGGAGACGGAATTCAAAGGCAAGGGCAAGGTCGAAATCAGCCGTTTCAAAGGCTTGGGCGAAATGCTTCCCGCGCAGCTCAAGGAAACGACGATGGACCCGACGAAGCGCACGCTGCTGCGCGTCGAGATCGACGAGGTGGATTTCGAAGGCACGCGCGACGCCGTCGACAATCTCATGGGCACCAAGGCCGACGCCCGCTTCCGTTTCATCCAGGAACGCGCGGCGTTTGCGGAAAACCTGGATATTTGACAAGATAGGGCCTCATCATCGTCGATGCCGCCTGCGATCCGTCCTTTCACCACGCGGATCGAAGGCCTATCGGAGCCCGAAGCATGCGCCAGATCGATCCGGAAACTAGGCAGGCCGTCGAACGCTTTCTCGATATGATAGGAAAGCGTTATGACGTGGCCGATGCGATCATTTACGGCAGCCGCGCCCGCCGAACCCATCGATCGGACAGTGACGCCGACCTTGTCGTTCTTTTGAATGGCAAGCATGAACGCTTCTTGTCGACGAAGCTGGCAATGGCCGATGTAGCTTTCGACGTGTTGCTGGAGACAGGGATCAACATCTCACCCTTGCCCATTTGGCTTGATGAATGGGAACATCCGGAGCGTTATTCCAATCCCGCTTTGCTTCACACCATCGCCAGGGAAGGCGTTCGCCTGTGAGCGATAAATTGGTGCCGAATGGTCTCATGGCCAAAGCTGGGCAGGCGTGCAGGTCAGCACGAGTTCTGCTTGAACTCGGTGATGCTGATGGTGCCTGCAATCGCGCCTATTATGCCATATTTGACGCTGCGCGGGCCGCGCTTCTTGCTTCGGGTCGTCTTGAAGCGGAGAACATCGGCAAAACTCACCGGGGCCTCATAAATGCGTTCAGTGAGCATTTGATAAAGAATGGGCCGATCCCCCGGGAAATCGGACGGATATTGAAACGGGCGGAGGAAATTCGACTGATCGCCGATTATACAGGGCAACTCATAGAATTGGATGATGCCCGAGAAGTCGTCGGTCAGGCGGAAGTCTTCGTGTCGACCATGCGCAATGCCTTCAATCTGAATGAGGATTGAAGTTCAAAGGCATCGCAGTGCAAATCCACGACACAACATTTTCATCGAACAAAGCGCTATCCGTTACGAAAGCGTCATGGGCGGGTGCATAGATGCGGCGCGCCCCGCCAACTCGTATCCGGATGCAACGATATCGCCATGCTGAAGCCCATTCTGACGACTGCCGCCGCTATTCTTCTGTCCACCACGGTCCGGGCCGCCGATATCGGTACGGCGATCGACGTGCCCTGCCCCTTCGGCGACTGCAAGGCCGGCATCAGCCTTTCCTATCTCGGCGAATACGATATTCCGACCGGCTTCGTTGAAAACGGTGTCGAGGTCGGCGGTCTCTCGGGCATCGATTTCGATCCGTCGACAGGCCGCTATATCTCCATCAGCGACGACCGTTCCGAAAGGGCGCCGGCACGCTTCTACGATCTCGACATCGATGTGAGCGCCGAGGGTCTCAAGGGCGTGACGATCCTCGATCACGTGACGCTGAGGGACAAGGACGGTCAGCCTTTCGCCTTCCGAAAGGTCGATGCCGAATCCATCCGCATCGGCAAGGACGGGCTCTATTGGAGCAGCGAAGGCGACGGCAAGGCGCTGTTGCCGCCCTTCGTGCGCGTCGCCAATCGTGACGGCAGTTTCGTGCGGGAATTGCCGTTGCCGGACGGTTTTGCCCCGACCGCCGACAAGAGTACGGGCATCCGCGACAATCTGGCTTTCGAGGGACTTGCGTTCCTTTCCAGCGGCGATCTGCTCGTCGGCGTTGAATCCGCCCTCTATCAGGATGGGCCGATGACGACGCTGACCAACGGCACGCTTGTCCGCCTGATCCGTTACGATGCGGCAAGCGGCGAACAGAAAGCTCAATATGTCTATCCGGTCGCGCCGATTCCGCAGGCGCCGGCACAGGCCGGCGGCTGGAACGATTTCGGCATGTCGGAAATCCTGGCACTGGACGACCGGCATCTCCTGTCGATCGAGCGCGGCTATGCGCAGGGCATCGGCAATTCGGTCGTCATCAACATGTTCGATCTCGATGGCGCGACCGATGTTTCGGCCATTCCGTCGCTTACGAAAACCGATCAGCGCATCGTCCCGGTGCGCAAGACCCAGGTGATGGATCTGCGGGCGCTGGGCCTTGCGCCGGACAATATCGAAGGCGTCACCTTCGGCAAGGCAAAGGATGGGACGGATGTGCTGATCTTCGTCGCCGACAACAATTTCAATCCGACGCAGAAGACCCAGTTCTTCGCGTTCAAGGTCGTGCGCCGGCCGTCCTGAGCGACCGGTTTTGTCCGCATCTGCGGTCATCGCAAGGTCGCGGCAACGGATTATCCCGGCTTTCGGACGGCGGCTCTTGAATCGGCCCAGATCATGCCCCATAACCTGTCGATCAGTAAAAAGGTGAAGTAAGTCCGGTGGGTGTATTCGAACGTCAAAAGCCTAAGGAGCCGCGTTGGTTGGGGCCGACCGCTCACTCTCGCATGGCCCTTATTCCGTCCATTTCGGCAGCGCGCTGGCTGCTGATCCTGATCGCGGCTGCGGGTATTTATTTCTTCTACGGCTTTCTCGTTCCGGTGCTGGCCGCCGCGGTCATCGGCTTCGCCACCTGGCCGCTCTACAGCGATCTCGTGCGCCGGACCGGCGGCAACACGACGCTCGCGGCGTCGATCGCCATCGCCTTCATCGTCACCTTCCTGGTGCTGCCGATCGTGCTCTCGGCCATCTATATGTCCGGCGAGGTGCGCATATGGTTCAGCTGGGCGGTGCAGGTCAACCGCGACGGCGCTCCGCCGCCGGAATGGATACTGGCCCTGCCGGTCATCGGCGCCTGGCTTGGCGAACAATGGACGCAATATATCGGCAGCCCCGGTTCCATCGGTGAACTGGCGCAGCTCGTCAGCGGCGCGCATATCGGCAATATCTACCGCGCGGTGCTTGCCGCCGGCGGTGGTGCTTTCCACGTCATCCTGACCTTGCTTTTTATGCTGATCGCCCTGTTCTTCATCTATCGCGACGGCTCGCGGTTCGTCGGCCAGGTCGATCTGTTGGGCGAACGCATCCTGCCCAGCCGCTGGGAACGCATTTCCCGCGTGGTGCCGGCGACGATCAGCTCCACCGTCATGGGCATGACGCTGATCGCCATCGGCGAGGGCATCATCCTCGGCGTCGCCTATTGGATTGCTGGGGCACCGTCCCCGGTCACCCTCGGTGTTCTCACGGGCATCATGGCACTGGTGCCGGGCGGCGCGCCGCTCTCGATGTCGCTCGTCTCGATCTATCTGATCGCCAGCGGATCGCTTTGGGCAGGGGTCGGGCTATTCCTCTGGGGCACGATCGAACTCTTCATCGTCGACAAGACCTTGCGGCCGAAGCTGGTCGGCGGTCCGATCAAGCTGCCGTTCCTGCCGACCTTCTTCGGTCTGGTCGGCGGTGTGAAGACCATGGGCTTCCTCGGTCTCTTTATCGGCCCGGTGCTGATGGCCATCATCGTGGCGATCTGGCGCGAATGGATTCGCGAGGCGGAATTGAGCGAGGAGCAGCACGCTCAGGAGCCGGAGCTGCAATTGCATGTCCGGGATGGCTCGGACGGCTGACCGGGCCGGAGCCTGGAGCAACTCCAGGGAAAGTGCGCAGCGGTTTTCCATTCGGTATTGCGTCCAAACAATAGGATAGAGCGGTTCGTTGAATCCGCGAAACGCTGAACCGTTCTATCGCGAAAGCGTCTTTTCCATGAACAGGCTGAGCGGATCGGGCTGATAGTCGCCGAACGGCTCGATCTCGACATAACCGGACTTGCGGTAGAGAGCGATGGCTTCCGGCTGGTATATGCCGGTTTCGAGACGCACGGCCGTCAGCTCTCTTTCCGCCGCCCTCGCCTCAAGCGTATCCAACAGCTTCCGGGCCACTCTCCGCCCCCTGGCGGCCGGATCGACGAACATTCGCTTGATCTCCGCCGTGCCGTCTCCCGCCTCAACCAGCGAGCAGCAGCCGACGATTTCACCTTCCAGCCGCGCCACCCAGAAGGTGACCTCGGGCTTCTCCAGCGAGGCCAGATCGAACAAGTGGTTGCTCTCTGCCGGATAGAGTGACTCCGCATAGGCGGTCGACATGTCGAGGAGACGGACGACGCCGTCCTGGCGCGGCGATTCAATGGCAATGGTCAGCAAGAAACACATCCTGGAAGCTGCGGAGGTCGATCCCTATCACGCAGCCGTCAAGGCTGCCAGCGCGGCGAAATCCCGCGCCGATTGCCGCCGTTCGGCATTGGCGAGTTTCTCGACCATATCAAGCAGTTGGATGGCCGCGGCCGGCGACTGTTCGGCGACCCGGAATTTACGCATCAGCCGCGCGGAGACATTTTCGAGCTTTGTGCCGTCAGCCGCACGCGACGCGTCCCGCCAGATCAGCGTCGCCTCGACGAAAACGACGCTGATATCGCGCGGCAATCCCGCGGATTCATAAAGCGCGCGCACGGCATAGACCCGTCCGCTTGACAGGATCGAACGGACGCGGCGCTCGTCGCAGCCGGAAAGGTTGGTGATGGCCCCGGCGAAGAAGTCGACCTTGCCGGTGCAGAGCGCATGCATCAGAAAGGCCGGCGTCAGGCAACCGGATTGGCGCAGATGGTCGACAAGATCACAAATGTCATCGTGCGCGACCGATCCGGCGATGGAGACCGTCGCCGCCTCACTTGCCTCGCGCGTGACATGCTGCAGCCTGCCGGCATCGATCGTGGCCCGGATGAGACCGGAACCCGCCATTGCGTCGCAGACATTGCGCATCAGCAGGTGCCGCACATCCGATGGCAAGGCGTCCCGCCCCAGAAGCAGACCGCGAATATCGGCCTGCTCGCCGAAGCGCTCGGCGATCCGCTTCACCGAGGCGCGCGGCAAGGAGGCGCCGTCGTTCTCGAGCAGACAAAGGATTTCGGTCTCGCCGCCGATTTCGGCAAGAGCCGCGCAAACCGGTCGCGATACCTGCCCGCGCGAGGCGATCAGCACGCGCGTCACGTCGCTGCCGCGCAGCGCAAGATCGACGAGATCGGCATCGGTGAATATCGGCGAAAAAAGAATGACCTGCCCGGCAATTTCCGGCTGGTCCTCGGCAAGCGCCAGGATGACGTTGCGTGGCGCATTCGGCGCGTGCGCCACGGCTTCGGCAAGCGCAAGGCGTACGCGGGGCGAAGAATCATCCAATATATAGATCATCGCCATTTCAGCGGCGGAGCGCTCTTCGGGCGACATTGCCGATTGCAGATAGGCCCGGCCAAGCGCATTGGCCGCCCTTGCCCTGCCCTCTGCCTTGGCGGTCTCGGCCCAGCGAAGAAATGCTTCTATGATCACGTATTGCCCCGATATGGGCGGGGCGATTCCCGGCCCGCAAACTCATATCGGTGACGTTAACGATGAAAGGTTTACGGGCCGTTTACCTTGTTTATTAACCACTAATGCGTGGAGCAATTCCAGGAAAAGTGTGCAGCGGTTTTCCGTCCGGAATTGTGTGAAAACAACGAGCGGAGCTCACGGTGCTTTCGGCCGCAGCAATTCGAAGACGTCGCTGCCTTCGCTATAGTCCATGTACCCCATGCGGGCGACGGGGCGTGCAAGCGCCATGTCGAGCCGGCCGTCACGGATGATCGACTCATCGATATGGATGCCGACGACCTGGCCGAAGACCATGACATTGTCCGTCGCCTGACCGTCGAGATCCCTGGGGCGCATGATCTCGGTCACCCGGCATTCGAGAACGGCGAAAGCTTCGGCGACATAGGGAGCGTCGATGAGCCTGCCCGGCTCGGCGGTCAGGCCCGCCAGCTCGAATTCGTTCGTACCGTAGGGCACGGCGATGGACGAATGGTTCATCTTCTCGACGAGGTTGCGGCTGACGAGATTGGCGGTGAAAACACCGGTTTCCTCGACATTGCGGGCGCTGTCCTTGCGTCCCGTCGAGGAAAACATCACCAGCTTCGGCCGATCGCTGACGGCGTTGAAGAAGGAATAGGGAGACAGGTTCAGCGAACCGTCCCTGCCCTTGCTGCCGATCCAGCCGATCGGCCGCGGCGCGACGATCGCCTTGAAGGGATCGTGAGACAGGCCGTGCCGGTTGGTGTCGGTCGTATAGAACATCACGCGTCCTCGCCGCCGACCCAGCTTACGGTTTCCGTCAGCTCCGGACGCGGGCGTTCGACGGGCGGGAAGTCGGAGGAGCCGATATGAATGAAACCGGCCACCTTCTCGCCCGGCTGGACGCCAAGCAGCGGATAGGCGCGCTCGTCATAGGCGAACCATTCGGTCAGCCAGTTCGACACCCAGCCATGGGCGTTGGCGGCGATCAGCAGGTTGAGGCACAATGCGCCGGCCGACATCAGCTGCTCCCATTCGGGGATCTTGATATGCGGCGCCGCCTTGCTGACCACGGCGATGATGACCGGAGCGCGGGTGAAGCGCGTACGCTCGACCTGGATCATCTCGTCCGACAGATCCGGCTTGGCCTCGAGCGCGAGCTTCAACAGCTCCTCGCCGATCCGCGCCCTCTCCTCGCCGCGATAGACGATGAAGCGCCACGGGGCCAGTTTGCCGTGATCCGGCACGCGCGAGGCAAGCCGCAGGATTTCCTCGATCTCGGCCTTGTCTGGGCCTGGCTCCGTCATTTGAAACGCGGGAATGGACCGGCGAACCGCCAGATAATCGACAAGCTTGATATCGGTTTTCATGGAATGATTGCTTTCATTTTCATGCGCGGGGAATGTGGGTCTTGAATTTGCCATCGCGTTGGTCTTGAAGTGGCCTGTGTTATATCGGAAGTCAATCGGTTGGGAACTCATGTCAGGCATTTCATCCGCTCGCCGATTGAGCGCGGCTTTGGCGATGGTCGCATGCTGGAGCACGGCGGCCCCGGCGCAGGATGCCTTTCAGGAGTTCAAGCAGCTCGACGGCAGCGTCAAAATGCCGAAGCTCAACGCTTTCGTCGCGCCTGACGGCGAGAACTCGCCCAGCCGGACGCTGCGGGACGTTTCGCTGGAAGCAAAGCTTTCGGCAGACAGTGGTCCGCAGCAGCAGGGCCTGTCCTGGTACGTCTTCAGCCCCTTTGCCGGCGCCGACGGCAAGCTGCCGCTGGTGGCGAGTTCGAAGGGCGGTTCGGCCTCCTTCCATCTCCTGCCCGGCGACTACTTCGTCAATGTCTCCTTCGGCCGCGCCGGCGTCACCAAGAAGCTCACTGTGCCGGAAAGCGGCGACGTGCGGAAGCAGACCATGGTGCTCGATGCCGGCGGCATGGTGCTGAATGCCGTGTCTGGCTCCGACATGCGCATCCCGCCGGCCGAGCTGAGTTTCTCGATCTATTCCAGCGATGCCAAGGAAGATGGCGAACGCGGGCTGGTCATGTCCGACGTCAAGCCGAACACACTGGTCGGCCTCAGCGCCGGCACCTATCACGTCGTGTCCGAATATGGTGAAGTCAATGCCGTCATCCGCGCCGATATCCAGGTGGAGGCCGGCAAGGTGACGGAAGCGACGATCCAGCACCGGGCGGCGAAGATCACGTTCAAACTGGTCTCGGACGCGGGCAGCGAAGCGATTGCCGATACGGCCTGGTCGATCCTGACCTCTGCCGGCGACATCGTCGGCGAAAGTTTGAGCGCCTTCCCGGCCATGGTGCTGGCCGAAGGCCAGTATACCGCCATCGCCCGCAACAAGGACAAGATCTACCAGCGCGATTTCACCGTGGTTGCCGGCACGAACACCGATGTCGAAGTGCTGATGAAGGAACAGCAGCCGCAGGATGCCAACGACCAGCAGCCGGCGCAGCAGATTCCCGTTCAGACGCCGCAAGCGCAGCCGAACCAGCCGCCTGCAATCTCGACCCGCCAGCAGCCGCTGCCGACCTATGAGCAATTGGCTCCGGCGGCCGGTGGCGACGATGGCGACAGCATGGATTGAGGACGGGATTTAGCCGGCTTTTCCGCCGTACCGTTCGGTCTTTCTCAAAAGACCACGTCTAGAGAGTTTCGACGACGGATTTCTCGCATTTCCGCGTCGATCCTCTGACGGCGCCGGAAGACGCCGTCAGAGAGTGTTCCATCAAGCGGCCTTGATCCTCTTGGCTTCCCGCTTGCGCAGGATATCGGGCGCCGTGGCCTCGAGCGCGAGCGATGCGATTGCCTCGTCGAGCGACATCGCCGTCTGCGCCTGGCTGCCGAGGCGGCGGATGTTGACCGAGCGCTCTTCCGCTTCCTTCTTGCCGCAGACGATGATCACCGGAACCTTCGTTACCGAATGCTCGCGGATCTTGTAGTTGATCTTCTCGTTGCGGAAATCGGTCTCGACCGTCAGTCCCGCGTCGCGCAGCGCTTCCGCCACTTCCTCGCCATAGGCGTCGGCTTCCGAGGTGATGGTGGCCACGACGACCTGCAGCGGCGAGACCCAGAGCGGCATATGGCCGGCGAAGTTCTCGATCAGGATGCCGAGGAAGCGCTCCATCGAGCCGCAGATGGCGCGATGGATCATCACCGGCTGCGTCTTTTCCGAGTGCTGGTCGATATAGAAGGCGCCGAAGCGTTCCGGCAGGTTGAAGTCGACCTGCGTCGTGCCGCACTGCCATTCGCGGCCAATGGCGTCCTTCAGCGTATATTCGAACTTCGGCCCGTAGAACGCGCCTTCGCCCGGCAGGATGCCGGTCTTGATGCGGCCGCCGGACTGCTCCTCGATGGTCTTCAGCACGTCCATCATCACGCTTTCGGCGCGATCCCAGAGAGCATCGGAACCGACGCGCTTGTCCGGACGGGTGGAGAGCTTGACGACGATTTCCTCGAAGCCGAAGTCCTCATAGACCGACAGGATGAGATCGTTGATCTTCAGGCACTCGGCCGCCATCTGCTCGTCGGTGCAGAAGATATGCGCGTCGTCCTGCGTGAAGCCGCGCACGCGCATCAGCCCGTGCAGCGCGCCCGAGGGCTCATAGCGATGCACGGCGCCGAATTCCGCAAGGCGGATCGGCAGTTCGCGGTAAGACTTCAAGCCATGCTTGAAGATCTGGATATGGCCGGGGCAGTTCATCGGCTTCAGCGCGAAGACGCGATCGTCATCGGTCTCGTCGCCGGCGACGGTGACCTTGAACATGTTGTCGCGATACCAGCCCCAGTGACCGGAGGTCTCCCACAGCGACTTGTCGAGCACCTGCGGCGCGTTGACTTCCTGATAGTCGCCCTGCAGCCGCCGGCGCATATAGGACACCAGCGTCTGGAACATGCGCCAGCCCTTGCCATGCCAGAAGACGACGCCGGGGCCTTCTTCCTGGAAATGGAACAGGTCCATTTCGCGACCGAGACGGCGATGGTCGCGCTTCTCGGCTTCGGCAAGGATGTGCAGGTAGTTGTCGAGATCGGCCTGCTCGGCGAAGGCCGTGCCGTAGATGCGCGTCAGCATCGGATTGTTGCTGTCGCCGCGCCAGTAGGCGCCGGCCACCTTCATCAGCTTGAAGGCCGTGCCGATCTGGCCGGTGGACGCCATATGCGGCCCACGGCAAAGGTCGAACCAGTCGCCCTGATAATAGATCTTCAGGTCCTGGCCTTCGGGGATGGCGTCGACGAGCTCGACCTTGTAGCGCTCGCCCTTGGCAGCGAAGACTTCCTTTGCCTTGTCGCGCGACCAGATCTGCTTGGTGAAGGGCGCGTTGCGCTGGATGATCTCGCGCATCTTCTTCTCGATGACCGGGAGGTCGTCGGGCGTAAAGGGCTCGTTCTTGGCGAAGTCGTAGTAGAAGCCGTTTTCGATGACCGGGCCGATCGTCACCTGCGTGCCGGGCCAGAGTTCCTGTACCGCTTCGGCCATGACGTGCGCCGCGTCGTGCCGGATCAGTTCCAGCGCGCGGTCGTCGGCGCGGGTAATGATCTCGATCTTGCCTTCGATCACCGGGTCGGAAAGGTCGCGCACGGCGCCGTCGATCGCGATGGCGACAGCCTTCTTGGCAAGCGACTTGGAAATGGATTCGGCGACATCCCGGCCGGTTGCGCCAGCATCGTAGCTGCGCACGGAACCATCGGGAAATGTCAGGGAAACGGATTGGGACATCGAAATTCTCCTTGTCCAGTCCCGCCAACGAATGCGGGTGGTTTCAATAGATGCGGTCAATTGACGTGTTGAGCGCGGTCGCCTGATAGCCGCATTTGGCCGTTTAGTAAAGGAAAAGAGGCCTCAGGGGCTGACCATTGCGGCCAGTCCCCGCACTGTATTCCAGTTGCGCAGCGTACCCACGCCGAGACGCTTCGTCGTCAGCGCCGGCAACAGCCGCGTCTCGCTCGCCTTGCCGCCGAAGTCGATCCAGAGGTTGCCGTCGATGACGGCCATGCGTTCGGTGACGCTGCGATACTTGTCGAAGGTCGTGATGACAGAGGGATCGAGCGGCTGGCGCATGACGCGGACGATCACCTCGCTGCCCTTCCCGTCCTTGAACGGATTGCTAGCGGCAAGCGTCAGCCACGCCCCTGCATCGCGGCCAATCATGTCGACGGACTTGCCGAAAGCGCTCGCAAATCCGGCTTCGAGACGGGTTTCGATCTCCCCGATCGGCTGCTTCTGCGCTTCGAAAACCAGGTTGCCGGTCGCGACGAGGGTTCTGGCGTTCGAAAAGCCGAGCTTTTCGGCCATCGCCTTCAGATCGCTCATGACCACCCTGCGTCCAGGGCCGAGCACGATGCTGTGCAGCAAGGCGACGTAAGTCGTCATGCCGCTCCGGCCGGCTTCCGGCCGATGGCGAAATACCGCCACGGCGTCCACCAGTGATGGCGTCCGTCCAGGCGTTCAGGCACGGGATCGAGCCCGTTGGTGCCGCCGGGGCCGCAACGGGCAACACGGAACAGCGTCATCCAGCCGCCGGCCCAAAGGCCGTGCCGGGCCACCGATTCATAGCCATATTCCGAGCAGGTCGGGATATGGCGGCAGGAATTACCGATGAAGCCGGAAAGCGTGAGTTGATACAGGCGAATGAGGCCCATTCCGAAAAGCCGGTCCGGGGTCTTGCGGAAGGGGCCGGAATAGTTCCGAGACGGGGCCACCTTGTCACCGAGTGGTGATGCGTCGCGGCGGGCATGATTGGAAGGAGCAGCACCGCCCTCGTCTTGATCGTCGTCCTGCATGAGACAGAATTGACACATCGCTGGCGGTCTCGCTCAGACGGCTTCCGCCGCGGAGGCGACAGCGCCGTCGCGCGCCGCCTCGATCTGGCCGATCGCATCCACCACGGCATCGAAGGTCAGCATGGTCGAAGCGTGGCGGGCCTTATAGTCCCTGACCGGCCGCAGGTAGCGCATGTCTTCGAAACGCCCGGTGGGGCCTTCGCCGTCCGCTTTCAGCATGGCGAGCATATCTTCGCGTGCCAGGCGTAATTCGGCTGCGGTAGCACCAACCACATGGCGAGCCATGATCGAAGAAGAGGCCTGACCGAGCGCACAGGCCTTGACGTCGTGCGCAAAATCGGTAACGACATCGCCGTCCATTTTCAGCCAGATCTTGACGCGGGAACCGCAAAGTCTGGAATGGGCCTGAGCGCTTGCATCGGCGTCGGAGAGACTGCCAATGCGGTCGATATTGCCGGCGAACTCCAGAATCTTGCTGTTGTAGATCTCGTCCATCATCGATTTCGCTCCGATGTACCCTGTTGGCGTTTCCTAACAAAAAACATAGCGTCTATCGTTAGGAGACTTTCACAGGGGCAATGCCATACTATATGTATGTCGTTCGAAGGCCATAGAAATGCAATGGTCTTCTGTAAGTTTGATGGGAAACCGTGCAGGACGGCAGGCTTGTCCGCCAGCCAGAACGCCCCGGAGCCCGCCAAAGGTACATGTTCTCCGTGTTTCGGGAGATACCAGTGGCGAGTCCGACAAGATGATATCCGCAAATGCGGGTCAGGAGACCACAGGTAATGGACGCCATTGTAAAGAACTTTCCGCAGGCCGTTGAATCCGATCAGATATTGGATCGTCCGTCGCAGAAGGAAGCCGAGGACGCCGTCCGCGTGCTGCTTCGCTGGGCAGGCGACGATCCGCAGCGCGAGGGGCTGCTCGATACGCCGGCGCGTGTCGCCAAGGCTTACCGCGAGCTTTTCGCCGGCTACGAGATGAACCCCGAGGACGTGCTCGGCCGAACCTTCGAAGAGGTGTCGGGCTATGACGACATCGTCCTCGTGCGCGACATTCCGTTCTACTCGCATTGCGAACACCATATGGTGCCGATCATCGGCAAGGCGCATGTCGCCTACCTGCCGAACGGCCGCGTGCTTGGCCTGTCGAAGATCGGCCGCGTCGTCGAAATCTTCGGTCGCCGCCTGCAGACGCAGGAAGCCATGACCGCCCAGATCGCCAATGCCATCGACGACTCCCTGCGTCCGCGCGGCGTCGCCGTCATGATCGAAGCCGAGCATATGTGCATGGCGATGCGTGGCGTGCAGCAACAGGGCGCTTCCACGCTGACGACGACCTTCACAGGCGCCTTCAAGGCCGATCCGGCCGAACAGGTCCGCTTCATGACGATGGTCCGGAGCCGCTAAAAAGGCTTCAACGAAAGAACCGGAGATATGAACCTGGTATTCAACGCACCTTCTGCGGACAAGTCCGAGCTTGAGGATGCGGGCGATTTCACGCCCCGTTTCGACGATCGCGGCCTGATCACCGCGATCGTTACCGATGCGAAAGACGGCGAGCTGCTGATGGTCGCGCATATGAATGCCGAAGCTCTGGCGCTCACCATCAAGACCGGCACGGCCCATTATTTCAGCCGCTCGCGCGCCAAGATCTGGAAGAAGGGCGAAACCTCCGGAAACCTGCAGACGGTGAAGGAGATCCGCACCGATTGCGACCAGGACGCCATATGGCTGAAGGTCGAGGTCGCCGGACACGATGCGACGTGCCATACTGGACGGCGCTCCTGCTTCTACCGCACGGTGGAGATGGAGGATGGCAAGCCGGTGGTGAAGGTGGTCGACGATCACCTGCATTTCGACCCCAGCGACGTCTATCGCCAGTAGGATATGGCACCGGGCCGCTTGCCGGCCGGCCACAGCTCAATATACGATTTGGAAATTAAAAAGGGCCAATCTTCTAGCAGAGCACGCATACGTCTCGGAGGAAGTGATGCCATGCTGAATTGGGGTTTGGGGCGTCCGGGCACTGGGCAGGCTCCCGTGGATGCGGGACCGACAACATCGCAAGCTGCGCCTGTTCCCCCTGTTGCGCCGGCTCCCCCAAAGAAAGCAAAAATTGCCTTGGCGCTCGGTGGCGGCGCCGCGCGCGGCTGGGCCCATATCGGCGTGCTGCGCGCCATTGACGAGGCCGGCATCGAGGTCGGCATGATCGCCGGCACCTCCATCGGCGCCCTGGTCGGTGGCTGCTATCTTGCCGGCAAGCTCGATGAACTGGAAGCTTTCGCCCGATCGCTCACGATGCGACGCATCGCCAGCCTGCTCGATCTTACCATCGGCGGCAGCGGCCTCTTTGGCGGCATGCGGCTCACCAGGCGCATGCAGGAGCACCTCGAGGGTCTGTCGATCGAGGATCTGAACCGTCCCTTCGTTGCCGTCGCTGCCGAGCTCAACACCGGTCACGAGGTGTGGATCGCCAACGGTTCGCTGATCACCGCCATTCGGGCGTCCTACGCGCTGCCCGGCATCTTCGAACCCATCCGCACCAACAGCCGCACGCTGGTCGATGGCGCGCTGGTCAATCCCGTGCCGGTCTCCGTCTGCCGTGCCTACGAGCAGCCGCTCGTTGTCGCCGTCAACCTGCATTACGATCTTTTTGGAAGGTCCGCGGTCGTCAAGCACAATGCCGGCCCGCCAAACGGCGAACCGCAGCGGCGCGAAGACGTGCCCGCCACCAAGCTCGGTCTGACCAGCGTCATGGTGCAGGCCTTCAACATCATTCAGGATCGCATCTCCCGCGCCCGCCTTGCCGGCGACCCGCCGGACCTGGCCCTGCATCCGCGTCTCAGCGATGTCGGCCTTTCGGAATTTCACCGCGCCGGCGAAGCGATCGAGCGCGGCTATGAGGAAACCTCGGCGCGGATTACCGAGATCCGGCGCATGCAGGAAGCCTACGCGCGGTAGGCGTCGATCGACGGAAAATGTTGGAAGAGGCGGTGGTTTCGAGCCCAGCTCGTCCGGCAAGGGCGGAATGATATTGGCGTATGCGTCCCCACCGGGCCCTTCGCTTTGGTTCAGGGCGTTCGTCGCCGCAATCGACCCACTGAGTCCACTCCAGCGACGAACCGCGCCTCACCCTGCGATATAGGCCTTGATCTGCTCGGCCTCGAGCTCGATCTCGCGGATGCGCCATTTGACCACGTCGCCGATCGAGATGATGCCGGAGAGCTTGCCTTTTTCCTCTACGGGAACATGGCGGAAGCGGCGCTGGGTCATCACTTCCATCAATTCGTCGGTGGTGGTCTCTTCCTTGCAGCGATGAACCTTCGCCGTCATCAGCGAGGCGATGGGTTGATCGAGGCAATCGTGACCATGCTTGGCGACAGCGTTGACCACGTCGCGCTCGGTAAAGATGCCGGAAATCTTGCCCGCCATGCCGACGACAACGATGGCGCCGATACGATTCTCGTTGAGAATCCTGGCGGCCTCCGCGACCGTCGTATTACCCCCGGTGGTAACGACATCGCGGCCCTTGGTGTCGAGTATGGCCTTTACGGAAACTGACATTCGATCCTCCAATCTCGAAAGCACAGTGAACATCCGAGCCCCGGCTTTGTTCCGAAATCACCCCAGATTCCGGTCCGACGCCCCTCACCGGTCGCGCTCATCTCCTCGTTCGCACGGCCGATAAGAAGGAATCTTGCGCCTATGGAGACAAGAAAGCAACAGCTTCATTCCGCCGAAGTGGCGGAGTTTTCGACTTCGATACCGGGCTGGCGGTCGAACAGCGCGAACAGCAGGAAACCGAACAGGAAACCACCGATGTGGGCATCCCAGGCGACCCGTTGCGAACTGTCGCCGACAAGCGTGATGCCGAAGGCGACGAGCGCATTGCCGGCGACCCACATGACGATATAGGCGACGACCGTGCGGCTGCGCAGCGATCCGAGGATCGACAGGCGCGGATTGAGATGTGCCTGGCGCATGCCGCCGCGCCGCCCATCCATGGCCGGAAAGGCGAAGCGGCAGGCGGCACCCATCAGAGCCGAGACCACGCCCGATGCGCCGATCAGCAAGGTCTGGTCGCCCCAATAGAGCGCGGCATGCAGGAAAGCGGCCGCCGCTGCCGAAAACACCCAGAAGAGGACGTAGCGCACCGCGCCGATACGCCGTGCCACAGGCGCGGCGAAGACCATCAGCCACAGTCCGTTGAAGACGATATGCTCGATGCCGCCATGCAGCAGCGAATAGGTGACCGGCGTCCACAGCCATTCCAGCCCCTGCTGCGACAGCGGAAAGGCATAGCGCGCCGGCATGAAGCTGAAGGTGAAATAGAGCCAGTTCAGCGTATCGTCCGACCACCAGGGCAGGTTCTGGATCGCGAAGACGGCAATCAGCAGCGCCAGGCTTGCCAGAATGACCGGCGGAAGGTTGAAAGCCGGAACGCGCTGCGGCGGCCGAGGATCGTCTGGCTGGCGGCGCGGCGCCTCTGCATCGTCCATGTCTTGCTCTGCTGTCCTGTAAAGGGAACCGAGACATAGCGCAGCAAAATTCAAAAAAAAAGCCGTCCGAGATGGACGGCTTGTTCGGACGCTCCTCGCCGGGGTCGGCCGCAATGGCTTTTATCCCGCGTCCGTCAGTTCGTGCTGAAGGTCACCCTCATGAAGTGATGGTGCATTTCTTCCATCGCCATGCGGAGAAGGCAAGCGAAACGCTCTGTTAACCCTAACGGGTCCGGCTTGGCATGAAATACGCTAGGTAAGGTGCAAGGGTGACGAACGCCCCGAAATTTGAACCGAAATGGGACACGGACGCATCATGCGCCACAAGCCGAGCATCGAGATATTTACCTACTGGGAGCAGCTTCGCGGCACTGCGGATGCGCCCCTGCGCAATTTGATACAGCCCGCCGCGGTCCGCCATATCCTGCCGCAACTCTTCATTCTGGAGCGCATGCCGGATGCGGCACCGCGTTTTCGGCTGGCCGGAACGGCGATCTGCAGCCTCATGGGGCGCGAGATCCGCGGCGAAAGTTTCGAGGCACTGTGGGCCGGCAGTCAGGCCAGCGATCCCGTGGGCATTGCAACCGGCGTCATGGAATATGTCGTGCCTGCGCTGATCAACGTCACCGGCTACAGCATTGGCGGACGGCACATGGCCTTCGAAATGGTGCTGATGCCGCTGCGGTCATCCGCCGATTCCTGCGATCGCCTGCTCGGCTGTCTGACGCCGGCGGCGCAAATGGCATGGCTCGGCAATGAGCGGCTGGAGTTCCTGGCGCTCGACCGTAGCCGCCTGCTGTATGAGCGCCCCGCCCGCGCCATCGAAGCGCCGCCGCATCCCGATCCGGTCGATTTGGCCCCGCCACGCGATAGGGCCGCCGGGATCGGAGAATTGATGCGGCGGCTTCTGAATCCCAAGCCCGTCACCCGCGATCAGGGGCCTGTTGCTTCATCGCGAGACAGATTTAGCCGTCCTTTCTAAGTTGCTGGTCCGAAAAGACAACCTTGCTTTAAGAAGTTTCGGCTAATGATTGCAGCAAATCATAATCGGTTGAAGAAGCTTTTTCATGCATTCATTCCAGCCAGATCAGTCGACGCGCTCCAATCTGACGGCACGGACTGCGACCCGCAACGATCAGCGGACCTTTCAGCGGGTTCCGATCAATATGCAGGGTCGCCTGATGCTGGCCAGCTACGAAGAGTTCGAATGCATGGTCACGGATATGTCGCCGGGCGACATGTATGTCACCTGCCTGGGACGTCCGCGCGCCGATGAGCGCGTCGTCGCCTATATCGACCATCTCGGCCGCGTCGAGGGCAATGTCGTTGCCGTCGACGGTCGTGGTTTCACCATGTCGATCAATGCCACCGACCGCAAGCGCGAGAAGCTCGCCGCCCAGCTCACCTGGCTTGCCAACAAGCATGAGCTCGGCCTGCCGGAGGATCGCCGTCATGATCGTTTGACGCCGCGCACGACCCAAAGCGAGCTGACGCTGGAAGACGGCACCTGCTATGTCTGCCGTATCATGGACCTTTCCCTCTCCGGCGCCGCCGTCGATGTGGAAGCGCGCCCCCCGATCGGAACGCCGGTCCGCCTCGGCAACATGCGCGGCCGCGTCGTGCGCCATTTCATCGAAGGCGTCGCCGTGGAGTTCCTGTCGGTACAATCGCGCGAGACATTGCGCGAATTCCTCTGATCGCGTCATTCTGCCGTCACGTTGCTTCTGGAAACAGAGGCGTTTCACCCGCCAACAACGTGGCCGCCCATGAAGACGCTCTATCCGGAAATCGAGCCCTATGATCGGGGCATGCTCGACGTTGGCGATGCCAACAGCATTCACTGGATGCAATCGGGAAATCCCGGCGGCATACCGGTCCTGATCCTGCATGGCGGTCCGGGATCGGGCAGCTCCGCCAGCATCCGCCGCTTCTTCGATCCGCATCACTATCGCATCGTCCAGTTCGATCAGCGCGGTTGCGGCGACAGCCTGCCGCATGCATCGGAGCCGAAGGCCGATCTGAGCGCCAATACGACCTGGCATCTCGTGGCCGATATCGAGCGGCTCCGGAGCTTCCTTGGCATCGAGCGCTGGGTGGTCTTCGGCAATTCCTGGGGATGCACCCTGGCGCTGCTCTATGCCCAGGCCCATCCGCAACGCGTCACCGCGCTCGTCGTTACCGGCGTGACCATGACCCGCCAATCGGAAATCGACTGGCTCTACAAGGGGCTCGCTCGATTCTTTCCCGCCGAATGGGCACGCTTTCGCGCCGCTGTCCCGCAGGATATGCGGGACAGCGATCTGGTGACGGCCTATTACCACCTTCTTCGCGATCCCGACCCGGCCGTTCACGTCAAGGCAGCCCGGGACTGGCATGAATGGGAGGCAGCCTCGATCCGCGTGCGAGCCTGCCGGAGCGCTGGTCCGACCCGCACTACGTTACGGCGAGAGCCCGCATCATCACGCATTACTTCCATCATATCGGCTGGCTGGAGGACGGACAGATATTGCGCGATGTCGAGAGGCTGAACGGCATTCCCTGCACGATGATCCAGGGCAGGCTCGATCTCGAGGGGCCTATGACGACGGCCTGGGAATTATCGCAGGCCTGGCCGGCGGCACGGCTCGTCATCGTTCCCAATGCGACGCATTCGCCAGGGACATCGGAGATGGCCGCGGCCATCGTTGCGGCGACCGACGCGTTCCGCGCGCTCGCCTGAGGGCGGTAAAAAATCCAAAAATAATTTCCGGCGCTCTGTTTCAAAATGGCACGACGTGCGGAAATTTGCGGCCCCGGCACGGTCCCGGCAACGAGATGAGGACGATGCCCTCACCCGCGATCCAGGAAGTCGTTGAGAGACGATGCGGATGAATATCTCGGAAAAATTCTTTGAAAACAAATGGATATACTATTTCCTGCCGCATTTCCCGACGCGGAAGGTTTTTCAGCTCTCCTTTCCGGTTTATCTCGAATTTGATTCAAGTTTTATGATAATTTTCGCGGTATTTGATTCAACTAAGCACTTAATTTGACTGCGTAATTTTGCGTGGGATAAAAGCCTGCATGTCATTCTGGTCCCAATAAAACAGGGACACGGACATGAGCTTTCACTTCCTTCTGCGCGGTTACGCCGCAATAGCTCTCTTCACCTTCGGCTGTCTCGGCCTCGCCCATGCGACGCCTGCCAACATGACGATCACGGGCGACGCCGCTCCGCCGATCGGTCATTATCAGTTCTGCAAGGAGAACCCGAAGGAATGTGCCTATGCGGGCGGCGATGCCGGTCCCGCCATCCTCACCGAGGACAGCTGGAAGACCATTCTGAAGATCAACTACACGGTCAATACGACGATCAAGCCGATGACCGACATGGATCTCTACGGCGTCGAGGAAAAATGGGCGATCCCGACCGTCGCCGGCGATTGCGAGGATTTCGCGCTTCTGAAGCGCAAGGAGCTGATCGAAGCCGGCTTCTCGCCCTCAGACCTGCTGATGACCGTCGTTTTGCAGCCGAACGGCGAAGGCCACGCCGTGCTGACCGTGCGCACCGACCGCGGCGATTTCGTTCTCGACAACATGCGCAACAAGGTAAAACTCTGGTCGGACACCGAGTACACCTTCCTCAAGCGCCAGTCCGCCGACGATCCGGCCCGCTGGGTCAAGATCCAGGATGGCCGCGCCGTCGCGGTCGGCAGCTTGAAATAAGCTATTCGACCACCTTGAGATCGCTGGCGGCCTAGCGTCGGCGATCCGGGTCTGGGGCACCGGTCTGTCCCCGCATTTCTGTCCTGACCGGCGCCTCGAGCCGTTCCCGCTGTCCCGGGGACGGCTCTTTCCTTGCAGCCATTCGCATCGCGCACACGCTATTAAACAGCAAGCCCGCCTATTTTTAACCGCTCGTTAACCATGATGGCGACAATCATTCGGCAACGGGACTCATCAGGGTCCTTTGCCGCCGGGGCATCATTGAAAAGGTGATGTTCGAGGCGGCTCGAAACCGAAGGCAAGCGCATGACCCCTCCTCTGTCGTCCGCCTCCATGATCGACGAACGGCCGCTGATATCGAGCGGTCTTGTCTACCGTTTGACGGCAGGCGTCGCCGTGCTTGCGGGATTGACGCTTGCCATCACCGCCGGCGGCCACTGGCTCGGGGAAAAGATCTCGCTTGCCGGCCACACGGCGAGCGCCCAGCCGGTCACCGTCACGATCGGGGAAGATACGCTGCGGCTTGGCGCCAATACGATTCGCTTTCCGAGTCAGAGGATCGATGGCGCCGCCGAACGCATCGATCTTTATCTGACCTGGCCGCAGATGCAGGGATACAGCGACGCCGACCGGCTGCGCTTCGACGATGTCTCGCAATCCTCGCCGCTGATATTTCTCCAGCTCAGCCAGAGCACGATGTCGCGCGACATGTCCGGCCGGCTGGAGCCGATCTATTCGCATCTGATGGAGGGTGAGGCATTCGCCGGCCCTTACGGTTTGACGGGCCATCGCCTGCGCGCCGATGCCGGCTATAGCGGCGAGGTGCTGCTGACCGCGCCCCGCGCCAATGAGCCCGATTATGCCGTGCGCTGCATCCTGCCCGCCTCGTCCGATCAGGCGACCAGCGGGGATTGCCAGCGCGATGTCAGGATCGGCAAGGATCTCAGCGTATTGTATCGCTTTTCCAGCAATCAGCTCAATGATTGGCGGGCAATGGACGAAGCCGTTCAAGGTTTCGTCAAGGCCCGGCTCGTCATGGCACCGAACGCCGGCTCTATGTCGGCTAATGACGGCTAAAATGGTGCCAAAATTTGAAACCAAC
>JASGEG010000089.1:0-4222 GCA_047606605.1 Rhizobium sp.
AATTCGCATTGCGCGACGCCTGGCGCGCGCATGAGGCGCTGGAATCCCGCAATGTCGGCGGAAAGGTCGTATTGATCCCCTGAAAGACGGTCGCTGCATTCCCGAAAGGTGCTCCCAGCGGACTTACGGCTTCTCCAGCACCTCATGCTCGTAGAGCTGATCCATGCTCAGGGATGCGACCTCGGCGAAGGGGGTCTGGTTGCGGACGCGGCCGCTGCCGAGGATGACGACGTCGTCGCAGAACGAGATGGTGCTGCGATGGTGGCTGATCACGATCGTCGTGCGGCGTCCGGCTCGCAATCTCAGGGTTTCGACGATGGCGGCTTCCGACAGGCCGTCCATGGCATTGGTGGCTTCATCGAGGATGAGAATGTCGGGATTGCGCACGAGCGCCCTTGCCAGCGCGATCCGCTGCCGTTGGCCGGCCGACAGGCTGGCGCCGCGATAGCCGACGACCGTGTCATAGCCTTCGGGCAGCGTCCTGATGAAGTCATGGGCTTCGGCAAGCCTGGCGGCTTGCTCCACGTCGGCGGGCGACGCACTCCGCCCATAGGCGATATTGTCGAGGATGGTTCCGTCCACCAGTTCCAGGTCCTGGCTGGCGAGCGCGATCCGGTCGCGCCATTGGGCAGGGTCGATGCGGCCGAGCGGCAGCCCGTCGATCAGGATCGCGCCCTCGTCCGGTTCGACAAAGCGGCAGAGGAGATTGACGATCGTCGTCTTTCCCGCGCCGGACCGGCCGATGATCGCGGTGGAGCGGCCCTGGCGGATATCGAAGCTGGCCGAGCGCAGCACGATGGGCCGCGAAGCCGAGCCCGGATATTTGAAGCTCACGCCCTCGAACTTGATGTCCTTGCGGAGCGTATGCGCCGGCTCGCTGCCCGCCGGCGGTTTCGGCTTGCCGGCGGAATCCAGCAGCCAACGGACCTCCTCCAGCGACCCGCTCCAGCCCTGCACCTGGCTCCAGGCCAGCTGCAAGGACCGCACATGCGGCTGCAACCGGTAGAGCAGGACGACGAAGGCGACGATGATCGGAAAGCTGACGCCAAAGGACCAGGCGCTGACGACGACCGCAAGGAAGAGGGCGGAATGCAGGACTTCGGTGAGCGGGGGCAGGGCACCCTGGCGGGTCTGCAGGATGAAGCCTGCCTTCCTGACAGCGTTTGACGCTCCGTCGAAGATCGCCTTCTCGCGCGCCTCCTGACCGAAGGCGCGGATCAGCCGTCCGGCATGGACGAGATGCAGCATCCGGCTGGCAAGCTCGTTGTTGAAGGAGGTGACGTCGCGGCTCGGCATTTTCAGCGTGGAGGAAAGGGCGGCATGGGCGACCTGGACGAGGACGAGTCCGATCGCGACGCAGAGTGTCATCTGCCAGGACAGCAGCAGCAGGAAGGCCAGCAGGATGATCGCCGCCGAGGCGTTCACGATTGCGCCGAGCACCGTCTGTATCGCGTCCGATGCCCGCCAGGATTCGTTGGAGATGATGTTCAACAGCCGACCGGGGCTTTCCTGCAGGAAGAAGGGGTAGCCGATTTTCAGGAGCTGGTCGGCCAGCGCACTGCGGATCGCGTGGCCGGCCTTGCCATAGATGAAGGTGGTGAGCGCCGTATTGGCGAAGGCAAGGATGTTCTTCAGCGTGATGAGCGCCAGGATGCAGGCGGCAATCGCCATCAGGCGCTGCCGGTCATCCAGGCCTGAGCCCACCTGCTGGAAGAGAGCGGAAAATCCGCCGAGGCCCGTCGGGTCCTTCTGACCGCCGATGATGCTCAGCATCGGGATGATGAGGCCGATGCCGGTGCCTTCGAGCACGGCGCCGATCAGGCCGAAAACGACGACGACCGGCAGCAGGCGCGTCTGCCGGCCAAGCGCCTGGCGCAGGATCAGCAGGCCCGGCAGGAGGAGTTTCAGCATGGCGGATCACCTCAGCGAACGGGTTGCCTGTTTGATCTGGTCCATTTCCGGCTGCCGCGGCCGGCTGGTCACGGCGAGCCGCGCAAATTCGGCAGCACCCAGCAGATTCATGGACACGATCGGCCAATGAGACAAGGACACTTCCGGATCGAAGCGCGATCCGCCCCATGATTCCCGCCAGGCCGCGCGAAAAGTCCAGTAGAAATGCCGCAACAGCCAAGGAGCCTTGAACAGGTGCTTCAGGCAAAGCCCGCCGTTTCCGAGGCTGTAATTGCGGTGGAGCCGCTCGATCGCCTCCCGCGTATTGCGCCCATGATAATGGAGAACGCTCATGTCGGGCACATATTCGATGGGAATGCCGAGCTGGAAGGCGCGGACGATATAATCGGTATCCTCGGCCGATTGCAGGACGCTGCCGGCGCCGAAGCGCTCGTCGAAACGGCCCACACGCAGGGCGGCTTCCCGGTTCATCGTCATGTTGCAGCCCAGAATGAATCCACCCGGATGGATGTCGGGCGTGAAGCGGGCCTGTTGCGATGATCGCTTGATCGTAAACGGCAGATCGAGCGGATTGCCCAGCTCGACGCGGCCGCCCCGGATAACGCAGCCTTCGTCGTTCAGATAATGACGTTCGAGATCCCGCAGATAGTGCTGGTCCACTTCGCAATCGTCGTCGATGAAGATCAGGATGCGCCCGCGCGACCGCTCCATCCCGGTATTGCGGGCGGCAGCCAGGCCACGGCGCGGTTCCGTCACGGCGATGATCGTCATGTCCGCTGTGGCGGCGATGCGGGCCAGTCGCTCGGCGGTGTCGTCGGCCGAGCCGTTGTCGACCACGATAAGCTCGCTGGTGATCGAAGCATGCAGGCGGCAGGTGGCTTCGATCGATCGGATGCAGGCCTCGAGCGCTTCGGCGCGATTGCGGGTACAGACGATGAAACTCGCCGTAGGCTCGCGGGCGGCGGGAGATCGAGGCGGATTTGCGGACGGCTCTGCGCGCTCCCGCAGGGTTTCGGAATGTTCCCCGGCCATGTCAGGCAAGCCCCTGCAGCGAGGGCAGGCTCCTGGCCGGCACCGATTGCCTGTAGCGCGCCAGCGCATCGAGGCGCAGGCTGGCGTCGCTCCAGATGCGGCTGCACCAGGGCGCGTAGGCGGCGGCGCGCAAGCCATAGCGTTCCCGCCGCCGGATCGTGTGCCATTTGCCGGTCTGCGTCAGGAATTGATGCGTGAGCCGCGGCTGCTTCTCGTCGGCGATGAGCTGATAGAGGAAATAGAAGAAGCACATCAGCCCTTCCTCGTAGCTTGCGAGGGACGGTGCGCCGCGTGCGGCGATCTTCGCCTCGATGGCGCGAAGACAGTCGGCGACACGCCGCACCGTATCCGGCGTCACCGTCGCGCCGATGGCGTGCAGCGCCTCGGGATCGTCGATCAGCGCTTCCCGTTCCAGATTCTCGGCGGCGATCTTCAGATGCGTCCGGCGCATCGGCCGCTTGTGCTTGTTGGTGACGCTTTCGTCGTGCACACGGTAGGCAACCAGGCTGTCGTCGATCATGGCAGCGGGAAAGGCGCGGGTGATGCGCCGGAACAGATCGAAGTCCTCCGCGTGCACGTAGCTTGCGTCATAGGTCAGCATGTCGGCCGGGATGATGTTGCGGTTGTACATCACCGTCGAGTGCATGAAGACGGTGTAGAACATCGAGAGGACCTGCCAGTCCGCCGATTGGTGGATCGGATTGGGCGTGCCGCGCACGACGCGATCGCCGATGAGCCGATCGACTCCCGTACCGCTGATCGCGAGCCGGGGCTGCTCCTGGAACAGGGCGATCTGGCGCGAAAAACGATTGGGATAGGCGATATCGTCGGCATCCATCCGGGCGATCAGCTCGCCCTTCGCCATGGTCATGCCTTCGTTGAGGGTCGCGATGAGGCCGCGGTTTTCCCGCGAGACGATGCGCAGCCGGCCGTCCGCCTGCCGATAGCGCTGCAGGATATCAAGCGAGCGATCGGTGGAGCCATCGTCGATGGCAATGACGTCCAGGCGCTTGTAATCCTGCCGCAGGACGCTCTCGATCGCGGCGGCGATATAGGGTTCGCCATTATAGACTGGCAGCAGCACGGAGACCAATGGGGCGGACATTCTTCACTCGTCGATCTATTGAAAATCAGAGGTTTGGACGGCGTCGCCGCGATTGCCGGGATCGCGGCGATAGAGCGCCGGTTCATATGCTTTCGCGCCGTGCCGATGCTCCCGCGGCTCGCCGGCGATGGCGGTCGATGGAGCCGCGGGGTGATGGCCGCGGGCAACATAGGG
>JASGEG010000090.1:0-5356 GCA_047606605.1 Rhizobium sp.
GTTTGCGGCACTCTCCAATGGGAGTTGCGTTGTGGAGAGCGCTCATGGAAAGGGTACGCTGGTTCGCATATCCTTGCCTGCGATCCGGTCCACCGCGGCACGGCCCTCAAGCGCTCTCGCAGACGCCGAGCGTGGACATGCGGGACGACGGAAACAATGACGCTACAAGCTGAAACAGACCGAAATCTGCGCGTGCTGATCGCCGAAGATCAGACCTTGATCCGGGAGGGGCTCGTCACGCTGCTCGCACAGCAAAACGGCGATTTCGAAATCGTCGGCGGGGCAGCCGATGGCGAGCAGGCGATCGAATTTGCGCGCCGCTATCGGCCGGATGTCATTTTGATGGACCTGCAGATGCCGCGGATCGACGGCGTCGCCGCGACCCGCCGGATTCTTCGCGAGTTTCCGAATATCAATATTGTCGTCCTGACCACGTTCGAGACCGACGAGTTGATCTTTGAAGCCGTCAGCGCGGGCGCGAAGGCATATTTGCTGAAGGATGCCAGGATCGACGAGATCGCCGCAACGGTCCGGGCGGTGGCCAACGGCCAATCTGCGCTTTCGCCCACCGTGGCCGCCCGCATTCTCGACGAGTTCAAGCGGCTGCGCCCGCAAACCGCGCCGTCAAGCCCGCCGGCTCGCGCCGCCTTGACGGCGCGTGAGAATGCAATTCTCAATCTCATTATTGCAGGCAAGAGCAATCGCGAGATCGGCAGACAGCTGCATCTGGCCGAAGGAACGGTGAAGAATTATGTGAGCGCGATCCTGGAAAAGCGCGGCGCCAGAAACCGGACGGAACTGGCCATAAAAACAATAAATTAATCGAAACTTAGTGCTATTTTGCACGGCTTATTTTTTGCGGATTGATCACGCTGTGATTAAATTTTCTAATATAGTAAACTAATTTTGATTGATTAATGATGATCGCAATTGTGGCAGACAACCGAGGATCTCCATGGCTGGCAACGAACAAAATCGAAAAAATTCAACCGATGCCGCTTCAGGCAACGAGCAGGACGTGGCGGTGAACGCCGAAGCGACGATCGATCAGGTCCGCGATCTCCTCTTCGGTGGCGCGCAGCGATCGATCGAGAGCAGACTGGCCGGTCTGCGCGACGAGATGCAGACCATTATCAAGCAGCTTCAGGCGGAGTTCGCAAAGGAGCTGGAGGCCATGCAGGCCAAGATACACGAGCTCGAGCGCACGACGGAAGAAAAGCGCCTCGCGTCGCATCGCGACGTCGGGACCGCGATTTCGGAGCTCGGTGCAACCATCAGCAGGCTGGGATCTGGCGGCACGGGACGATAGGATGGCCCGTGCTGTCGGCCAGACCCCTGAAATCGAGCAGCTCAAGACGTTGCTCTTTCAATCGGAGGCGGCGCGTCTCGGTAACCTGGAGACGGATGTTGCGTCCCTGCGGCAATATCTCGGAGGCGCCGACCGCCTTGAAGTGGCAACCGCGGATATATTGATCGCGGCGCTGGAGCGCGCCGAGGTCAACGAACCGCGCGCCCTTGCGAACGCCATAGCCCCCTCGGTCGTTTCCGCCATCAGGAGCGAGATTGCCAATTCGCGCGATATGATGGTCGAGGCGCTCTACCCGATTACCGGGCGGATGGTCAGCGCGGCAGTGGCGAACGCCTTCAGGCAGCTCGTTGCTATTCTCGAGCAGCGCCTGAATAGCCTGACCTCGATGGAGCTTTGGATCGGACGCGTCAAGTCTCTGATGACCGGCCGTCCGATCAGCGAGTTCGTGCTGGCGAATTCCAACCCGCCGCGTGTGCGCCGGCTGTTGCTCATCGAACGCGGCGCCGGACGCCTGGTCGCGGAATGGACACCGGAGGGAGACCGCGACGAGCGGGCGGATCTGCTGAGCGCGATGGTCGCGGCGATCCTTGAATTTTCCGTTCAGGCCCTGGCCGGCGAAGGGACCCTGCAAAAACTCGACTTCGGCGGACGGCAGATCACCCTCAGCGCATCGCCACGCTTCATCCTGGCGGCCGAATGCACCGGCCTTTTGCGCCCTGCCGACGAAGCCCGGATCAACGCGCTTTTTTTCGACGAAATCGAAACCATCGATCGCGACGGCGAGAGCGACGCCGCCCGGCTCGCCACATTGGCCTTTGCCATCGAGGCCGATCCCTCCCCCAGCAAGAAGACAGGCCGCAACGGAAAGGTCATTTTGCTGACGCTCGCTGTCCTTGCCGCCGCGCTGCTTGTCTGGCTGGCCGCCGGCTTCGTGACCCGGACGATGCTGGAGCGGCGAACGCATGACGTCCTGCAGCGACTGGCGCAGGAGCAGCCGCAGCTGGCGTCGTTTCCGCTGCGGCTGGATTTCGACCATGGCGACCGAAGCCTTGTGGTTTCCGGTATCGAGCCGAGCAGCCTGAATGCCGCCCCCGTCGTCACGGCCCTGGCCAAGGCCGCCGCCCCGTACCGGATCGTCAACCGCATCGGCGTCGTGCCCGGACCGGAACAGTTTGCGGCATTGCAGAGCGATATTGCCGCTATGCGGCAAGCCCTTGATCGGCTGCAGGCAAGCAATGAAGAAATGCGCGCCGCGACTGTCGCGCAAGCCGACACCAGAAATCAGCAATCGACCAGCCTCGCCAAGCAATATGCCGACCTGCAATCGCGCCTGCAGGCAAGCCTTGAGGAAACGCGGGCCGCGATCGCGACCGAAGCGGGTTCCCGGGAGCAGCAATATGCCGGGCTGCAGGCCATGGTCGACTCAGCGGCCCAACGGCTTGATCGCTTCATGGCCACGACAGCGATTTTTTTCGGCGATGGCGCCGAATTTGCCGATGCCGGGGCGGCCGAACAGCAGATCGGGCAGTTGGCCGCTTTACTTTCAGGCAATGATCTGAGAATCCGGATCGTCGGCTATGCCGACGAGAGCGGATCTGAGGCAAGCAACAAAGTGCTGGCCGGCAAGAGGGCCGAGACGGTGATGGAGAGATTGAAAGCTCTGGGGATTGCGCCTGCCCGATTGTTTGTCGTTTCCCGCTCGGCAGCCATGCCGATTTCTGACAAGATAGGCGCAGGCGGCGGTGCAAACCGCCGGGTCACTTTCGAGAACGTGTTTCAAACCGAACCCGCGCAATGATGCTGACAACGAAGGTTATGCTGCTTGGCGATATGGGCGTTGGCAAGACATCGATCTTGTACAGGCTCGTGCATGATCGCTTCGACGGACAATACAAGACAACGCTTGGCGTGGAGATTCTCAGCTACGATGTCCCCGCGCCTGCCACCGGCGCGGGCGAGCCGATACGCCTGGTGCTTTGGGACACCGATGGCGATTTCGGCACGCGCATCTTTGATACCGTCTACGTCGCCGGCGCGTCTGCCGCGATCATCGTTTCGGATGCGACGCGTCCCCAAACGATCACGCGCATGAACGAACTGGCCAGCGGCTTTGCCTCGCGATTCCCAGGGAGACCCTACAAGTCCCTCGTCAACAAGATCGATCTCGCGGAAGCGACGACACAAACCGACGGACTTGCGTTGTCGAATGTCGAACGCGTGAGTGCAAAGACCGGAGCAGGAATTACCGAGGCCTTTGCCGACCTCGCCGCGACAATCCATCGCCGTCGGCTGTGAAAATCTGTCGAGGCTCGAAGAGGGCATCGCTGTCGTTTCCGGTTTGGCGGACATGGCAATGATGGGCGAAAGCCCGATCGTCGGCACTCCGCAGAATCTCTGCGCAGGCCGCCGAATCTTGCGCTGAAACAACGGCGGCAAACGGGATATTCCGTCGCGACACCGCCAGCACTCGACCGAAACTGCCAGCGGCCTGGCGGTAGTCTGGTCCTACCCGGCGTCAAGGACCAGTCATGACCCTCAGTTTCGATCCAGATTCGCTCGATCTCCCACGCGGACATTTCATCGGCGGCCACTATGTGGTCGCAAGAGGCGAAATGACCATGCACCGACCGTCGGACGGCGCAGCCTTCGCCGACTGCCCGATCGCCGGGAAGGATGTGGTCGATCAGGCCGTCGAAGCGGCCAGGGAGGCGCTGAAGGCAAGCGGCTGGGCCAATCTGCGGCCACGCGAGCGGACCAAGGCCCTGGTGCGCTGGGCCGACCTCATGCAAGAAGAGGCCGTCAATCTTGCCCGGCTGGAGGCTGTGTCCTCCACCCGTCCGGTCGGGCATCTCATCGCCGGCGATGTCGCCATCACCGCCGAACAGATCCGTTTCTTCGCCGAATTCGCCGACAAGGAAGGCAGCGATCTCGTTCCGACCGACGGCAAAAGCCTCGGCATGATCATGACGGAGCCCTATGGGGTCGTGGGTGCGATCACCCCCTGGAATTTTCCGATTTCCATGGCCGGCTGGAAGATCGGTCCCGCACTTGCGGCCGGCAACGCCATCGTGCTCAAACCCTCGGAAATGACACCGTTTTCGACGCTCTACATGGCGGAGCTGTCGGTGCGCGCCGGCATTCCCGCCGGCCTGATCAACATCGTTCTCGGCGACGGCCCGACGACAGGCGCGGCAATCACCGGCCATCCCGGCATCGGCAAGATCAGCTTCACCGGCTCGACATCCGCCGGTTCGGCGATCATGGAGAATATCGCGCGCACCGGCGTCAAGCCGATGACGCTGGAACTCGGCGGCAAGAGCCCGCAAGTGGTCTTCGCCGACGCCGACCTCGCGCTCGCCGCCGAGGCGATTGCCCGCAATATCCTCTCCAATGCCGGCCAGGCCTGCGTTGCCGGCTCGCGGCTGATTGCCGAGCGCTCGATCGCCGAGCCGCTGGCGCAAGCGATCCTGGCGCATATGCGCAATATCAGCCCCGGCCCGACCTGGGACGAGAAAAGCCAATATTCGCCGATCATCTCGGAACGTCAGATCAACCGCATCGACCGGCTCGTCCAAGCCTCGATCGATGCCGGCGCCGAATGCCTGACGGGCGGCTCGCGGCTGGATCGGCCGGGCTATTTCTACGCCCCGACACTGCTTGCCGGTGTCGACCAGGCATCGCCTGCCGTCACCGAGGAAATCTTCGGGCCGGTGCTGACGCTCCAGACCTTCGAAACCGAGGAAGAAGCGCTCGCGCTTGCCGATCATCCGACCTACGGGCTTGCGGCGGGGCTGTTCACGCGGGATCTTTCCCGTGCCGTGCGCGTCACGCGCCAGCTTCAGGCCGGCACCGTCTGGGTCAATCGCTATGGACGCTCGCGCGATCACATTCTGCCGACCGGCGGCTACAAGAGCTCCGGTATCGGCAAGGATCTCGGCCGTGACGCCTATCTTGCCAATCGCCGCAGCAAGTCCGTGCTGATCAATATTTGAGGATACGACATGAAGACCTACAGCATCGCTCTCATTCCCGGCGACGGCATCGGCA
>JASGEG010000091.1:0-3954 GCA_047606605.1 Rhizobium sp.
AAGAATCGCGCCGAGCTGGAGACCTGTCGGGCTTCGGCGATCATCTGCCTGCCGGCGCTGAAATCTTTCGTGCCCGAGCATATCCCCGTTCTTCTATCCAGGAAGCCGCATACCGATTTCGCGCTGACCGGTGCTTTGCTGCATCCGCAAGCCATGCGTCCGATTGCGCTGACGTCGACGCCGGCGGTGATTTCGCCGGCTGCTTCCGTCGATGCGACGGCCAGGCTAGAAGCGAATGTCGGCGTGGAGCCGGGCGCGGTGGTCGGGCCGGGTGCCGAGATCGGCGAGGGGACGCGCATCGGTGCCAATGCCATGATCGGACCGGGCGTCAAGATCGGGCGCAATTGCACGATCGGCGGCGGCGCCAGCATTCTCTGCTCCTATCTTGGCAATGGTGTCATCATTCACAATGGCGCCCGCATCGGCCAGGACGGCTTCGGCTATGCGCCGGGGCCGCGCGGCATGATCAAGATCGTGCAGATCGGTCGCGTCATCATCCAGGACAATGTCGAGATCGGCGCCAATACGACCATCGATCGCGGTACCATGGACGATACCGTGATCGGCGAGGGCACCAAGATCGACAATCAGGTGCAGATCGGACATAACGTCCGCATCGGCCGTCATTGCGCCATCGTCAGCCAGGTCGGCATCGCCGGCAGCACGGTGATCGGCGATGGCGTCCAGATCGGTGGCCAGGCCGGCTTGAACGGCCATATCCATATCGGTGATGGCGTTCAGATCGGCGCCAAGAGCGGTGTCATGAACAGTATCCCCGCGGGTGAGCGCTATGCGGGTCTTCCGGCGCGGCCTTTGTGGGATTTTCTAAGAGAGTCGGCGGAGATCGCAAAGCGGTCAGGAGCCAGGGAAAAGAAGGACGGGAGTGCGGAGAATGACTGAAGACGCCAAGACGTCGCTGTCGTCGGCTGACATTATCGAGATCATGAAGCTGCTGCCGCATCGCTATCCTTTCCTGATGGTCGACAAGATCATCGAGATCGATAGCGACAATTCCGCCATCGGCATCAAGAATGTCACGGCCAACGAGCCGCAGTTTACCGGGCACTTTCCGGAATCGCCGATCATGCCGGGCGTGCTTCTGATCGAAGGCATGGCGCAGACGGCAGGCGCGATCTGCGCCCGCAAGGACGGCATCGGCGGCAACCTCGTCTATTTCATGACGATCGACAATGCCCGTTTCCGCAAGCCGGTCGTGCCTGGTGACCGCGTGGAGTTCCACGTCGTCAAGCAGAAGCAGCGCGGCACGATCTGGAAGTTCCATTGCGACGCCAAGGTTGACGGTTCGGTGGTCGCCGAGGCCGATATCGGTGCGATGATCGTACGGAAGGATCAGGACCAGGCATGAGCAGCATTGCAAAAAGCGCGCGCATTCATAAGCTCGCGGTTGTCGAGGACGGGGCGGTCATCGGCGAGAATGTTGTCGTTGGTCCGTTCTGCCATGTCGGCCCGAAGGTCGTGCTGCATGATTCCGTTCAACTGCTGACGCATGCGGTCGTGACCGGCCGGACGACGATCGGCAAGGGCACGAAGATTTTCCCCATGGCCGTCGTTGGCGGTGATCCTCAGAGCGTGCATCACGCCGGCGAGGAGACGACGCTGGATGTCGGCGAGAATTGCACGATCCGCGAAGGCGTGACGATCAATACCGGCACGGCCGATTACGGCGGCAAGACGATCGTCGGCAACAACAACCTGTTCCTGGCCAATTCGCATGTCGCCCATGATTGCCGCGTCGGCAACAATGTCATCATGTCGAATAACGTCATGCTGGCCGGACATGTCACCGTTGAAGACCGCGCCATTCTCGGCGGCGGCTGCGCGGTGCATCAGTTTACCCGCATCGGCCGGCAGGCCTTCATCGGCGGTCTCTCGGCCGCCAGCTACGACGTCATTCCCTATGGCATGCTGAATGGAAACCCGGGCGTCCTGTCCGGCCTGAACATTGTCGGCATGACCCGCGCCGGCATCGAACGTTCGGTCATTCATCGGGTTCGCCGCGCCTATAAGAGCATTTTCGAAGGCGAAGGCTCGATCCGCGACAATGCGGCGGCGATCCGCGAAGAATATGCCGACTGCAAGGAAGCGATGGAAATCCTTGATTTCATTGCCGCCGATAGCGACCGCGCGCTGTCCTCGCCCAATCGCGGTAAGGGCTGAAGTGGCCGCGATTGGTCAGACCGACAAGGGCCGGCTGGCGATCATCGCAGGCAGCGGATTTTTGCCGGCCTATGTGGCCGAGGCTGCCCGCCAGGCTGGCGAAAACCCGGTCATCATCGCACTGACGGACGAGGCAGACCGCGATTGGTCCGCTTTCGATCATGCCAATCTCGGCGTCGGCAATTTTGCCGGCCTCGAAGCCATGTTTCGCCGCTATGGTGTCGATCGTGTCGTCATGTCGGGCGGTGTTGCCCGTCGCCCGCCCTGGCGCGAGATTCATCCGACCTGGCGGGTGATCAAGGAACTGCCTTCGACTATCCGCACTCTCCTGTCTGGTGGCGACAACGCCGTTTTGCAGATGGTCATCCGGCTGATCGAGGCAGGCGGCGTGCGCGTTGTCGGCGCCCATGAGATCGCGCCGGACCTGCTGGCGACCACCGGGCCGCTCGGCCGCGTTTCCCCGTCGAAAGAAGATTTCCGCGACATCGCGCAGGGCGCGAAGGCGGCTGATGCCCTGGGGCTGCTGGATGTTGGCCAAGGTGCCGTCAGTGTTGGCGGCCGCGTCGTGGCGCTCGAGGGCGCCGAAGGCACCGACAAGATGATCGAGCGCGTCGCCGGCCTGCGGGCCGAAGGGCGCATCTCGACGCGTCGGCGCGGCGTTCTGGTCAAGCTTTGCAAGCCGCAGCAGGATGTGCGTGCCGATCTGCCGTCGATCGGTGTTTCCACCATTTTGAATGCCAAGAAGGCTGGTCTCGCCGGCGTTGCGGTCGAGGCGGGCAGGGCGCTGGTGCTGGATCGGGATGCGATGATCGCAGCCGCCGATGAAGCCGGCATTTTTGTTTGCGGTATCGACCGGGGTCTTGGCGCAGAGGGGTTCATGTGACCGGAAAGCCGTTGAAACTCGCTGTCGTTGCCGGCGAAGTCTCGGGCGATCTGCTCGGTGGCGATCTCGTCGCCGCATTGAAGCGCCGCCATGATGGGCCTGTCGAATTGATCGGCGTTGGCGGCGAGGCGCTGGAGGCGCAGGGCCTGCAATCGCTGTTCGATTATTCCGAACTGTCGATCATGGGCTTTTCGCAGGTGATCAAACGCCTGCCAAAGCTGCTTGCCCGCATCAAGCAGACGGCGAATGCCATCATCGCGGCCAGGCCGGATGTGCTTTTGATCATCGACAGCCCGGATTTCACCCATCGTGTTGCCAGGAAGGTGCGGGCGGCTCTGCCGGATCTGCCGATCGTCAATTACGTCTGCCCCAGCGTCTGGGCGTGGAAGGAATACCGCGCCCAGAAGATGCTCGCCTATGTCGATCATGTGCTGGCTTTCCTGCCGTTCGAGCCGACGGCGATGCAGCGGCTGGCGGGACCGGCGACAACCTATGTCGGCCATCGGCTGACGGTGGACCCGAACCTGCTCGAGACACGCCGCCAGCGCGCGCTTCGCTCCATGAGCGCACCGGCTGGTGACAAGACGATTTTGCTGCTTCCAGGTTCACGCGCCTCCGAAATCCGCCAGCTTCTGCCGGTATTCGAGCAGGCGGCAACGGAACTTAGCCGGCGAAATGATTGCGTTCGCTTCGTGCTGCCCACCGTCCCGCGGCAGGAGGCGTTGGTGCGCTCTCTTCTCGAAAGCTGGAGCGTCAAGCCGGATGTCTTCGTCGGCCAAGAGGCGAAATGGCGGGCATTTGCGGAAGCGGATGCGGCTATGGCAGCCTCTGGTACGGTGATTCTGGAGCTGGGTCTTGCCGGCGTTCCCGTCGTTTCGACCTATAAGACGGAG
>JASGEG010000092.1:0-5683 GCA_047606605.1 Rhizobium sp.
CACGTAGAACACCGGCGTCATGAAGATGCCGAAGAAGGTGACGCCGATCATGCCGGCAAACACCGCCACACCCATGGCGGCGCGCATCTCGGCACCGGCGCCGGTCGAGGTGACCAGCGGCACGACACCCATGATGAAGGCCATGGAGGTCATCAGGATCGGACGCAGACGCAGGCGGCTGGCCTCGATCGCGGCCTGAACCGGCGTGCGACCCTCGAATTCCAGCTCGCGGGCGAATTCCACGATCAGGATCGCGTTCTTCGCCGACAAGCCCACCAACACCATCAGGCCGATCTGCGTGAAGATGTTGTTGTCGCCACCCGTCAGCCAGACGCCCGTCAAGGCGGCCAGCACGCCCATCGGCACGATCATGACGATGGCAAGCGGCAGGGTGACGCTCTCGTACTGGGCCGCCAGAACCAGATAGACGAGCAGCAGGGCCAGCGGGAAGATCACGATGCCGGAGCTGCCGGCCAGGATCTGCTGATAGGTCAGATCGGTCCACTCGAAACCGATGCCTTTCGGCAGGGTTTCGTTGGCGATGCGCTCGACGGCGGCCTGCGCCTGGCCGGACGAGAAGCCCGGCGCCGGACCGCCATTGATATCGGCGGCGAGGAAGCCGTTATAGCGCGTCGTCCGTTCAGGGCCGGTGCTGGCCTCGACCTTCAGGAGCGCCGACAGCGGGATCATCTGGCCCGACGCCGAGCGGACCTTCAGCTGGCCGATGTCGGCCGCATGCGAACGGAACTTGGCGTCCGCCTGCACACGTACGCTGTAGGTGCGGCCGAAGGCGTTGAAGTCGTTGACATAGAGCGAACCCAGATAGATCTGCAGCGTATCGAAGACATCCGTCACCGAGACGCCGAGCTGCTCGGCCTTGGCGCGATCGAGATCGGCGAAGAGCTGCGGCACGTTGATCTGGTAGCTCGAGAACAGGCCGGCAAGCTCCGGCGTCTGATAGGCCTTGGCGAGGAAGGCCTTGTTGGCCTCGTCGAGCGCCTGATAGCCGAGACCGGCGCGGTCCTCGATCTGCATCTTGAAGCCGCCGGTCGTGCCGAGGCCCTGGACGGGCGGCGGCGGGAACATGGCGATGAAGGCATCCTGGATCGCGCCGAACTTCTGGTTCAGCTGCATGGCGATGGCGCCGCCCGAAAGATTCGGCGTCGTGCGCTCCTCGAATGCCTTCAGCGTCACGAAGACGATGCCGGCGTTGGAGGAGTTGGTGAAGCCGTTGATCGACAGGCCCGGGAAGGCGATCGCATGTTCGACGCCCGGCTGTTCCAGTGCGATCTTGCTCATCCGCTGGATGACGTCATCCGTGCGGTCGAGGGTCGCGCCGTCAGGCAGCTGCGCGAAGCCGATCAGATACTGCTTGTCCTGCTGCGGCACGAAACCGCCCGGCACGGCCTGGAACAGGTAGTAGGTCGCGCCGATGAGGGCGAGATAGACGACCATGACCAGGCTCTTCAGCGACAGGATGCCGCCGACGCCCTTGCCATAGGCATTGGAGCTGCGGTGGAACACCTTGTTGAAGCCGCGGAAGAACCAGCCGAAGGCAGCATCCATGATGCGCGTCAGCATGTCCTTCGGCGCATGATGGTCCCTGAGCAGCATCGCCGCCAGCGCCGGCGACAGCGTCAGCGAGTTGAAGGCGGAGATGACGGTCGAGATTGCGATCGTCAGGGCGAACTGACGATAGAACTGGCCCGACAGGCCCGAGATGAAGGCGAGCGGCACGAAGACGGCGACCAGAACCAGCGCGATCGCAACGATCGGGCCGGAGACTTCCCGCATGGCGCGGTAGGTCGCATCGCGCGGGCTGAGCCCGTTCTCGATGTTACGCTCGACGTTTTCCACGACCACGATGGCGTCGTCGACGACGATACCGATCGCCAGCACCAGGCCGAAGAGGCTGAGCGCATTGATCGAGAATCCGGCGACGTACATCACCGCGAACGTACCGACGATCGATACCGGAACGGCGATCAGCGGGATGATCGAGGCACGCCATGTCTGCAGGAACAGGATGACGACGACGACGACGAGCGCGATCGCTTCCAGCAGCGTGTGCACGACCTTGTCGATCGACGAGCGCACGAACTGCGTGGTGTCATAGACGATCTCGTACTTCACGCCGTCGGGCATGGCCGTCTGCAGCTCGTTCATGGTCTTGACGACATTGTCCGAGATGGTGATGGCGTTGGAGCCCGGCGACTGGAAGACCGGGACGGCCACGGCCGGCTTGCCGTCGAGCAGCGAGCGCAGCGAATAATCCGCAGCACCGAGCTCGATGCGCGCGACATCGTGCAGACGCGTGATCTCGCCGTTGCTGCCGCTCTTGACGATGATGTTGCCGAATTCCTCCGGCGTCGTCAGGCGGCCCTGGGCGTTGACGTTGAGCTGCACGTCGATGCCGGGAACGCTCGGCGACTGGCCGATGATGCCGGCGGCCGCCTGGATGTTCTGCGCACGAATGGCATTGGCGATGTCGCTTGCGGCGAGACCCCGCTCGGCCGCCTTCTGCGGATCGACCCAGACGCGCATGGAATAATCGCCCGACCCGAACACGCGGACCTGGCCGACGCCGTCGATGCGGGCGAGCCGGTCCTTGATGTTCAGCGTCGCGTAGTTGCGCAGATAGGTGATGTCGTAACGGTTGTCCGGCGAGATGAGGTTGACCACCATCATCAGGTCCGGCGAGCTCTTGACCGTGGTGATGCCGAGATCGCGCACGTTCTGCGGCAGGCGCGGCTCGGCCTGCGAGACGCGGTTCTGCACGAGCTGCTGTGCCTTGTCCGGATCGGTGCCGAGCTTGAAGGTGACGGTCAGCGTCATCAGACCATCGGATGTCGCCTGGCTGCTCATGTAGAGCATGCCTTCGACGCCGTTGATCTGCTCCTCGATCGGCGTCGCCACGGTTTCGGCGATGACCTTAGGATTGGCGCCGGGATATTGCGCGGTGACGACGATCGACGGCGGCACGACTTCCGGATATTCCGAAATCGGCAGCAGCCGAAGACCGATCAGGCCGGCGACCACGATGAGGATCGACAGCACACCGGCAAACACCGGACGATCGACGAAAAATCTTGAGATGTTCATGGCAGAACCCTCTCCAGGGGTGAATTGGAGGACACGAGGTCCGTGCCCGCGGGCGCGAGGCGCCACGGGCGGATCAAAAATCGGAATATTGAGACGACGGCCGGGAGACGCTGCCTCCCGGCGACATCGTTTTACTGCGCGGCCGCAACCTTCTCTTCGAGCTTCGGATCGACGACGGCACCCGGACGAACCCGCTGCAAGCCGTTGACGATCACCCGATCGCCGGCGTTCAGGCCGGCCTCGACGATGCGCTGGCCCTCGGCGGTATCGCCAAGGGTGATCTGGCGGTAGACCACCTTGTTGTCGCCATCGACCACGAAGACGAACTTCTTGTCCTGGTCGGTGCCGATCGCCCGCTCGCTGATGACCAGCTTGCTCTCGGCCTTCGGCTGGCCCATGCGCACACGCACGAACTGACCCGGGATCAGACGCCCGCCGGGATTGTCGAAGACGGCGCGGACGCTGACCGTGCCGCTGGCCGCATCCACCTCATTGTCGATCAGCTGCAGCTTGCCGGTGATCGGCGTGCCGTTGTCGCTGGCGGTGCCGATCTGGACGGGGATCTGCTCGACCGGCGGAGCGGCGCCATCGCTGGCCGGAAGCTGCGCCAGCGCCTGCGTCACGGTCTGCTCGTTGGCGTTGAAGCTCGCATAGATCGGGTCGACCGAAACCAGCGTCGTCAGAGCCGGCGAGGTGGAACCGGCGGCGACGAGATTGCCCACCGTGACGGCGATCTTGCCGACGCGACCCGCGATCGGCGCGCGGACCTGCGTATAGTCGAGGTTGAGCTGCGCCGTCTGCAGCGATGCCTGGGCCGCCTTCAGATTGGCTTCGGCCTCGGCATAGTTGCTGGAACGCGTGTCCATGTCGCTCTGCGAAATCGTCTTGTTGTCGAAGAGCTTCTGGCCCCGGCCGACTTCGACCTTGGCAAGGTCGAGCCTGGCCTTTGCCGCGCCGGCTTGCGCCTGAGCCTGGGCGACGGCCGCCTCATAGGGTGCGGGATCGATCGTCACCAGCAGGTCGCCCTGCTTGATCAGCGCGCCTTCGCGGAAATGCACCGACTCGATGGCTCCCGCCACGCGCGGACGGACCTCGACGCGGTCGATGGCTTCGAGACGGCCGGAAAACTCCTGCCATGTCGTGATGTCCTTCGCCTGCACGGCGGCAACCGTGACGGGGATGGCCGGTGTGGCAGCCGGGGCAGAAGCCTCCGTCGCCTGGGCGCCACGCGGCAGATCCAGATAGGCGGTTGCGCCTGCAACGAGCGCAGCAATACTCAGACCGGCGCCCCACAGGGCCCAGCGCTTACCGTTGGACTTCATGTTCGTTTCTCCTGTTGGCCCCGGCTTGGGACACGAGGCCGAAAATTCTATCGTCTCAATTTCGTCAGGCTTTGGCGCGGCGCATTGCGCGGCGATCGCTCCCGCTCATTCTGTTCGAAACATCGCTTCCAAATCCGCGATCCCGTTCACGGGCGGGATGCTCGCGTCGGTCAAGCCTGCACTTCCTCGACAAACCCCTTGAAACAGCAGCAAACATCCTGCTGCCACGAGGCCTTGTCCTTCGAGTGCCCGCCGTAGAGAGTGGGCCAGCCTGTCCCGGCGGGGAGAACTTGCTGGCGAACACGGACGCCGGCTGCTTTGAGGCGGCTGCCGTATTCCATGCTCTCGTCGCGGAGCGGGTCGTCCTCGGCCGTGAGCACCAATGCCGGCGCGAGGCCCGAAAGCCGCGAACAGTATCGAGGCGCCGCATAGGGATGGCAGACACCGCCCAGAAAACCCAGGTATCGGTTCCAGCCTTCCGTCCAGCGCTCGCGCATGCCGCTTTCCTCCGCCCGGAGGAAAGATTTCGACCCCATGAAGGGATCGAGCAAAGGCGATATCAGCACCTGTCCGTCCAGCGAACCAGGCATCTGATCACGCGCCTTCAAAGCCACACCCGCAGCAACATTGCCACCCGATTCCTCACCGGCGACAAACAGCAGCGATTTCTTCGCTCCGCCCAGCGCAAGCATGTTCCGCTTGTTGCTGAGATAGGCGAGGATTCCGTAAGCGCATTCCAGCACCTGCGGAAAGGCATTGTGGTTGTCGCTGCTGTAATCAGCCGCGACCACGATCGCACCGGCATCCGCAAGACTTGCGGCAACCGGTCGGTCGGCTGCATGTTCGGTATCGAGAAAGGCGCCACCATGCAGATAAAGCACGATGGGTGCCGCCTTCTTGAGACCTTCGCCGTTGTAGACCCTCGCTGCCACCGGCCCTGTGGGCACGTTTTCCAGCATCACGTCTTTCCACGGCGCGCTCATGAACTCATATCCTTGTCTAGTCGATCGAACGTGATCTCTTCCTAAAGCCTTTTATTCGGCTTGGCGATTACGTTCCCGATAATGCGACGTCCGGCGCCCCCTTGCCGCATTGCAACAATCATGAGAACAACATATTGTTATTCCGCTGCTAGAATAAGTAGCCTATATTCGATAAGACTATTCATAAAACCAAACAATCGACCGCTTTCTTCGCGGTCATAAGGCATCATGAAATGGACCAGCTATCAGCAATGCGGGCCTTCGCACGCGTGGTGG
>JASGEG010000093.1:0-4389 GCA_047606605.1 Rhizobium sp.
ATAGAAGGCGGCAAAGGCCATGGTCGAGGCGATCGAACACCAGACGCCGAGCTGCATCACGCTATGAACGTTCACTTCGACGCCCTCGTACCAGGGCAGCGGGAACGGCGAGAAGGCGAGGCCGGTGATGCAGATCATCGCCAGTACGATCAGCGCCATGCTGTAGCGGATCGGCTGCGAGGCGAAGGAAATGATGACCGGCACGCAGACCAGGGCGGAAAAGGGATTGGCGAGTCCGCCGGTGATCAGCAGCAGCCCGCACAGCTGCAGAAGGTCGAGGCCGAGCAGCGCGAAGGCAGCCGGCGGCTCCAGGCGGTGCGTCGGCGGATAGCGCAGCGTCAGGAAGAAGTTGATCCAGGCGAGGCAGGCGATCAGCACGCAGCAGGCCAGCAGCGGCATCGGAAATTTCAACCAGAAGGCGACGATCATCACCGTGACCGTCTGGCCGCCGACCGCGAGCCAGCGCAGCCGCACCAGCGTCTGCAGCCTCAATCGCCGGCTGCTGTGGTGATCGCCTTGCGGCTTGGTGTCCGCGTCCGCCATCTTGTCCGATCCTTCAAAAAAACTGGCCATTCTCAAGTCCCGCGCGGCTTGGCTCGTGTCGTCGGCGCCGCATCCGCCGGGTCTTCCGGCCAGGGATGCCGTGGATAGCGCCCGCGCATGTCGGCGCGCACGTCCTTCCATGAGCCGGCCCAGAAGCCGGGCAGGTCGCGCGTCGTCTGGATCGGCCTGTGCGCCGGCGAGGTCAGCTCCAGCAGCAGCGGCAGCCTGCCGCCGCCGATCGCCGGATGCTGCTTCAGCCCGAACAATTCCTGAACCCGGATGGTCAGCGAGGGTTCCTCGCCATCATACTGGATCGGATGGCGCTGACCGGTCGGTGCCTCGAAATGCGTCGGCGCCATCCGGCCGAGGTCGCGCTGCAGTTCATGCGGCACCAGCGACATCAATCCATTGGAGAGCCCACCCGTCGAAATGTCGGAAAGGCCGCGCGCCTCGGTCTGGAACGGCGTAAACCACTCGTCGAGCCGCGACAGCAGGGCCTCCTCGCTCATGCCGGGCCACGGCTCTCCGATCGTCCGGTTGAGAAAACCGATCCGGTCTCGCAATTGCGTCGCCTCTTTCGAAAAAGGCAGGACGCCGAGACCCAGCTCGCGAATGCCCTCGGCCAAGGCTTTTGCTGCCTTGTCGCCCGACGGCCGCGGCAAGGGGGTCTCTTCGAAAATAATGGCGCCGAGCCGGGTGACGCGGCGGGCGCGTACCTGCCGGCTTGTCTTGTCGAACAGGCTCTGGTCTTCCGTGCGGATCTCGCCCGGCAGATGCTCCTCGACATCGCCACGGGCGATTTCCGCTGCCGCCAGAATACGGGCTTGAGCCGCCCGGCCGGTCAGGTCGGCAACGACAAGCATCTGCGAGCCGGCCAGGCGTTCCGTCTCCGGCAATTCGGCGCCGCGCCCGTTTGCCATGACGAAACGGCCGCGCCCGCCGCGCTGCAGGGCGATGCGGTCCGGGAATGCGTGCAGCAGCAGCGATCCCGCCAGCATGGGGGCGCCGGCTGCCGCATCCTTGCTTCCGCCGGCCGCCGTTGCCAGCCTTCCAGCCAGCCGGCGCGATGCCTCCGCCCGCTCGCCCCTTTCCGTCTTGAACCGCCGCAGCCGTTCCTCCAGATCCACGCTCGGGCCGCCCAGCCCCTGTTCCGTCAGCAGCACGGCGAGCAGCGCCGCCTCCCGCGCCTGGCCGAATTCCGCCGCCGAGATCACCATGGCCGACAGCCGTGGCGGCAAGGCGAGATCGCGCATCAGCCTCCCGCGCGCCGTCAGCCCGTTTTCGGCGTCCAAGGCGCCCAGTTGCCTGAGCAGCGCCCGCGCCTCGGCAAGTGTCGTCGCCGGCGGCTGATCGACAAAGGCAAGCGTGGCCGGGTCCTGGACGCCCCAATGGGCAAGATCGAGCGCCAGGCCGGAGAGATCGCTGGAGAGGATCTGCGGCGGCGTGAAGGCGGGCAGCGCCGCCGTCTGGCCGGGATGCCAGAGGCGGATGGCGATGCCGGGTTCCGTTCGCCCGGCGCGCCCGGCGCGCTGATCGGCGGAGGCGCGCGACACGCGCACCGTCTCCAGCCGGGTGATGCCGGTCGACGCCTCGAACACCGGCAGTCGCTGCAGGCCGCTGTCGATGACGATGCGCACGCCGTCGATGGTGATGGAGGTTTCGGCGATCGAGGTCGCCAGCACGATCTTGCGCGTGCCCTTCGGCGTCGGCCGGATCGCCGCGTCCTGCTCTTTCTGGCCGAGATTGCCGTAGAGGGGCGCAATCACCGTCTCCGGCCCGACGCGGCCCTCGAGCCGTTCGGCGGTGCGGGTGATCTCGGCCTGTCCGGGCAGGAAGGCGAGGATCGAGCCCTGTTCGCCGGCATGGGCGTCGAGGATTGCCCGTGTCACCGTGTCCTCGATCCGCTCGCCGGCTGGCCGGTCCTGATGGCGGATATCGATCGGATAGCTGCGTCCCATGCTTTCGATGACGGGCGGATGGTCCAGCAGGCCTGCGACACGCTCGACGTCGAGCGTTGCCGACATCACCAGAATGCGCAGGTCGTCGCGCAATGCCGATTGCACGTCGAGTGCCAGCGCCAGGCCGAAATCGGCATCCAGCGAGCGCTCGTGGAATTCGTCGAAGATGACGGTTGAGATGCCGGCGAGTTCGGGATCGTCGAGGATCATGCGTGCGAAGACGCCCTCGGTCACGACTTCGATGCGCGTTTTCGCCGAGATGCGATTGTCCAGCCGCATCCGGTAGCCGACGGTATCGCCGACCTGTTCGCCCAGCAGCGAGGCCATGCGCGCCGCCGCCGCTCTGGCGGCCAGCCGTCGCGGTTCCAGCAGGATGATCCTGCCGTCGCCGCGCCAGGCCTGGCCCAGCAGGTAGAGTGGCACCAGCGTCGTCTTGCCGGCGCCCGGCGGCGCGGAGAGCACCGCCCGCCGCTCGCCGGCAAGTGCTGCGCCGATATCGGCGAGCACATGCGAGACCGGAAGCTCTGGCAGGGGAGGCATCATGCGTGTCACGCCGGCCTGCCTTGCGCATATTCATAGGCGAGGATGGCACCGGCGAGATCCTCGAGCGCCGCACCCACCGATTTGAACAGGGTGATCTCGTCATCCGTCCGGCGGCCCGACCGGGTGCCGCGCACCAGTTCGCTGAGTTCGGCGCGAATGGCGGCTTCCGTCAATACGCCGCTCTTCAGGGGTTGCACGATATCGCCGGCCTCCTTCATCGCGCCGGCACGGGTGTCGACGAAAACCTGCGCCCGGCGGATCGCCATGTCATCGGCCTCGCGCATGTCCGGTTTGAAACCGCCGACGAGATCGAGATGGGCGCCGGGCTTCAGCCAGTCTCCCTTGATCAGCGGTGCGCTCGACAGCGTGCCGCAGGAAATGATGTCGGCCGTGCGGGTGGCCGTTTCCAGATCGGCGGCGGTTGCGATCTCAAGGCCCAGCGCCCGTCCTTCATCGGCGATGCGCTCCGCCTTGTCGCGGTCGCGGCCCCATATGGTGATCCGCTTCAGCGCCCGTCCCTCGGCGTGGGCCTGGATCAGGTTGAACGACAGCCGCCCCGTGCCGCAGACCAGCAGTTCCTCGGCATCCGTCCGGGCGAGGTAGCGCGCCGCCAGCGCCGATGTGGCGGCCGTGCGCCTTGCCGTCAGTTCGCCGCCGTCGATCACGGCCAGCATCTCGCCGGTCCTGCCGGAGGACAAGAGATAGGTGCCGAAGATAGCCGGCAGGGCGCGGGTGGCATTGTCGGGAAAGACCGTGACCATTTTCACGCCCATATAATGTCCCGGCAGCCAGGCCGGCATCAGAAGCAGGGTCGCGTCGCTTTCGCCGGGCACTTCCATATCGTGATGATGCCGCATGGGCATGACGCAGTCGCCGGCAAACATCCGGGCGATGGCGTCGATCAGCGCCGGCCAGGCCAGTGCCCTACGTGTCTGCTCTTCATTCAGGACCAGCATTGTCCGCTCCTCTATTGTATAGACCTCCTATTAGGTGCTGGGCGGGAAACTGGCAATTGCCGGTGCCGGCTGGCGCAAAACCCATATTGAGGCGCGGTTTCGCCGCTCTGTGCCTCATATGGGCTGGATTCACCGATCGCGGGTAAAATGAATCCGCAAAAGCCTGCATAAGAGGACGATTTTCGCTGGCATGTGACCACCAACGAAATTCCCCTAGTAAAATCAGGTGCTTATAAAAATGTCAGAATTTTTACACTGGTAGTGTTGACTTGTTTCTGGGGTAGGGTCTATAAGCCCGATCACTGACGAGGGCGGCGGCGCTGCTGGCGACGAAGTCTCTCGCTCTAGAGTTTCCTGGATTGGCTGTTATGCTGATTGGTGGTTCCGGG
>JASGEG010000094.1:0-5630 GCA_047606605.1 Rhizobium sp.
GCAACCTCGGACACCTCGCGATAGGCGACATCGCCGACCAGACGGCTCTTGCCCTCGCCGCGCTCGGGTGCGGCGATCCGGTTGATGCCGACATCGATGACGGTGGCACCGGGCTTCACCCAGTCCGCCTTCACCATCTCCGGCCGTCCCACCGCCGCCACCAGAATATCGGCATTGCGGGCAACGCCTGCCAGATCCTTCGTGCGCGAATGCGCCGTCGTCACCGTCGCATTGGCATTCAGGAGCAATTGCGCCATCGGCTTGCCGAACAGGTTGGAGCGGCCGATCACCACCGCGTTCAGACCCGACAGGTCCTCGCCATGCACACGCCGCACCAAAAGCATGGCGCCGGCCGGCGTGCACGAGATCAGGCCGGTCGAAAGATCGCCGGTCGCAAGCTTGCCGGCATTGACCACATGCAGCCCGTCGACATCCTTGTCCGGACGGATCGACTGGATGATCGGCTCGGCATCCAGATGCTTCGGCAGCGGCAGCTGCACCAGGATGCCGTGGACCGACGGGTCCTCGTTCAGCGAGGCCACCAGTCTTGCCAGCTCGCCTTGCGTCGTCTCGGCCGGCAGCGTGTGCTGGATCGAGGTGAAGCCGCATTCCTTGGCCATCCGGCTCTTGGAGGCCACATAGGTGTGGCTGGCCGGATCGTCGCCGACGATCACCACCGCCAGACCCGTCTTCACACCCGCCTCGGCCTCAAGCCGCGATGCCGAAACCTTCACCGCATCGATCACCGATGCTGCCGCCTGCTTGCCGTCGATTACAGTCGTCACGCTCATCTCCCGATATGATCCCGACGGCAATCTACCGGTCATCCGCCCGGCGGATTTGCCTATGAACGCCCTATGGTATCTGAAAGCAGTAATTGCAAGGAGAATCACCCACGGGCGGTTTGCCGGCGCGCAGCATAGGTCTCGACCTTGGTGCGCAACAGCGTCAATTCGCGCTGGATCTGCGTCAATTCGTCCACCTGGTCGGAACGATGGTCGGCGACGACATCCTCGTCGACATAGGCTTGCGACATATTCGGCAGCGGCTGCGATGACGCGGCAAGCGGTGCGATCTCGCCATCGAAGACCGGTTCCGGCATGATGGCGGGTCCGGCTGCGCGATCCTGCGAAACCGACGCACCGCTCAGCCATTTCCGGAGGAAGACCAGGCAGAACGCCGCGCCGAGGCCAAGCAGGAATCCGGCCGCCTGACGGTTTGCAACACCATCATCGAGCGGCATCGATGCGGCTGTCGCCGGTGTTGCGACGACAACCCGCGGCGCGGCTTCGCCGGGCATCGTATCGGTGCCTTGCAGATCGGCCTCATATCGAGTTTGAGCGGCCGCGACATCGTCCTCCAGCCGCGCCAGGCTGATCATGTCGACGTCGATGCTCCTGCGGCCGAGTGCGGTCATGCGCTCGGAAAGCGCCGCCTGGTTCGCGAGCGCGTCCCTGAGCACCGCGTCGCTGCTGACGACGAGACGCTGCAATTGATTGCGCATCTCGGCAGCAAGGCCATCGACCGTCGCCTGCTGCGCCTGCAGCCGGGGATGGCGCGGGCCGAGTTCCTTCGAAAGGCCGGAAAGGACGAGCTTTGCCGCGCTGTAGCGGCTGCGCAGATCCTCCAGGCCGGCGGAAGACAGATCCGCCGGCAGCCCGCCGCTCATGACCGTGGCGGCGGTGGCCGATCGCGCCGCCGAGAGGCGGGCCTTTGCGTGCAGGACCATTTCCTCGGACGCCTTGATGTCCTCGTCCAATTGCTGCCGCTGCTCCTGAAGAGCGCGTGCTGCCGCGATCCTGTCGTCGCCATATTGCGCCTTGAAGCTCGCCAACGCCATCTTTGCCTGATCGAGGGCCTTCTGGCTCTTGTCCGCGGACAGACCGCGCTGACCCGCCTCGGCCGGACTTTGCCCGACGGCGGCATCGTAGATGGTCGCTGCTGCCAGATGGTTGGCGATCTCCGCCGAGCGCGCGGGATCGCCCGTGACGACGGCGAGCCGCAGCGTGCCGCGCGCCGCATCGGCGGTGACGGCAATATCCTTGCGGAGGGCCGCCTGCGCCCGCGAGGGCGCGTCCGAGGCATTGCCGCTGCCGGAGATGAGCTCCATGGCTATGCCGAGGGCTCCGGCCCGGCCGCCGGTGAATTCCGGATCGCGATCGAGCTTCAGCCGGGCGACGAGATCGGACAGCAGGGAGGGCGACAGGATGCGCTTGCCGGTGGCGGCAAGCAGCGCCTGCCGCTCCGCGCCCTGCCCTTCGACCGCCAGGACGGTCTCGGAGAGATAGCGCGGCGGCGATGCCAGGACTGCCGGAATGACGGCGCCGGCCAGCGCGGCGGCCATGACCAGGGCTATGGAGCCCGATCCGAAAGTCCAGCGCCGCCGGGACGCGGGCGCGACCGCCGGGATCGGCGGCTCCGGCGGAAGCATGTCCGCATTCTCGACGAAAACAGGCGGCCGATCGACGATATCCGCCGGCTCTGGCGCCCCACGCGCCTCGTCGCCGGCGGGGCGGCTTTCGAGGATGTCGCGAATGCGGGTGGACAGCGGCGGCGCTGCCTCCACGTCGGTTGCCGCGGCACCTCCCCTTCCCGAGACGGGGTAAGGATCGCCGTCCAAAGCCCTGCGGAGGATGGCGAGCAATTGCGTGTCGCTGACGCCGTGGCTGTCGGCCGGTTCCAGATTGGCGGCGACCAGATAGCCGTCTTCGCCGCGGTCGAGATAGGCATGACGTCCCACGCGGCCGGGACGGAGGGCCTCCGTCTCGCCGGGATAGGATCTGGTCCTGGCCTTGCTTTCGAACATGGCGGGTCGTCTCGCGCGGTCAGCGACCGATGCAGAATGGTTAACCCACTCTAAATTTTCACGGCAAAGAAAAGGTTAACGCCCGGTGCCGCGGACGATCAGCCGGCGAGCGAGTCCGGCGGCGGGAGCTGCGGCAGGTGCATCGGTTCGGCGGCGCGCTGAATACGCGGTTTGCTGCCGAACTGGTGCCGGGCGACCTGAAAGAGAAACAGCGGCACGCCGATGGCATAGCGCCGCCACAACCGACCCGGCTCCTGAAGTAGGCGATAGGCCCATTCGAAACGCGTGGCGCGCACCAACGCCGGCGCGCGCGGCACCGTGCCGGAAACGAAATCGAAGAGCGCGCCGACCGTCATCACCAGCCGTGCGTGATGCGGCTTGATATGTTCGGCGACCCATTTTTCCTGCAGCGGCGTTCCCATGCCGACGATCAGCACGTCGATCTTCCGGCGGCCGATCTCCGCCGCCACCAGTTCGCTTCCCGCCTCGCCGAAAAAGCCGTCGGAGATGACGATGAACTCATGCCAGGGCGCATGCTTGCGGAAATTGGCAGCCGCCTTCTCGATGACGTGACGATGGCCGCCGACAAGACCGATACGCTTCGGCCGATCCATGAAGGTCAGGAGCGCCGGCACGAAATCGGTGCCGTTCAGATTGGCCGGAAAGGGCACTCCATGCGCTATCCTCGAGGCGATATCCAGGCCGACGCCGTCGGGCAGAACGAGATTCTGCGCCAGGACGCCGCGAAAGTCGGCATCGCGCAGCATCACCAGCATATTATGGGCGTTGACGAAGGAAATGACCGTCTGGCCCGCCGGAAGACAGGCCAGTTCGTTGATGAAGCCCAGCGCATGGTCCCAATCGAGATCGCAGACCGGCAAGTCGAAAATCATTCGACGCGACGCGACGACGGCAAAATTTGCGACCCGATTCACCCAGAACCTCCTGCCCTGGACGTTCCATGCGCCAGGCACCGGCAAGACTTGCAACGCGACCCTTCAGCCGCCATCCGCTCGCAGACGCCGACCATGCCGTTGAAAGGGCTTATAGCAAGGCCACCCCCAAGCTTGCGTTAGGAAAAACGATCGCAATTGCAGGAGAAAAGCAGGCTTTCGTTAATGCTGTCGACGCATGCCGGCGGCTCGCTCAGCGGAGACTGGAACCGGGAACGGAGGCCGCAACAGGGCGCATAAAGAGTTCGTTAGGACTCTGTTGACCATAATTGCGGGTGAAGCGGCGTCGCAGATTGGACGTTCCTGGTATTCCGTATCTCTTCATCAAGGACGAAAGTCGTATCCGTGCACCTAGCGATCACGGCCATTCCAATGGCAAGTCTTTCCATGGTTCTCCCGTTCATCGCCCATCGCGTGGTGCTGATCGCGATGCTGGCATTCGCTGCCTTTGCGGGAACCGCGCAGGCGGCGGCCGACGACCGGGCGCTCAAGCTCTTCTTCACCCATACCGGAGAAAAGGCGACCATCGTCTTCAAGCGCAACGGCAAGTTCGACCCGAGGGGCCTGGCACAGATCAATCGCTTCCTGCGCGACTGGCGAAAGAACGAACCGGCCAAGATCGATCCGGAACTGCTCGATCTGGTCTGGGAGGTCTATCGCCGCAGCGGCGCCACGGAAACCATTCACGTGGTCTCGGCCTACCGCTCGCCCTCCACCAACAACATGCTGCGAAACCGCTCGCGCAGTTCCGGCGTTGCCAAGCACAGCCAGCATACGCTCGGCAAAGCCATGGATTTCTATATACCGGGCGTGAAGCTTGCCACGCTGCGCGGCATAGCCATGCAGCTGCAGGTCGGCGGCGTCGGCTTCTATCCGACGTCCGGCTCGCCCTTCGTCCATCTCGACGTCGGCAATGTCCGCGCCTGGCCCAGAATGTCGCGCCAGGAGCTCGCCCGGCTCTTTCCAAATGGACGGACTCTCCATCTTCCCGCCAGCGGTTCGCCGCTTCCCGGCTACGAACTGGCCGTCGCGCAATCCAAAAGACGGTCGCACTCCACCGACAACAAGATTGCCGCCCTCATGGATGACGACGACATCGTCACGGCCTCGACAACATCCTCGCGCTCCCCGACGGGCAGCAGTCTCGTCACGGCCCTCCTGCCGCCGACGCCGCGAAATCGGGCCGCGGAAGGACTGGAGCTTCAACTCGGCAAGCGGGTCGAGGAAGAGAGCAAGAGCAGCCCCTTCGCCGACCTTGCCGCCTATGCCATTCCCCTGCCGGCGCTCCGGCCGAGCAGCGTCGCAGCCGTCGTGCCTGCAGCCGGCAAGACCGATCCCATGGTCTTTGCAAGCCTGGTCGTAGGCCGCCACTCCACCGGCAAGCTGGTTGTTTCAGATCATTCCAAGGCTTCAAGCGGGGATGCTGCCGGCAGGCCGCAGTCCCTGGCGACGCCGCCGTCAGCGACGACGCGGGAGATGTCGGCCGGCGTCGGCGCCATGACCGCCGGAGCACTTGTCGCATGGGCTTTGCAGCCCGTGGGCGTCACGATGGAAATGACGCTCCCGACCCCGGTGAGCGCCCCGCTCCCCATGGAGCGGAGCGTGCTTGATACCGAAAACCCCGGCGTCGACGTCGTCGACGATGACTTCGATCTTGAAAGATTCGGCTTCGAAGGCTGAGGCGACGTTCGCCAGATCCAGAGCAGTTCAGCTTCTTATGGAATCGCTGAACTGCTCTATCTTATTGTTTTGACGCAATTCCGGACGGAAAGCGGCTCACGCGCTTTTCCTGGAATTGCTCTAGCATTACAGTTGCATTTTTATTTTCAAATGAGCTCGTCGCGCGGTTGCCTGATGGGCGCGTCTCCAAC
>JASGEG010000095.1:0-11242 GCA_047606605.1 Rhizobium sp.
AGAAAAACAAAAGGGAGCCGGATCGTTTGATCAGGCTCCCTAAGGGTTCAAGCAATGCTTGATAATATGGCTCCCCGGGCCGGATTCGAACCGGCGACCTGTCGATTAACAGTCGAATGCTCTACCGCTGAGCTACCAGGGAATGCGCTTGGCGCGGTGTGAGCGGGGTAATACAAATGCTTTCCCGATTTGCCAAGCGCTTTTTTCAAAAAAATCGATTTCCCTTGTATTATTTCGTCGCCTCACCATTTCCTGTGGATGACTGACCAAGCCAGAACGACGGAAAACACTGGCCGGAACGGGGGTGAAAAGGCCCGGCGTTTCGGCATAGATCCCAGCCGGGGCGAGCTTGTCATAGGCTCGATCCGCATCCCGCTCCCCAGATCCCGCCTTGCCCGCGTCGGGCTCGGCATCGGGCTGATCATCGGCGGCTGCCTCGGTTTTCTGCCCATTCTCGGCTTCTGGATGCTGCCGCTCGGCTTCGTCGTGCTGTCGCATGACCTGCCGCTCGTGCGGCGCTGGCGTCGCCGTTTCGCCGTCTGGTGGACAAGACGGCGCCGTCCGGCGAACTGAGTCCCACCTCCTTACCCTGTGGACAAGACCCTGGCGGGATTGCCGACCACGATCGCGCCCGCCTTGACGCTCCTGGTGACCACCGAACCGGCACCGACGATCGCGCCATCGCCGATCGTCACACCGCCCAGGATGATGGCGCCGCCGCCGATCCAGACATTTTTCCCAATCTCGACCGGCCGCGCGATCTCGAGCCCGGTGCTGCGCAGCACCGGGTCCTTGTGGTGCTCGGGGCAATAGATCTGAACGCCCGGTCCCAGCATGCTGCCCTCGCCGATGCGCACCGGGGCGCTGTCGAGAATGGTGCAGCCGGCATTCAGGTAGACCTTGGGGCCGAGCCAGATGTTGATGCCATAGGTGCAGTGAAACGGCGCCTCGATGAACGTGCCTTCGCCGGCACCGGCAAACAGCGTCGACAGCATCGGGCCGAAACTGCCGCGCTGGGACGGCGGCATCATATTGTGCTGGTGCACGGCGTCGCGGGCGGTCGCGCGCAAGGCGTCCAGCTCGGGATCGAGGCAGCAATACCATTCGCCGGCCGCCATTTTCTGTCGCTCGCTCTCAGCCATGGATTCGCTCCCCCGCTTTCGTCATTGTGACGGCGATCATGCACATGACGGGAGTGAACGGCAAGAAGCGCGCCCGCTTGATCCATGCGGCCTGGGAAACGCTCCAGATCGTCGGCTTTCGCGCTCATCAATGTCGGTAGATCGCAGCGATCAGCGCAAGTATAACCGCGACCAGAACTGACGCTCCGATCATATTGCCTGTCATCCCGACAAGACATGGGAGCGGCGATGCATGTGCATTTCCCTCGCCGCGATAAATATTAGACAGACATCAAGTTACGGTTGCCGCGCCAACTGTCCTTTCCTTCGGCTCACCCGCAACAGGTCTTTGAAAGCGCCTGTAGAGACGAAAAACCGCCGCCACGCGGGAGATTCGCACCCCCAACAAACTGTCACACAGCTTGTCTATAACGCCGCTGCCGCGGACTTGCGCAAGGCCACCGGTTCCGAGCTTTTCAAAAGGAAATAGGGATATGTCCAAACTTAAAAATTGCATTTCGGCCGCCGCCGCCGGTGTCATGAGCGTCGCGCTGGCCCTGCCCGCCGCCGCCGCACCGACCAAGTTCGATTTCTGGTTCGGCCTGTCGGGCGACCTGGAGCGCGTCGTCCAGACGCTCTGCAAGAACTTCAACGAATCGCAGAAGGACTACGAAGTCGTCTGCACCAGCCAGGGCAATTACGACGCCACCCTGCAGAACACCATCGCCGCCTTCCGCGCCGGCAAGCAGCCGGCCGTTGTCCAGGTCTACGACGCCGGCACCGCGACCATGATGCTCTCCGGCGCCTATTATCCGGCCGGCAAGCTGATGTCGGAAAACGGCTACAAGATCGACTGGAACGACTACTTCCCAGGTATTGCGCGCTATTATGCGACGTCCAAGGGCGAGCTGCTTTCCTTCCCGTTCAACTCCTCGACTGCCCTGCTCTATTGGAACAAGGACGCCTTCGCCAAGATCGGCAAGACCGCCGCTCCGAAGACCTGGGAAGAAGCCGCCGAGGACATGAAGGCGCTGAAGGGCGCCGGCTATGATTGCCCGATGGCAATCAACATCTCCGGCAATGAGAGCTGGCAGCTCATGGAGCAGTTCTCCGCGATCCACAACCAGCCGATCGCCACCAAGAACAACGGCTATGACGGCCTCGACGCCCGCCTCGAAGTCAACAAGACCCTGTTCGTGAAATACGTCACCGACCTCAAGGGCTGGTACGACCAGGGCCTGATCAAGATCAAGTCGAAGGATCTGGGCCAGGACATGGTGCAGGCCTTCGCCGCCGGCGATTGCCAGATGATCATGACCTCGGTCGGCGACCACGGCACGGTCGGCAAGACGCAGAAGGCCGGCATGAACTGGGATGTCGCAGAACTTCCGGTCTACGCCGGCACGACGCGCAAGAATTCGCTCGTCGGCGGCGCTTCGCTCTGGGTTCTCGCCGGCAAGTCGGCTGACGAATACAAGGGCGCCGCCGCGTTCCTGAACTTCGTCCACGACCCCAAGACCGCCCTCTTCTGGTCGACCAACACCGGCTATATCCCGGTCACCAATTCCGGCTTCGAATTCATGAAGTCGAGCGGTTTCTACGACAAGGCTCCCTACAAGGGCCGCGAAGTCGCCATCGCCAGCCTGACCGCTTCCGAGCCGACCCCGATCACCCGCGGCATCCGCCTCGGCAACTTCACGCAGATCCGCGCCGAATTCGGCAACCAGATGCAGGCGATCTTCGCCAACAAGGTCAGCGTCCAGGACGGCATCGACAACATCGCCAAGAACGGCAACGCCGTGCTCGAGCGCTTCGAAGCCACCTACAAGGGCAAGCAGCTTCCGTAAGCTGAACGCCGCGACAAGCAGCGTCCGGCGGGATGTCCCGGCGGACGTTTGTCATGATCGAGACTGGCATCAGACCAACGCCGGAAGAAGCAATGGAAAAGCGTACGACTTTCAGCAAATGGAGTGTCGGCATCCTGTTCGCAGTGCCGCAGCTCCTCCTCATCTTCACCTTCTTCTATTGGCCGGCGGGCCAGGCGATCTACTGGTCGCTGACGCTGCAGCAGCCCTGGGGCGGCGGCAATATCTGGGTCGGGCTCGACAATTTCAGATCTATCCTCGCCAGCGCCGATTACTGGAATTCGGTCACGATCAGCATCATCTTCGCCGCCATCAGCACCGGCATCGCCATGGGCGTCGCGCTGGTGCTTGCGGCGCTGACAGACCGGCAGCTCCGCGGTTCGAAATTCTACAGTGTCGTGCTGATCTGGCCTTACGGCATCGCGGCCCCGGCCTCGGCCATGGCCTTCCGCTTCATCCTGGCGCCAGAAGCCGGTTTCATGTCGCTGGTCAATCATTGGTGGCCGGGCTTCTGGGACCCGGGCCTCGACGGCAACGCCGCCATGGCCTCGATCATCGCCGCCTTCTCGTGGAAATATATCGGCTACAGCTTCATCTTCTTCCTGGCGGCCTTCCAGGGCATTCCGCGCTCATTGATCGAGGCGGCGGCGATGGACGGCTCCGGCGTCATCCGGCGCTTCTGGGACATCCAGTTCCCGCTGATCACGCCGACGATCTTCTTCCTGCTTGTCATCAACATCACCGAGAGCTTCCAGGATTCCTACGGCATCGTCGATATCATGACATCGGGCGGCCCGCACAACTCCACCAACCTCATGGTCTACAAGATCGTCTTCGACGGCTTCAGGGGTCTCGATTATTCCGGCGCGGCGGCGCAGAGCATCATTCTGATGCTGCTGATCATCGTGCTCACCATCTTCCAGTTCCGCTTCATCGAGAAGCGCGTGCATTACCGTTGAGGCTGATATGGTCGAGCGCACTCCCCTTCTCAATTTCTTCACCCATGTGATCCTGTTCCTCGGCTTCGTGGCGGCGGTGACGCCGCTGGCGATCGTTGCGATCGCCGCATCCCACAATCTCGCCGACGTCAACCGCGTGCCGATGCCGCTGGTCCCCGGCACGGATTTCTGGGTCAATCTCAAGACGGCGTGGACCACGGCCCATCTCGGCCCCAAGCTGCTGAACAGCCTGATTTTCGCCGGAGGCGTGGCGGCGGGCAAGGTGATCCTCTCGGCGCTGACCGCCTTTTCGCTGGTCTATTTCCGCTATCCCGGCCGCCACCTCATCTTCTGGCTGATCTTCGTGACGCTGATGCTGCCGCTGGAGGTGCGTATCGTGCCGACCTATGCGGTCGCCGCCAATGTCTTGTCGCCCTACCAGGCCATTCTCGATGTCACCGGCATCAGCTGGCTGATCGAAAAAGTTTCGGGCATTCAGGTGTCGCTGCAGCTGGGGCTGCTCAACTCCTATCCCGGCCTGATCCTGCCGCTGGTGGCCACCGCGACCGGCACGTTCCTCTATCGTCAATTCTTCCTGACGGTGCCGGACGAGCTGACCGAGGCCGCCCGCATGGACGGCGCGGGATCGCTGCGCTTCTTCATCGACATCCTGGTGCCGCTGTCTCGCACCAACATGGCGGCACTCGGCACCATCATGTTTCTCTGGGCCTGGAACCAGTATCTCTGGCCGCTGCTGGTCACCACCGATCCGGACCATGCAACCGCGGTGACCGAACTCAAGCAGCTCATCCCGAACGTCGGTGGCCTTCCCGAATGGCATATCGCCATGGCCGGCACGCTCATCGTCATGATTCCACCGCTCGCCGTCGTCGTCCTGATGCAGCGCTGGGTCGTTCGCGGCGTGATCGCCACCGAGAAGTGATCGGATTGCCTGCCGTGTTTCCTCGGGGAATGCGGCAGGTTTTCGGAGCTCTATCAAGCCACACCAGTCAACGCAGCCTGAACAACAAAAAGCCCGGAAATCGTAGAGATTTCCGGGCGTTCCTGCTGAAAATTGATGTCTGAAATCAGTTTACCAGCACCTTGAGCGGCGTGACCGCTGCAACGGCATCGAGCCGCAGGCCGGTATCCTGTGCGAAGAGATGCGTATGGACTTGCGGCAGCTCCAGCGCCACGGCCTGCCCCGTCTGGCCGGTAGTGTGGTCGGCGACCGCAACGGCGAAGCTGGAGCCGTTGATATCGCAATGGATGACGCGGCCGGCGCCGAGCTCTTCCACGAAATCTACGGTGGCGGGAACGGCGCCTGGCGTACCGGCCGGGACGAGACGCGCATGTTCCGGACGGATGCCGAGCGCCACCGGCTGGCCGGCATGGCGCTTGCCGATATTGGCGTCGATGGCGATCGGCAGTCCGTCGAAGATGAACTGTTCGCCATTGGCCGAGAAGGTGCCTTCGAGGAAATTCATGGCCGGCGAGCCGATGAAGGAGCCGACGAAGCGGGTGCGCGGCCTATTGTAGACCTCAAGCGGTGTTCCAACCTGCTCGACATTGCCCTTGTACATGACCACCAGCTTGTCCGCGAGGGTCATGGCTTCCACCTGATCGTGGGTGACGAAGACGGAGGTGGCCGAGAGACGCTTGTGCAGCCGGCGGATCTCGACGCGCATCTGCACGCGCAGCTTGGCGTCGAGGTTGGACAGCGGCTCGTCGAAGAGGAAGACCTTCGGCTCGCGGATGATGGCCCGGCCCATGGCGACGCGCTGGCGCTGGCCGCCGGAAAGCTCGGCCGGCTTGCGGGCAAGGAAATCCTCCAGACCGACGATGCGCGCCGTTTCCTTGATGCGGCGGTCGCGCTCCTCGCGCGGCACGCCGGCGACCTTCAACGCATAGCCCATATTGGCGGCGACATTCATATGCGGATAGAGCGCATAGTTCTGAAAGACCATGGCGCAGCCGCGCTCACGCGGCTCGAGCTGGTTGACGACCTTACCGTCGATGATGATCTGGCCCGAAGAGATGTCCTCAAGTCCGGCGATCATCCGCATCAGGGTGGACTTGCCGCAGCCGGACGGACCGAGAATGACGACGAATTCGCCGGAGTCGAAGCTCAGGTCGACGCCGTGCACGACCTCGTTGCGACCATAGGCCTTGCGAACCTGCTCGATCCGAATCTCTGCCATTTTCGTCTTCCCCGCCTGTCGGTTCTGGGCATGCCAATCGGCTGGACTGCTAGCGAAGTTGCATTACAGGACGGTGACAGGAGCGGGCAGAGGCGGAGCTTTTCGGCGCAAAACGGTCCTTGCCGCTACTCTGCCGGGCGCGGGTTTGGATGATGGCCCGCCGGACGAGCCGAACGTCTGGCACCCAGCACGCGCCGGACGATCCGGAAATAAAGGCTGTAGGGCAACAGCTTCATCAGTTTGAGCTTGTAGGTGAAGCTCTTCGGGAAACTGATCTCGAAGCTCGGTGATTTCAGGCCGGCAGCGACCGCCGCCGCAGCGTCTTCGGCCGAGATCAGCCCCGGCATCGGAAATTTGTTCTTTGCCGTCAGCGGCGTCTCGATGAAGCCGGGCGTGACCAGCTGGATGCGAATCCCCAGGCGGCCGAGGTCGAAGTTCAGGCTTTCCGCCATATTGATCAGTGCCGCCTTGGTGGCGCCATAGGCCGCACTGCCCGGCAGCCCGCCATAGCCGGCCGCCGACGAGACGATGGCGATCTGCCCATGTCCCCTCGCCCGCATGTGGCGCACCGCCGGTACGAGACAGTTGACGACGCCATGGAGGTTGATTGCGAAGCTTCGCTCGAACACCTCATGGTTCAAATCCTCGCCGCGCGCCGGCAGGTAGACGCCAGCATTCAATACCAGCAGCGCCAATGGTCCATGCTGGTATTCGATGGCGGCGACGGTGTGCTCCATGTCCTCGGCGCTGGTGACATCGCCGTCGAGCACGAAGATGCTGCCCGGCAATTCGCTCGCTTCCGCCTGCAGCTCCAGCAGCATGTCATGGCGGCGCGCGGTGACGGCCACCTTGTAGCCTTCGCCGGCAAGCTTCAGCGCCAGCGCCCGCCCCAGCCCGGAACTCGCGCCCGTGATCCAGACTACGCCATGTTCGGGGCGGGCGACGAATGGGCGCATGGCTTTCCTCCTTGGCAGACTCTTGCCCGACATCCATGGTCGGGCGAACTTATCCAGGCATTTTAGGAGTATCGCATCATTGTGGCCGCTTTCGGCCAGCGGGAAACGGACGCAGCCGAATTCGGCACGGATGACCGAAAGAGCCCGCTTTGCGACGAGCGTCGTCTCGCAAGCTTTTACCATGCAAGTCGAATTTTACGGCTTGCATGGCGCGCGAGGAACAGAATTTCTTGCCTATCCTGACTTGTGAAGGGAAAAGACCGTTCTTACAGTAGTTCTGAACAGAAGGCAGAGATTCCATGACCGTCCATCCCTCCGTCCTAGAAGCGATCGGCAACACGCCCCTGATCAAGCTCAAGGGAGCTTCCGAGGCGACGGGCTCGACCATTCTCGGCAAGGCGGAATTCCTGAACCCCGGCCAGTCGGTCAAGGACCGCGCCGCCCTCTACATCATCCGCGACGCGGAGAGGAAAGGCCTGCTGCGGCCCGGCGGCGTCATCGTCGAGGGCACGGCCGGCAATACCGGCATCGGGCTGACGCTCGTCGCCAAGGCGCTCGGCTATCGTACCGTCATCGTCATCCCGGAAACGCAAAGCCAGGAAAAGAAGGACGCACTGAAGCTGCTCGGCGCCGAGCTGGTGGAAGTGCCGGCGGTTCCCTACAAGAACCCGAACAACTACGTGAAGCTTTCCGGTCGGCTTGCCGAGCAACTGGCCAAGACCGAGCCGAACGGCGCCATCTGGGCCAACCAGTTCGACAATGTCGCCAACCGGCAGGCGCATATCGAAACCACGGCGAAGGAAATCTGGGCCGACACGAACGGCAAGATCGACGGCTTCATCTGCTCCGTCGGTTCCGGCGGCACGCTGGCCGGCGTCGCGATGGGCCTGCATGCCTTCAACAAGGACATCAAGATCGGCATCGCCGACCCGGAAGGCGCCGCTCTTTACGAATTCTACAAGAACGGTGAGCTGAAATCCTCCGGCTCCTCGATCACCGAGGGCATTGGCCAGGGCCGCGTGACGGCGAACCTGGAGGGCTTCACGCCCGACTTCTCCTATCAGATCACCGATGCGGAAGCGCTGCCCTATGTGTTCGACCTGGTCGAGCACGAGGGCCTTTGCCTGGGCGGCTCGACGGCGATCAACATCGCCGGCGCCGTGCGTCTCGCAAAGGATCTCGGCCCCGGCCATACGATCGTGACCGTCCTGTGCGATTACGGCAACCGCTATCAGTCGAAGCTCTTCAATCCGGACTTCCTGAAATCGAAGGGCCTGCCGCTGCCGGGATACCTCAAGACCAGCTCCGACATTCCGGTCCCCTACGAAAACCAAGCGTGACATCATGCCGGTGAATGCCCTCTATCGTGACGATTTCTATCTCTCGACCGCGGAGGCCGTCGTCACCGCTATTCACGAGGACGGGGGCATCGAGCTCGACCAGACCTGTTTCTACGCCACTTCGGGCGGGCAGCCGGGCGATACCGGCTTCCTGGAACGCGGCGACGGCTCGAAAATCATGCTCGGCCAGACGAAGCATGGACCGATCAAGGATATCGTCATCCATGTGCCGCTCGAAGGTCAACCGCTGCCGATCGTCGGCGAAAAGCTGGTCCTGCACATCGATTGGACGCGCCGCTACAAGCTGATGCGCATGCATACCGCCTGCCACCTTCTGTCGGTCGTCTGTCCCTACCCGATCACGGGTGCGGCGGTCGGCGAGGACGAGAGCCGCGTCGATTTCGACATGGGCGAGACGATCGACAAGGACGAGGTGACGGCGAAGATGATGGCGCTCGTCAACGAGAACCATCCCGTCTACGTGCAATGGATCACCGACGAGGAGCTTGCGGCCAATCCGGGCATCGTCAAATCCAAGAACGTGCGCCCGCCCATGGGCCTCGGGCGCGTCAGCCTTGTCTGCATCGGCGAGAACTCCGCCGTTGACAGCCAGCCCTGCGGCGGCACACATGTGTCGGAGACGCAGGAGGTCGGGGCAATCCACATCGCCAAGATCGAGAAGAAGGGCAAGGAGAACCGCCGCTTCCGCATCCGTTTCGGCGCCCCCGCCGGGGATGCATGAGGCCGGCGGGAACCGGTATCCGACGCCCTATCAATAACAGCACGCAGGGAGAGACCATCATGACAGCGGAGAAGAGCCGTTTCGTCGTATCCGCCGATTGGCTGCAGAACGAGCTTGGCGCCAAGGATCTGCGCATCCTCGATGCCTCCTTCTACCTGCCGGCGCAGAAGCGCGATGCCGATGCCGAATATGCCAGTGGCCATATTCCCGGCGCCATCCGCTTCGATCAGGACAAGATTGCCGATCACTCCACCGGCCTTCCGCATACGGTTCCTTCGCCGGAATTCTTCGCGGCCGAGGTCGGCAAGCTCGGCATCAGCGAGACCGACCGCATCGTCGTCTATGACGGCCCCGGCCTCTTCGCCTCGCCGCGCGTCTGGTGGCTGTTCCATCTGGTGATGGGCGCCCGGAACGTCTTCGTGCTCGATGGCGGGCTGGACGGTTGGAAAGCCGAGGGACGGCCGCTGGAAACCGCCTTGCCCGCCTATGAGCCCGCGACCTTCAAGCCGAATTTCAATCCGAGCCGCATCGTGCCGCTCGAGGAGATGCGCGGGATCGTCGATAGCGGCTCGCTGCAGATCGCCGATGCCCGCAGCGCCGGCCGCTTCGCCGCGACCGAGCCCGAGCCGCGCGAAGGCATGCGCTCCGGCCATATGCCCGGCGCCAAGAACCTGCCGTCCGGCGTCTTTGCCGTAGGCGGCAAGTTCAAGTCGCTGCCCGAGCTGCGCGAGACGATCGAAAAGGCCGGCATCGACCTCGACCAGCCGGTCGTGACCACCTGCGGCTCCGGCATTACCGCCGCCATCATCACGCTGGCGCTGGAATCGCTCGGCAACGACCGCACCCGCCTCTATGACGGCTCTTGGTCGGAATGGGGCAGCCGGCAGGATACACCAATCGTCGCCGGCAAAGACTGATCGGCGCATTCCTCGTGAAAACCCCCTCCTCGCTCAAAGTCCATATCACCCGGCTGGAAATGACGGCGCCGCCCAAGGCGAGCCTGCCTGTGCCCGTCAACATCCAGACCGCGATCATGCGCGCGCCCGGCATTCCGCTGCCCTTCTATCGCTATCTCTACCGTCAGGTCGGTGCCCGCTGGCATTGGGTCGAGCGGCTGCGCATGAACGACGAGGAGCTGACAACCGTTCTCAACGACCAACGCAACGATATCAGCATCCTCTACGTCAACGGGGCGCCGGCCGGCTTTTTCGAATATTTCCGCGAGGACGAGGACACTATCGAGCTCAGCCATTTCGGCCTGATCGAGCATGCGCTTGGCCTCGGCATCGGCAAATGGTTCCTGCTGCAGGCGCTCTACGCCATGTGGACGCTGAGCCCGCAGCGCATCACCACGACGACCAACAATCTCGACCATCCGCGCGCGCTCCAGCTCTACCAGATGTTCGGCTTCTCCCCGGTCTCGACCGGCGAAGGCATCGTGCGGCCCTTGAGCGACAAGGAATTGCTGGAACTGGCAAAAAGAGGCTGACCGCAGGAATCGGGTGGTTTCTCCCGCCTGCACGGCGCATCACATGGCATAGCTCAACAAGGAGACCTGCCATGTCCGCCATCGCTTTCGCCGCCATGCCCACATCCGATGCCGAGGCCCTCTGGAATGGCGGCATGGACGCCTATGGCCGCCAGCCGGAGACGATAATCTCCGACGGTCCCGGCCATCCCTGCCGCCATTGCCTGCGCAACATCGATGCCGGCGAAGAACTGCTCGTCTTCGCCTATCGGCCCTTTCCGGAGCTGCAGCCCTATGCCGAGACCGGACCGGTCTTCCTGCACAAGGTTCCTTGTCAGCGCTATGCCGCCGCGGAAGTGCTGCCGCCGATGCTGACGACCAGTCCCGACTTCATCGTGCGCGGCTATGGCGAGAACGACCGCATCGTCTACGGCACCGGCGCCGTGACACCGATCGGTGACATTCCCGCCTATGCGGCGGAATTGCTGAACCGCGAGAACATTGCCTATGTGCATGTCCGCTCGGCGCGCAACAATTGCTATCAGTGCCGGATCGACCGCGCATAGCCGCAAAGGCGCATAGCTCGTTAAAAAGGAAGCGCCGGCATATCG
>JASGEG010000096.1:0-4156 GCA_047606605.1 Rhizobium sp.
GCTCACCATGTTGCCTTTTTCGTCGTCGTTACCCAACTCGACCTCATATAGGGCGTCGATACACCATATGAGGTCGAGTTGGGTAACGACGACGAAAAAGGCAACATGGTGAGCCAGGAAAAACTACGCACCGCGCTGATCACCGGTGCGTCAAAAAGAATAGGCAGAGCAATCGCCGAGGATTTGGCCGCCAATGGTTTTGCGGTCGCGCTGCATGCCAACCGATCCTTCGCCGAGGCGAGCGAGATCGTGGCGAAATTGCGGCAAGCAGGCAAAAAGGCGATTGCGATCAAGGCCGACCTGCAAAATTCGACCGAGACATCGTCGCTGATCGAAAGGGTCGTTCGCGAGCTCGGACCGCTCGATCTTTTGGTGAATAACGCCTCGGTTTTCCAGGGTGACGACGCCGGCCGTTTCGATGCCGCAGCCTTCGACGCCCATTTCGCCGTGCATGTTCGCGCCCCGTCCATCCTCGCCGCCGATTTCGTGCGTCAGCTTCCGGACGGTGTCCCCGGCCTGATCGTCAACATGGTCGACCAGCGCGTCTGGGCGCTCAATCCGCGCTTCTATTCCTATACGCTGTCGAAGGCCGCGCTTTGGACGGCGACACAGACCATGGCCCAGAGCTTTGCGCCTCAGGTGCGCGTCAACGCCATCGGCCCCGGCCCGACCGTTCGCAGCCTCCGTCAGACGGAGGAGGACTTCCAGGCGCAGATCGACGGGCTCATATTGAAAGCCGCGCCGGGGCTGGAGGAATTCGGCCGCACCGTCCGCTTTCTTTTTGACACGCCCTCGATCACGGGCCAAATGATAGCGCTCGACGGCGGCCAGCATCTTGCCTGGGAAACGCCCGACGTGTCGGAGAGTGCGGAATGAATGGACGAAAGCTGCCCGATGGCGGCGTTCTCTACGACGAATCGGAAGACATTGAGGACGACATCGAGGTGGAGGGCGATGCCGGCGCCTCCCCTGTCGCGCCCGTCGACTGGAATGAAGGCGGCAGGAACGAAACCGGCCTCATCGGCGCGGAACTGATCGCGGAATTCGTCAAGCGGCTGCCGAACAGCCCCGGCGTCTACCGCATGTTCAACGAAGCCGGCGACGTGCTCTATGTCGGCAAGGCACGCAGTCTGAAGAAGCGCGTCGCCAACTATGCCATGGGCCGGGTGCACTCCAACCGCATCGCCCGCATGGTGCGCGAAACCGCCAATATGGAATTCGTCACCACACGGACGGAAACCGAAGCGCTGCTGCTGGAAGCGAATCTGATCAAGCGCTTGCGGCCGCGCTTCAATGTTCTGCTGCGGGACGACAAATCCTTTCCTTATATTCTGATCACCGGCGATCATCGGGCTCCTGCCATCTTCAAGCATCGCGGCGCCCGCGCCCGCAAGGGCGATTATTTCGGTCCCTTCGCCTCGGCCGGCGCCGTTGGCCGCACCATCAATTCGCTGCAGCGCGCCTTCCTGATCCGCACCTGTACCGACAGCGTCTTCGAAACGCGTACCCGGCCCTGCCTGCTCTACCAGATCAAGCGCTGTTCCGGGCCCTGCACGCACGAGATCAGCGATGCGGGCTACGGAGAACTGGTGCAGGAGGCCAAAGACTTCCTCTCCGGCAAGAGCCAGAACGTCAAGGCGCATATGGCCGAAGCCATGAACGCCGCCGCCGAAGATCTCGATTTCGAACGCGCCGCCGTCTTTCGCGACCGGCTGGCCGCGCTCTCGCATGTGCAGAGCCATCAGGGCATCAATCCCGCCGGCGTCGAGGAAGCGGATGTCTTCGCCATCCATCATGAGGGCGGCATCTCCTGCATCCAGGTCTTCTTCTTCCGCACCGGCCAGAACTGGGGCAACCGCGCCTATTTCCCCAAGGCCGATCCGTCGCTCTCGGGCGCAGAGGTGCTGAACGCATTCCTGGCGCAGTTCTATGACGACAAGCCGGTGCCGCGGCAGATCCTGCTGTCGGAGACGATCGAGGAAATCGAGCTGCTGGCGGCCGCCCTCGGCGAGAAGGCGGGTCACAAGGTCTCGATCCTCGTGCCGCAGCGCGGCGAGAAGCGCGATCTGGTCGATCATGTCGTCGCCAATGCCCGCGAGGCGCATGGCCGCAAGCTCGCCGAAACCGCCTCGCAATCGCGGCTGCTGGAAGGCTTCAAGGAGACATTCCAGCTTCCCTATGTGCCGCAGCGCATCGAGATCTACGACAACTCCCATATCATGGGGACGAATGCGGTCGGCGGCATGGTGGTGGCCGGGCCGGAAGGCTTCGTCAAAGGCCAGTACCGCAAGTTCAACATCAAATCGACCGACATCACGCCCGGCGACGACTTCGGCATGATGCGCGAAGTCATGACCCGGCGTTTCTCTCGGCTGCTGAAGGAAGAGGGCAAGCCGGATCGCAGCGGCACGGCCGAGGCCGCCGCCGCGGATGCCGCCGACCAGCCCTTCCCCGCCTGGCCCGACGTCGTCCTCATCGACGGCGGCCAGGGGCAGATGACGGCAGTGCGCGCCATCCTTGAGGAACTCGGGATCACCGACAGCGTTATCGCCATCGGCGTCGCCAAGGGCGTCGACCGCGAAGCCGGCCGCGAGCGCTTCTTCGCGCCTTCCCGCGACAGCTTCACTCTGCCGCCGCGCGATCCCGTGCTCTATTTCATCCAGCGCATGCGCGACGAGGCGCACCGATTCGCCATCGGCTCGCACCGGGCGCGGCGCAAGAAGGAAATGGTGAAGAACCCGCTGGACGAGATCGGCGGCATCGGTCCCTCGCGCAAGCGGGCGCTGCTCCAGCATTTCGGCACGGCCAAGGCTGTTTCGCGCGCGGCGCTCTCCGACCTGATGGCGGTGGAAGGCATATCCGAGGCTGTTGCCCGGCAGGTTTACAACCACTTTCACGAGGACGCCGCGAAATAAGAACAACCCGTCGCAATTTCCACGCAATGACGGCGAAAAAACAGAAACAATATTGACGGTAAGGTCCCCAAACCGTCATCTAGGCGATAATCCCAAGAAGTGCGGAGCGGTTTTTGGGTAAGATCATGCCGAATCAAAGAGCTGGAGCGGAACGGCAGCCTGGCGACAGGCCCCTTCCGTCCCAGGTAGGACAACCGAAACGAAACGATTTCCATGGCTTCGCGCGCATATAGCATCCCCAATCTGCTCACCTATGGCCGTATCCTCTGCGTACCGCTGATCGTCCTGTGCTTCTTCATCGAAGGCAAGCTGGAAGGGTCCGATTTCGCGCGCTGGGTCGCGCTCTGGATCTTCATCGTCGCCTCGATCACCGATTTCCTGGATGGCTATCTGGCGCGCATCTGGAACCAGACGTCGAATATCGGCCGCATGCTGGACCCGATCGCCGACAAGCTGCTCGTCGCCTCGATCCTGCTGCTGGTCGCCGCCGACGGCACGATTGCCGGCTGGTCGCTCTGGGCGGCGATCATCATTCTCTGCCGCGAAATCCTCGTCTCGGGCCTGCGCGAATATCTGGCGGCGCTGAAGGTCAGCGTGCCGGTGACGCGGATCGCCAAATGGAAGACCACGGCGCAGCTCGTCGCCATCGCCTTCCTGCTGGCTGGGCCGGCGGGCGACAAGGTGCTACCCTATACGACGGAGATGGGCATTCTCCTGCTTTGGGTCGCGGCATTGCTGACGATCTATACCGGCTATGATTATTTCCGTGCCGGACTGAAGCATATCGTGGACGAGGAATGATGACGAAGCTCGTCTATTTCGCCTGGGTGCGCGAGCGGATCGGCAAGGGAGAGGAAGAGATTTCTCTTCCCACCGAGGTGGTCACGGTCGGCGATCTCCTGAGTCATTTGAAGGGCTTGGGCGAGGAATATGAAGCCGCGCTTCAGTTTCCCGAGGCGATCCGGGTCGCCATCGACATGGAACATGCCGATCACGACGAACCGATCGCCGGCGCCCGCGAGATCGGCATCTTTCCGCCGATGACGGGTGGGTGACTATGATTGGTGTGCGGAGCTTGCAAGAGGTTTTACCTTCTCCCCATCGGGGAGAAGGACGCGCGTTAGCGCAGGTTGAGGGGGCGTTGCACCGTAAGGCTGCCTTTCGCTTGCCACTCAAGGCCTCGAAGCTTCGCCCCTCGCCCCCCTCATCCGCCCTGTCGGGCACCTTCTCCCCGACGGGGA
>JASGEG010000097.1:0-2821 GCA_047606605.1 Rhizobium sp.
CAAATCAATCACCCCACCACACTATAAAGTAACGCCAGAAAAGGGAATCCCGCCGCCAGAAATTTTACGATTCAGCTATTTATCGATGCTTCCTAAGCCCACGCTCGGGGCGCAATATTCGAACCATGACCGCAAGGAATCCGACGATGAAGCAGGATATCGAAATCAACACCGCCGATGGCGCCGCCAAGGCCTCCCTCTTCCGCCCCGATAGTGGTGTCGACGCCCGAAGCGGCATCATTTTCTACATGGATGCCATGGGGCCGCGCCCATCGCTTTATGGTATGGCGCAGCGGCTTGCGGATGCGGGCTATATCGTGCTCCTGCCCGATCTTTTCTATCGCTTCGGCGAATACGGCCCGTTTGGCGGTGGCGCCTTCGGTGACCCCGTATCCCGCGAGGCGATCATGACGATGCTGCGCGCCACGACGCAGGAGATGACCAAGCAAGACAGCGCCGTCTTCCTCGACGCCCTGGCAGACGCCGGCGCGACGGGCCCGGTGGGCGTCGTCGGCTACTGCATGGGCGGCGCCCGCGCGCTGACGGCGGCCGCATCCTATCCCGACCGTATCGCCGCGGCAGCCAGCTTCCATGGCGGCAATCTCGCCAGCGATGCCGAGGATAGCCCGCATCGCATCGCCGCCAGCATCAAGGCCCGCCTCTATGTCGGCGTCGCCGGCATCGACAACAGCTTCCCGCCGGAACAATCCGCCCGCCTCGCCGAAGCGCTGCGCATCGGCGGCGTCGACCATGCGATCGAGAACTATGTCGGCATGGGCCATGGCTGGACCGTCCCCGACCACGGCGCCTACAACGAAACCGGCGCCGAACGGCACTGGAAACGGCTGCTGACCTTGCTGGACGAGACGCTGGCCTAGGCGATTCCGGGAAATACGCGTGGTCTTCCGTCCAGATCAAACAAAGACACCCCGCTTCCGACAAGGACGGCGGGGTGTTTGTTGTTGGGGCGCGATCCTGTCGGATTACCCTCAACAAGGGTTCAGAACTTGATCATGTCGATCCTGGTCAGCGTCGTCTTCTGCGCAACGCCGGGCGCATTGACCATGTGCCAGGCGACATATTGCTCGCCATAGGGTTCCGTCGACGACATGCCGTCCACGGGCAGGATGATATTCATGCCGTTCAGCGCCGCATCGGTGGCAGTATCGAGAACCGCCCCCTCCGATGCCGTGCCGGTGACGATCACGGTCTTGATGCCCTTGTCGGCCAGGATGCTGCGCAGATTGGTGCCGATGAACTTGTCGGGACCGGATTTGACGATCGGGTCGCTGGCGAGCGGCGCCAGCACGGTCGCGATATCCTGCGGTTCGCCGGCGCCGGCGAGGCTGTAGACGACGAACACATCCTTCGCGCGCGCCGCATCCAGCAAGGATTTGACCTTCGGCAGCGAGGCGAGGCAGCGAGGCTTCGTGTTCTTGTTGCACGGCCCCTTTGCCGGGTCCTGCGCGCCGTTGAAATCGAGCAGCAGCAGCGCCGTCGTCTTCAGATCCACCGTAACCGGCTTCAGCGAGGGCGCGGGCGGCGGCTGCACCGTCCGCCAGTCGTCGATAATCGTCCGCGCCTGGGCCTGCGACGCACCGAGCCCACCCGCGGCCATTGCCAGCCCAAGGACCCCGACGCCGAAGGCCAGGGCCGATTTCCGCATGATGCTGCCGATCATCCTCATGGCGTCCTCCTACGAATCCGGTGCTCGACATCCAGTTAGGTCAAAAGCGGCGGATTGGTAACGAAACTCTTCGTGATCCGGGGATGGGCGGAACAATTGGCCCGGCGGTGCTGCGGGGATATGCAAGCGGGCCGCGCATTTTTTCAAGGACAATCCGTCGTTGACAAATGGCGGGGAGACCATAGTCTTCGCCAAGCCTTTGCGATCACTACTATTCTTGCGGAGATGAGGATCATGCTGGCGAAATGCGCGACACGACGCCCCCTCCTGGCAGGCCTTGCCCTCTGCCTTTCGGCCTATGCGGCCATGGCGGCGCAGACGCTCGATCTCATATCGCAGAGGGGGAGCATCCGCCTCGGCTATGTCATCGACGAGGCACCTTTCTCTTTCAAGAAGAAGGACGGCAATCCGACAGGATATGTCATCGATCTCTGTGGCAGGATCGCCGATGCGGTCGCACGCACGGTGCCCAATCTGAAGCGGGATTATGTCGAGATCACCCTCGCCGACGGTTTCGACGCGGTGAAGAACGGCCAGATCGATCTTCTGTGCGGCGCCATTACCATCAATCTCACGCGGCGCGAAAGCGTCGATTTCTCCCAGCCTGTCTTTCTGACCGGCGCCAGCGCGCTGCTGCGCAAGGATTCCCCCGACTATCTGCAGGTTCTCTTCCTCGACAAGCGCCCTGCCCGCGCGGCCGATACCAAATCGCCCCCGGCAAGCACCATAGGGGTGCGCGCCGACACGACAACGGGCGCAACGCTACGCGCCGCCCTCGGCCCGGACGGCCCGCAAACGCATGTCGCCGATTTTGCCACGCATCAGGAGGGACTGAGCGCGCTCGAGAATCACAAGATCGATGCTTATTTCGCCGACCGCGCCCTGCTCATCGGCCTTGCCACCCATGCCCGCAACCCCGCCACGCTGGCCATCGGCAACCGCCTCTTCACCCACGAGCCCTACGGAATAGCCCTCAGACGCGATGATTCAGCGTTCCGGCTTCTCGTGGACCGGACCCTCACCGAATTCTACCAATCCGGCGACTTCCCGAAGCTGCTGAAAACCTATTTCGGCGATGAGGGACCGGTTCTGCGCGGCGAGATCATGACGCAGTCCGTTCCGGAATAGATCTGG
>JASGEG010000098.1:0-3821 GCA_047606605.1 Rhizobium sp.
CGAGATCCATACCTCGATGGAAGCCGGCCCGATGATCCGCAAGGGCGACATGAAGCAGGCGGCCTGGATCGCCGCTTACGAGAACTGGAACGTCGATATCGGCCTGGAATGCGGCCTGTCCGGCCATGCGCAGATCGGCAAGGGCATGTGGGCCATGCCGGATCTGATGGCGGCGATGCTGAAGCAGAAGATCGCCCATCCGAAGGCCGGCGCCAACACCGCCTGGGTGCCGTCGCCGACGGCGGCGACGCTGCACGCGACCCACTATCACAAGGTCAATGTCGCCGAGGTCCAGCAGGGCCTGAAGAGCCGCGGCCGCGCCAGGCTGTCCGACATCCTGTCCGTGCCGGTCGCGCCCCGCCCGAACTGGACGCCGGAGGAGATCCAGCGCGAGATCGACAACAATTCTCAGGGAATCCTCGGCTATGTCGTCCGCTGGGTCGATCAGGGCGTCGGCTGCTCCAAGGTGCCGGATATCAACAATATCGGCCTGATGGAGGACCGCGCCACGCTGCGCATCTCGGCGCAGCACATGGCCAACTGGCTGCATCACAAGGTCATCACCGAGGCGCAGATCGTCGAGACGATGCAGCGCATGGCCGCCGTGGTCGATCAGCAGAACGCCGATGATCCGCTCTATGTCGCCATGGCCGGCAATTTCGACGGCTCCATCGCCTTCCAGGCCGCGCTCGATCTCGTCTTGAAGGGCCGCGAGCAGCCGAACGGCTATACCGAACCGGTCCTGCATCGCCGTCGCATCGAGCTGAAGGCGAAGCTTGCGGGGTGAGCCTTCTCTCGTGACGCGGAGGGTGGATGCTTGGCGGGATTCCCTCTCCCCGAGGGGAGAAGGAGGGATAGCCACCGGCTCCAAACAAAAAGGCCGCCGGACGTTTCCATCCGGCGGCCTTTTTCAATTCCAATACCCAGCGATTACTGGATAACCACGACCTTGGTGCTGTGGCCCGGCAGAACGCGGCTGTAGAGGTCGATGACGTCCTGGTTCATCAGGCGGATGCAGCCCGAGGAAGCGGCGGTGCCGATCGAGGCCCATTCCGGCGTGCCGTGCAGGCGGAACAGCGTGTCCTGGCCCTTTTCATTGTAGAGATACATGGCGCGGGCGCCGAGCGGGTTCGACAGGCCCGGATTCATGCCGCCATCGACATATTTGGCGATGTCCGGACGGCGGACCGCCATTTCCTTCGGCGGATGCCAGGTCGGCCATTCCTGCTTCCAGGCGACATAGGCCGTGCCGGACCAGGCAAAGCCCTGCTTGCCGACGCCGATGCCGTAGCGCATCGCTTCGCCGTTGCCGAGGATATAATAGAGATGACGTTCGCGCGTATTGACGATGATCGTGCCGGCCGCCTCGTCGGACTGGTAGGAAACGATCTGACGGCGGAACTGCGGCTTCACCTTCTGGATCGGGATCGCCGGCAGCTCGAAGCCGTTGTCACTGATCACACCGTAGTCGCCATCGAAGGTCTTCACGGTTTCGGTTGCGGAATTGGCGGTGGCGGGCGACGTGGCTGCAGCGGTGGTGGCGTAGCCAGCCGTGGCAAGCGTTGCGACAAGGCCGAGTGCGGTCATAGCATTGCGGATGCGCATGGAAGTCTCTTGGTAAGTTGTGGCAGGGAACGGGATGGTATTCACCATCTTTGAATATGGTTTATTTTCCATTAAATTTAGCTTTGCAAGCTGGTGCGGTACTACGACAATAGTCCCGCCGCGCAAATTAAAGCGACATGGCTTTTTTGCAACAATTCCCGCTCATTCCCGAGGTAATTCATGACGATTTTGAGCGTTTACAATAATAATCCGTTAATAGACGGTCGTCAGTCGGAACGGGCTATGCTTGTGCGCAAGGGCATGCAGCTTCTGCTGCACGAGATGCGGCATGCCGTCCTGCCGGAACTGCCGCTGGCGAGCGGCCGTCGCGCCGATCTCATCACCCTCTCCGAGAAGGGCGAGATCTGGATCATCGAGATCAAGACATCGATCGAGGATTTCCGGGTCGACCGCAAATGGCCGGATTATCGACAGCATTGCGACCGCCTGTTCTTCGCCACCCACAAGGACGTGCCGCTCGATATCTTCCCGGAAGAGTGCGGGCTTTTCCTGTCGGATGGCTATGGCGCGCACATGATCCGCGAGGCGCCGGAACATCGCCTGCCGCCGGCGACGCGCAAGTCGGTGACGCTGAACTTCTCCCGCGCCGCCGCCCAGCGGCTGCTCTTGGCCGAATGGGCGACGGGAAAGTCTTTTACAGCCGAAGAATGATGGTTATTTCGGCGCGCGCTTGGCGAGGATGCGCTGCAGCGTGCGGCGATGCATGTTGAGGCGGCGGGCGGTCTCGGAGACGTTGCGCTCGCACATTTCATAGACGCGCTGGATATGCTCCCAGCGAACCCGGTCCGCCGACATCGGATTTTCCGGCACTTCCGCCTTTTCGCCCGGCCGCTGCGTCAGCGCCGCATAGACGTCGTCGGCATCCGCGGGCTTGGCGAGATAATCGAGCGCTCCGAGCTTCACGGCGGTCACCGCGGTCGCGATATTGCCATAGCCGGTCAGCACGACGATATGGGTGTCGTCGCGCCGCTGCCGGATGGCTTCGATGACCTCGAGACCGGTGCCGTCGCCGAGGCGAAGGTCGACCACGGCGTATTTCGGCGGATTGGCCTTCGATTTGGCGACACCGTCCGCGACGGATTCGGCGGTCTCCACGGCAAAGCCGCGCGTCTCCATGGCCCGCGCCAGCCGGCGCAGGAAAGGCCCGTCGTCGTCGACGATCAACAGTGTCGCATCAGGGCCGATATGATCAGCGCCGTCCTTGGCTCCCGCATGAGGGTCGGCAAGCTCTTTATCCGTCATTATCTTCATCCCGGCGGCATACCGCCTGCACAATCCAACTGATTTTAACGACCGGTGTTTTAAGCCCTGAAACTTATTTTGTCGAATTACTGTCGATCAAAACGCGCGGCCATTCGACGCGGATGCGGGCGCCCGGCGTTTCCGGATCGCGATTGCCGAAGGAGAGGTTTGCGCCTGAGCGTTCCAGCAGCGTCTTGGCGATGAACAGGCCGAGCCCGAGCCCGCCCGCCGTATCGTCGCGCTGCCGTGTCGTGACATAGGGCTCGCCGATCCGCGTCAGGATATCGGACGAGTAGCCATTGCCGTCGTCCTCGATGACGATGGTCAGCGTATCCGCGTCGTATTCCACCGTGACGGTCACTTTCTTGCGCGCATAGTCGACGGCGTTTTCAATGAGATTGCCGAGCCCGTACATGATGCCGGCATTGCGGTTGAGCACCGGCTCGCCGGCACGCGGGCTCTTTTCGATCAATTCCAGCCGGATGCCGAATTCCCGATGCGGCGCGATGACCTCCTCCATCATCGACGACAGCGTGAGGCGCCGCATATGCGCCTCGTCCTCGGAGGACAGCGTCGTCAGCCGCCGCAGGATATCGCGGCAGCGTTCGCTCTGGCTGCGCAGCAGCGCCACGTCCTCGCGGAACCGGTCGTCCTGGCTGAGCTCGCGCTCCATCTCCTTGGCGACGACGCTGATGGTCGCAAGCGGCGTGCCGAGTTCGTGGGCGGCGGCCGCTGCCAGCCCGTCGAGCTGCGACAGGTGCTTTTCCCGCTGCAAGACGAGCTCCGTCGCCGACAACGCGTCGGCAAGCTGCGATGCCTCCATGGAAACGCGATAGGCATAGAAGGCGGCAAACGCCATGGTCGAGGCGATCGAACACCAGACGCCGAGCTGCATCACGCTATGAACGTTCACTTCGACGCCCTCGTACCAGGGCAGCGGGAACGGCGAGAAG
>JASGEG010000099.1:0-7351 GCA_047606605.1 Rhizobium sp.
CGCTGGAGCGACTGACAGGGCAGACGATCCGCGATATGGACGCCGGACCGGGCTTTGCCTTTTCCGCCGCGCCGGATCGGGCGGCCGCGACAGAGGACTGCACCTGGCGCCATCGCGTCCTCTCGGGCGAAGTCCATGACGACAATTGTTCGGCACTTGAGGGCGCCGGTCATGCCGGCCTGTTCGGCACGGTATCCTCGATCCTTGATTTTGCAGAGAGTTTGCTGAATGGGAGCGGCGCAGCCGAAGGCTCCATCGCCCTGATGCGGACGCCCTTGTCGGCGACCCGTACGCATGGCTGGGAGCGTCCCTATGAAGACTGGTCCGGCGGCAGGCTGTGCTCGCCGGGCACGATCGGCCATACCGGCTTTACCGGCACAGGCCTTTGGATCGATTTCGACAGGGGCAGGGCCTGGACCCTGCTCACCAACCGCATTCATCCGACACGTCATTTCGACAGCGGGATCGCTGCGCTTCGACAGAGTGTCGGCGATCTCGTCAATAGAGCTTAGGAGCTTGATCATGGAACCAATCTGGGCAGTCGGTCTGATGACCGGGACCGTACTCGACGGCAATATCGATGTCGCCTTGATCAAGACCGACGGCGAGCGGATCGCGGAATTCGGTCCTTATGAGCTGGCGCCCTATCCGGACTGGATCAGAAGGCTGCTGGAGGAGACGCTGACGCAGGCGAGGGCGTGGAATTTCGACGGACCGGAGCCGGCGATCTTCGCGGAGGCGCAAGAGGCGCTGACGCGTACCCAATCCGCCGCCGTCAAGGCGCTGGTCGAGGCATCCGGCATGACCATGGCCGATATCGGCGTGGTCGGTTTCCACGGCCAGACCGTGCTGCACCGCGCCCCGCAGAAGGGCCGCTCCGGCGATACGCGCCAGCTCGGCGACGGCGAACTCATGCATTCCATCCTCGGCACGAAAGTCGCCTATGATTTCCGCACCGCCGATGTGCGCGCCGGCGGCCAGGGCGCGCCGCTGGCCGCCGCCTATCATACCGCGCTGCTGCATGGCGCGGGCACGGGCGGTGACACGGCCATTCTCAATCTCGGCGGCGTCGCGAACATCACATGGTCGGATGGCGAAGGCAATTTCGTCGCCTTCGATACCGGACCGGCCAATGCGCCGCTCAATGATTTCGTCAAATCCCACGGCCTTGGAGACATGGACCGCGACGGCGCGCTCGGAAAGGCGGGCAGGGTGGACGAGGCGCGGCTCGCGAAGCTTCTGGAGCATCCCTATCTCACCGCGCCCTATCCGAAATCGCTCGATCGCTTCGATTTCGGTGCCTCCATGGCCGAAGGGCTGAGCCCGGAAGACGGCGCAGCGACCTTGTCGGCCTTCACCGCGTCGGCTGTCGGCAAAGCGCTGGATCTGCTGCCGCGCCGCCCCACGAAGCTGGTGGTCAGCGGTGGCGGGCGCCGCAATCCGACGATCATGTCGATGCTGCGGACCCGTGCGGGCGCCGAACCGATTTTCGCGGAAACGCTCGGCTGGCGCGGCGATGCCGTCGAGGCCGAATGTTTCGCGTTCCTGGCTGTGCGTGTTTTGCGGGGATTGCCGATCAGTTTCCCCGGCACGACAGGCGTGCCGGCGCCGATGTGCGGCGGCCGCCTCGCTGGGTAGATCCTGTCGCCGCCGCTTCCGCCTTTCCGGTTTTCCTTGTTCGGCAAGGATGCTATGAGAGCGCTGACCCGGCGTTGATGGCCTCCACGGATTGCGCGCGCATGGCAGCTAGACAGTTTCGGTCGGGATTGGCCGCCAAGCTCATCGGATATGCCGTAGCCATCGGCTTCCTGATATCGGCCGTTTGTCCCGCAAGCGCTCAACCCGAATGGAATGCAGCGCCGCCGTCCTGCCTGTCCGGGCCATTGACCACTGGCAGCGGCGAAACGCTGTGCATCCGCAAGGACAGCTATAATCGCGACCTCTGCCGGGCGATCGAATATTTCGCGCATGCCAACCGGCTGCCGCCGGATTATCTGGCGCGGCTGATCTGGCGCGAAAGCGCTTTCCGGCCCGATGCCGTCAGCCCGAAGGGCGCGCAGGGCATAGCGCAATTCATGCCGGGAACGGCACGGCTGCGCGGTGTTCGCGACAGCTACGACCTGCTGGAAGCCTTGGGCAAGGCGGCCACCTATCTTGATGAACTGCGCGATCGTTTCGGCAATCTCGGGCTTGCGGCCGCAGCCTATAATGCCGGCGAAAACGGCTTGGCGAATTTCCTCAATTCCGGCAGCCTTCCCTATGAAACGCGCAGCTATGTGACGGCCATCACCGCCTATACGGTGGAGCAATGGAAGGACGATCCGCCCGATATCGCCGCACCCGAACTCGATAAGGGCAAACCTTTCCTGGAGGCCTGCCTGGCGCTTGCCGGCACGCGTCGGCTGAAGCAGGTCGCATTGCAGCAGGAACGGCCCTGGGCGCCCTGGGGCGTACAGCTTGCCGAACATTTTCAGCCCGCTGCCGCCCGTCGTCTCTTTGTCCAGGATATCAGCAGGCTTTCGGCGCCGCTCAACACGGAAAAACCCCTGATCGTGCGCCAGCGCAACGGCAGCTTCGGTTTCCGCATCCGCTATGCCGCCCGCATCGGCCGGGAAACGCGCACCGAAGCGGAACAGGTTTGCGCCCAGATCCGCCAGCAGGGCGGCAGCTGCCTGGTTTTCAAGAACTGAGTTTCCGGCATATGAGCGTTCTTGCGATGGTGCCGCCGGCGCATCCATTTATTGCTCTTTACTCGTCAACCTCCTGAGAATATTCGTCTATCGACCGGTCTCGGGGAGGGAGGCCTGGCAGGCAAGCAAAGGAGCGCGCAGTGGCGCAGAAACGTCAAGTCCCGGGTATCCGTCCCTATAACAGTCCCGCCGGCGGCTGGGGTGCGCTGAAGGCCACCGCCAAGGCGATTCGCGAGCAGATGGATGTCACGGAAGCGCCGATGCTGCTGCTGCGCACCAACAAGCCCACCGGTTTCGATTGCCCCGGCTGCGCCTGGCCGGACAAGGAGCATACCTCCACCTTCCAGTTCTGCGAGAACGGCGCCAAGGCCGTGACCTGGGAAGCGACGAACAAGCGCGTGACGCCGGAATTCTTTGCCGAGCACACCGTCAGCGAGCTGCTTGAATGGAGCGATTACGAGCTCGAGAATGCCGGCCGCCTGACGCATCCGCTGGCCTATGACCGAGCGACGGACAGCTATCGCCCGATCGAATGGGATGCCGCCTTTGCACGCATCGGCGAAGTCATGCGCAGCATGCCCGATCCGGACATGGTGGAGTTCTATACGTCGGGCCGCGCTTCCAACGAAGCGGCCTTCCTGTTCCAGCTCTATGCGCGCGAGTACGGCACCAATAATTTCCCCGATTGCTCCAACATGTGCCACGAGGCGACCAGCACCGGCCTGCCGAATTCGATCGGCATCGGCAAGGGCACGGTGTCGCTTGACGATTTCGATCATTGCGACCTGATCATCTCCATGGGCCACAATCCCGGCACCAATCATCCACGCATGATGGGAACGCTGCATGAATGCTCCAAGCGCGGCGTGCCGATCATCGTCTTCAATCCGCTGAAGGAGAGGGCGCTCGAGCGCTTCGCCGATCCGCAGAGCGCGATCGAGATGAGCACCTTCGGTTCGACGCGGATCGCGTCCTCCTATTATCAGGTGAAGATCGGCGGCGACGCGGCAGCCCTGAAGGGTATCATGAAAGCGGTGCTGGCGCTGGCCGAGATATCGCCGGATGCGATCGACCATGCCTTCATCGCCGAGCACACCAACGGCTTCGAGGCGCTTGCCGCCGATCTCAAGCAGACGGAATGGGCCGATATCGAGCGGGTCTCCGGCCTGACGCGCGCCGATCTCGAGCGGGTGGCCGCCGCCTACGTCAAATCCAACGCGACGATCATTCCCTACGGCATGGGCATTACCCAGCACGCCATGGGCACCTACAATGTGCAGCAGATCGCCAATCTCCTGCTGTTGCGCGGCAATTTCGGCAAGCCCGGCGCCGGCATCTGCCCGCTGCGCGGCCACTCGAACGTACAGGGCGACCGCACGGTCGGGATCACCGAAAAGCCCAGTGCCGCATTGCTCGCTGGCATCGAGCGCGCCTTCGGCTTCAAGCCGCCGGCCCATCATGGCCATGACGCGGTCGCCGGCATGCAGGCGATGGCGGAAGGGCGCTCGAAGGTGCTGCTGAGTCTCGGTGGCAATCTCGCCATCGCGCTTCCCGATCCGGAACTCTGCGCGCAAGCCATGCGCAAGCTCGATCTCGCCGTCCATATGAACACCAAGCTCAACCGCTCGAACCTGCTGATTGGCAAGGAATCGATCATCCTGCCGGTGCTGGGGCGCACCGAAGAGGACATTCAGGCGACAGGTCCCCAGTCGGTGACGATCGAGGATTCGATGTCGATGGTGCATGCCTCGCGCGGCAAGCTGACGCCGGCTTCCGATCAGTTGCGCTCCGAGCCGGCGATCGTCGCCGCCATGGCCGAGGCGACCTTGCCCGGCAGCAAGGTCGAGTGGATGCATCTTGTGGAGGACTACGACCGCATCCGCGACAAGATCGAAATCGTCTTTCCCGATTTCGCGCGCTACAACGAGCGCATCCGCGTGCCCGGCGGGTTCCGCCTGCCGATCGGACCGACCGAACGCGTGTGGAAGACGTCGTCGGGCAAGGCGGAATTCCTGCTGTTTCCAGGCCTCAACGAGGACGCCGCGCTTGCCGATGCCGGCGTGCTGAAGCTCGCGACCATCCGCAGCCACGACCAGTACAATACGACGATCTATGGTCTCGATGACCGCTATCGCGGCGTCTTCGGGCGGCGAGACGTGCTGTTCATGAATGATGGCGACCTGGCGGCCAACGGTCTGGAACATGGAGACCTCGTAGAAGTCGAGACCGCTTTGCCGTCCGGCACCAGGCGACGGCTGACATTGACGGCGATTTCCTACGATATCGCGCAGGGCTCGGTGGCCGCCTATTATCCGGAAGCAAATTGCCTGATCCCGATCGACTATCAAGACAAGCAGAGCGGCACGCCGTCCTACAAGTCGCTGCCGGTGCGCATCAGCAAGGTTGCGTAGCTCCCGCCGCCGCTCAGACCTTGCGGCCGCCGACCCAGGTGGCCGCGATATTCGACTTAGAGGCGGTGTAGATGATTTTCTGCAGGATGCCTTCGCCCTCGTCGCGATCGTCGAAGAGCCGGACGGTACCTTTTTCGGCGGCGGCGTCGATAAGCACCGCGTCGAACTGGTAACCCGGCGTGAATTGCCCGACGGGCAGATCGAGCGCAAGACCGCCGCCCGAGGTCGCGATATAGAAGGCATCGCGGAAATCGATCTGGGCCGGTCCGAAGACTGAGCGGGCAGCAGCCGATAGGGTCGGATCGACACCGCTTTGCAACATCCGCGAAACCAGGATCGCGCCGCGGGCATTCTCGATCATCGAGGCGCTCGGACCGCCGGAAATATCCGTGCCGAGACCGACATGCAGTCCTTTTTCCAGCGCGGCGCGCAGGGGAAAGACGGCATTGGCGAAATAGGCGTTCGACAGGGGGCAATGGGCGACGGCGGCCTCGCGTGCCCTGACGGTCTCCATATCCTTCGCCGTCAGGAAATTCGCATGCGCCAATACGCTCTTTCGGCCAAGCAGGCCGAAGCGATCCAGGCTCTCCGTATCCGTCATGCCATGCCGGGCAAGGACATAGCCATGCGCCCAATCGCTTTCGGAGCAATGGGTCTGCACATGGCAGCCGCATTCCCTGGCGATCTCCCCGAGCCCTTCCAGCGTGGCGTCGGTACAGGAGGGAATGAAACGGGGTGTGACGACGGGCAGCACGCGCGCTTCATGATTGTCCGGATGAGCGCGCACATAATCGATCAAGGCCCGCGTGCCGTCGAGCGCCTCCCGTGGCGACTGGTCGCGATAATAGTCCGGGCACTCGTCGGCATTGTCCATCGCCACCTTGCCGATCAGGGCACGCTGGCCCTTTTCAAGGCAGATATCCACCAGCGCCCGTGTCGCCTCCTGATGGATGGTGGCGAAGTAGAGGGCGGTCGTGGTGCCATTGGCGAGCAGATCCTCGATCAGCAGGCCATAGACGCGCCGCGCAAAGGCAATATCACGATAACGGGCTTCCAGGGGAAAGGTATATTTCTGCAGCCAGACTTCCAGCGGCACGTCGAGCGCATCGCCGAGCTGCGGATATTGCGGTGCGTGCACATGCAGGTCAACGAAACCCGGCAGGATATAGGAGCCGGCCGGCAGGGTCACGAGTTCGCCGGAAGCGTCTCGGGCATCGCGGATGCTGCGGTAATTCGGCTCGCCGTGACGATGAACGGCGGCGATCGCGCCGCCTGCATCGATTTCGATCAGCACGTCGTCCAGAACATCAATCGTCCCGCGCTCGGGTGCGTGAAATCCCGACGCGCTCAGCGTCTTGCCGCGTAAATCCATCTATATTCTCTCTTCAGGCGGCCATGATTGTCGTGCCGTAGGTGATGCCCTTTTCCTTCAGCCAGCGACGATAGGCGATCGAGGTGGCATCGGCCCGCGTCGGGATTTCCGCGCGCGGCTCCAGCGGCAGCAGGATGGGACGCTGGTTCTCGAGAATGATGCGGTCCTGCAGGAAGATGAGCTGCTGGAAATGCACCAGTTCCGTCGTCGTCGAGACGTCATCGATCAGGAACATGACGGGGTGGGCGCGGCAGCGGTCGGGATCGAGCGGCTGTACGAAGAGGCAGATGACATCCCAGCGGTTCGCCGCATTCGGGCAGGTCTTGTAGAGCAGGGTCGTGAACGGGGTCATGACCCGATAGATATAATCGGTCATGATGCCTTCGCTCGCCGAAAGTGCCGCCTGAGGCTGGAAGAACTGGCAATTGGTCGCCCAGACTTCATCGACATCGCGGCGGATCTCGACATTGTACTGCGTCACCTCGGTATGCGGCTCGGCGCCGAGGATATCGGTGTGGACGAAGGGGAAATGCGCGAGATCGAGGAAGTTTTCGACAATCCGCAGCCCGGAGGCACGCACCGTCACGGAACCGCAATTGACGACGCGGCGATCCGGTTCGTCGGCTTCCGGCAGGTCGAAAAGGCCGCCGGGCGGCGTGCCGAGCGTCGCCCAGACAAGACCGAAACGCCTGATCAGCGGCAGCGGCTCGTCCCTGCCTTCGGCCTTGACGGCCAGCGCGCCATCATGGCCTCGCATGACCGACAGATCGGTGCCGAGAAGACGGTTGGCCGAGGTGCCGAACGGAAAGCGAGATTCCGTTCGGCACCTCGGCCAACCGTCTTCTCGGCACCGATCTGTCGGTCATGCGAGGCCATGA
>JASGEG010000100.1:0-3382 GCA_047606605.1 Rhizobium sp.
CAATGTCGATGCCGTATTGATGTATGCCCAGCGCGGCCATGGCAAGCGCTCCAGCTATTATTCGGATTTCACCTTCGGCGTCTGGTCGATGACGCCGGAAGGCGAACAATTGGTGCCGGTTGGCAAGGCCTATTTCGGCTTCACCGATGCGGAACTGGAGGTGCTCGACAAGTTCGTCCGCAACAACACGGTCGATCGCTTCGGTCCGGTGCGCGCCGTGCGGGCCGAGCGCGATTTCGGCTTCGTGCTCGAGGTCGCCTTCGAGGGCATCAACCGCTCGACGCGGCACAAGTCCGGTGTTGCCATGCGCTTTCCGCGCATCGCCCGTCTGCGGCCGGACAAGCCGCCCTACGAAGCGGACCGGCTGGAAAGTTTGATAGCGCTAATTGACGCCAAGGCTCCCGCGGTTGATGAATAAGGACAGGCTGATTCCTCACCACAATGTGAGTTGGCCTCGTCTTTCAACCCGTGCAGATTTGATTTTGCCGGGGCTTTTTGGACAGAGCATATGACAAGGTCTGAAGACAACGCATTCCGCCCCGGCCGCCGCACCGTTCTTGCCGGTCTCGCCGCGACACTTTTTGCTCCCAACATCGCCAAGGCCGCCGAAACCAGGCTCATCGAGACAAAGTCGGCCGAGACCAGTCCCGCCCTGACCGCCAAAGTCGAGGAAGCGCTGGACGGTCCGCCGCTTCTGGCTGGCGATTATGCCAAGGAGCGCCGCAAGTTCCGCACCGACCTTCTGAACAAGGGGCCGGCCCCCGACAAATACGAGGCGCTGGTCGCGCCCGCCGGCGCCGAGCAGATCTTCTATCGCAGCGGTCTTGGCGGCGAACTCGAGCTGGTCGCCTGGGTGTCGCGCTACGAGCGCACGCCGAAACCGAAGCCGGCGGTGCTGTTCCTGCATGGCGGCAATGCCATCGGCCAGGGCCATTGGCACGACGCGAAGGCCTATATCGACGCCGGTTATGTCTTGATGATCCCGTCCATGCGCGGCGAAAACGGCCAGAAGGGCAATTTTTCCGGCTTCTACGACGAGGTTTCCGACGTGCTGGCCGCGTCGGACCGGCTGCGTCATCTGCCCGGTGTCGATCCGCATCGGCTGTTTCTCGCCGGTCATAGCGTCGGCGGCACGCTGGCGATGCTGACGGCCATGTCGACCAAGCGTTTCCGAGCCGCCACGCCGATCTCCGGAAATCCGGACGCCTTCGCCTTCTTCCACCGCTATCCCGAGGATATCCGCTTCAACGCCAAGAACCCGCGCGAATTCCAGATGCGCTCGCCGCTCTGCTATGCGCATAGCTTCAAATGCCCGATGAAGGTGATGCACGGCACGGAAGAGGCCCATTTCAATGATCGTGCGGCCCTGCTTGCCAAGCGCGCGACCGCCGGCGGCGTGAAGATCGAGGTGGCGACCGTTCAGGGCAACCATACCTCGGCCTTGCCGGCAGAAGTCGAGCAAAGCATCCAGTTCTTCAAGGGCATCGCGGGCTAGCACGGTTCAGCGTTTCGCGGAACCGCTCCATCCTTTTGTGTTGCCGCAATTCCGGACGGAAAACCGCTTGCGCACTTTTCCTGGAATTGCTCCAGGCCGCTTGCTTTTTCTCATCTGCCCGGTAGCTTGGGGCACTGGAGCGATATGAAGGCATGGGAGGGCATGTGAGTTCGGTCGGAAAGAGCTTCAACCTGACGGGCGTATGGGACGGTATTTATAACTATCCGGCGAAATATGAGATTCCCGAAAGCCATTTTCTCGCTACGCTGATCGAATTCGGCGGCTCGTTTTCCGGCTCGATCCACGAAACCATGCAGCGCCGCGCCCACCGGGGCGTAAAGGCGCATGCGTCGGTCGAAGGCCGGCGGAGCGGCGACCTGGTGACTTTCGTCAAACTCTATGACGGCGGCGATCCCTCGCATAATGTCCATTACGAAGGATATCTGAGCCCGGACGGCTGCGAAATCGAAGGGCACTGGCATATTCCGCACGATGATCCATCCCGCGTCTTTGCCGGCCGTTTCCTGATGATCCGCCACCGCGCCGGCAAGACCCAGCAGGCACTGGTCGAGCGGTTCGAACTCACCGGACCGTAATTCTTCCGCATCCATGCGGCTCGGATCAGCGGCGCGGCGGGCGTGGGGCGGCTCGATGGCGATGCCATGCTCCGTCTGGTTCAGCTTTGCCCCAAGCCCACGCGTGCAAAACAGGCGTTCGCCGCATCGGCGTACCATCTTCGCATCCGACGCCAGCTTCGCGCCAGCCGCGCAGGTCATGATGCTGCCGACCGATCCCTGTTCCAACTGGTTTTCGATGATGGCCGCTTTTCTGTCCGTTTCCCGCCACCTGCCTGCCGCTGCCGCGCTTGCCATGCTGTCCGCCTGCAGTCTCGTTCCCGATACGGGCGCGACCGATCCCGATCGGTTCGTGCAGGAGACCTCGCCGATCTTCTACCGGCCGGAGGGCATCGATCCGCAGAAGGTGCAGCGCCTGCCGGTGCAGCCGGTGCCGCAGTCGCGCGATCTGTTCCGCACGCAGTTTCATCAGACTTATGGCCTGCCGACCTTCAATCCCGTGCATCAGGCCATGTACGCGCAGACGAGCGAGGATGATTTCACCCTGCCGGCCATCCCCTACAAGCGCATCGATCCGCGCTTCCTGCGCCAGGAGGTGGATTACAGCACCAATGAGCGGCCCGGCACGATCGTCGTCGATACCCGCAGCCACTATCTCTATTTCATCGAGCCGGGCGGCCGCGCCATGCGCTATGGCGTTGGCCTCGGCGCCGCCGGTTATGCCTGGCATGGCAGGGGCGTCATCCAGTGGAAGCAGAAATGGCCGCGCTGGACGCCACCGGCGGAAATGGTGGCGCGCGAGCCGCAGATCAGGCCGATCTCGGCCGAGCGTGGCGGCATGAACCCGGGTCCGACCAATCCGCTCGGCGCGCGGGCGCTCTATATTTTCCAGAACGGCAAGGACACGCTTTATCGCGTCCACGGCACGCCGGACTGGCAGTCGATCGGCAAGGCAGCGTCGTCGGGATGCGTGCGCATGCTGAATCAGGATGTGATCGATCTCTACAATCGAGTGCCCGAGAAAACGGAAATCGTCGTTTTATAATGACAGTTTATAACAAATTTTCGTGATGTTGCATAAGTGCGATAGCCGGGTCCGGTTGCGCTCTTTAATTTCGCTCCTGTCTCTGCGAATCTCGTGGGAAGCCGAATCGGCTTTGTTTGTCATGGGTTCCCACTCCCTTCCAACAGGAATGATGCTGTCGACATGAGCCTGCCTACATCTTTCTCCCGACGAAATTTCCTCGCTTTTGCTGGTGTCGGCGCCGTTTCGACGCTGGCTGGCTGTGCCTCAACGGTCGAAAGCGGCCCC
>JASGEG010000101.1:0-68003 GCA_047606605.1 Rhizobium sp.
GAAGATCCCTCCCTTCATCGCAACGCTCGGCATGATGGTTTCCGCCCGCGGCCTGTCGAAGCTCTACACCAAGGGCCAGCCGATCTCGGGCTTGACCGACCAGTTCAACTTCATCGGTTCAGGAATCTGGCCCGTCGTCGTCTTCCTCATCATCGCGGTCATCTTCCATGTCGTGCTGCGATACACGCGTTACGGCAAGTTCACCTATGCGATCGGCGCCAACGTGCAGGCGGCACGCGTATCGGGCATCAATGTCGAGGCGCATCTGGTCAAGGTCTATGCAATTGCGGGGCTTCTGGCCGGTCTCGCCGGCATCATCACGGCGGCCCGCGTGCAGACGGCGCAGGCCGGCATGGGCGTGAACTACGAACTGGACGCGATTGCGGCGGCCGTCATCGGTGGTACCTCGCTCACCGGCGGCGTCGGGCGCATTGCCGGCACGGTGATCGGCACCGTGATCCTCGGGGTCATGATCTCCGGCTTCACCTTCCTCAACGTCGATGCCTATTATCAGGAAATCGCCAAGGGTTTCATCATCGTCGCCGCCGTCGCCATCGACGTCTATCGCCAGAAGAAGCGGGCCAAGCGCTGAAACGCGTGCCGCATCGCCGGCGATGCGGAGCGGCTTCCGCCGCGCACCTTTGCCGGGCAGCTCTTGAGGCGGGGTTTTACCCCGCCTTTTGCGTTGGAATATTCCAATCCATGCAAATGCAAATTTTTTTCATTTGGGTATGGCGAATCCTGCCAGCTTTTCTATTCTGGCCGCTTTCCATCCGCTCCTCCAAGCGCTTCATCCGGGATAGACGATGCAATCCGTATTCGATGGTCACAATGACGTTCTCCTGCGACTCTGGCACCATGAGCGCGACGGCGCCGACCCGATCGCCGAATTCAGGGATGGGACGAGCAGCGGCCATATCGATGCGCCCAGGGCGCGCGCAGGCGGTCTGGCCGGCGGTCTTTGCGCCATCTATATTCCATCGGGCGATCTCGTCTTTGCCGATCCCGACAGCAACGGTCACTATGCCACGCCGCTGGCGGCTCCGCTGGAGCGGGCGCCTTCCCTCGATATCGCTCTCGAAATGGCGGCAATCGCCCTGCGGCTCGATCGCGCCGGCGCCTGGAAGCTCTGCCGCTCCACGGCGGACATCCGCGATTGCATGCAGAAGGGCATTTTCGCGGCGGTGATGCACATGGAAGGATGCGAAGCGATCGACGCCGATCTCGTCGCGCTCGAAACCTTCTATGCCGCCGGGCTGCGTTCGCTCGGTCCCGTCTGGAGCCGAAACAACGTCTTCGCCCATGGTGTTCCCTTCGCCTATCCGAGCTCGCCGGATACGGGCCCGGGCCTTACGGAGGCCGGCTTCGCGCTGGTGCGGGCGTGCAACCGGCTCGGCATTCTCGTCGATCTCGCCCACATTACCGAAAAGGGTTTCTGGGACGTGGCCAAGACTTCGGACCAGCCGCTGGTGGCCAGCCATTCCAACGCCCATGCGCTGACGCCCGTTGCGCGCAACCTCACCGACAAACAGCTCGACGCCATCAAGGAGAGCGGCGGCATCGTCGGCCTCAACTATGCGACGGCCATGCTGCGCGAAGACGCCCGCTCGGATGCCGATACGCCGCTCGAGGCGATGGTGCGGCATGTCGATCATCTGGTCAGCCGCGTCGGCATCGACTGCGTCGGCCTCGGATCGGACTTCGACGGCGCGACGATTCCCGAAGAAATCGGCGATGCGGCCGGCAATCAAAACCTGATTGCCGCCCTTCGGAACGTTGGTTATGGTGAAGCCGATCTTGTAAAGCTGTGCAGGGAGAACTGGCTTCGCGTCTTGGCGTCCGCTTGGAAGGAAGGCAGCCGGTAAAGTGCGTCCTGATATTGCGTAAAGTTAATTAAGAGGGGAATGAAAACAATGATGATCACCAAGATGAACCGCGGTTTCCGCGCACTGTCTGCCGGCGCGGCTCTCTCGCTTCTGCTGATGGCGGCGCCGAACGCCTATGCCGCGACGCCAAAGGATACGCTGGTCGAAGGCTTTGCATTCGACGACATTCTGAGCATGGACCCGGCCGAAGCCTATGAATTGTCGGCCGCCGAAATCACCGGCAACACCTACAGCCTGCTCGTCCGCCTCGACATCGACGACACGTCCAAGATCAAGGGCGACATCGCCGAGAGCTGGTCCGTTTCCGACGATCACCTGACCTATACGTTCAAGCTGAAGCCCGGCCTGAAGTTTGCGTCCGGTAATCCGATCACCGCCGATGACGTTGCCTGGTCCTTCGAGCGCGTCGTCAAGCTCGACAAGAGCCCGGCCTTCATTCTCACCCAGTTCGGCCTTACCGGCGACAACGTCACGGAAAAGGCCAAGGCGACCGACCCGAACACCTTCACCTTCACCGTCGACAAGCCCTACGCGCCGAGCTTCGTGCTGAACTGCCTGACGGCGACGGTCGCCGAAGTGGTCGATAAGAAGCTGGTTCTGCAGCACGTCAAGCCGGCGACGCCGACCGCCGACTTCAAGTATGACAACGACTTCGGCAATGGCTGGCTGAAGACCGGCTTTGCCGGTTCCGGCCCGTTCAAGCTGCGCGAATGGCGCGCCAACGAAGCCGTGGTGCTCGAGCGCAACGACAATTATTATGGCGACAAGACGAAGCTCGCCCGCGTCATCTACCGCTTCATGAAGGAAAGCTCGGCACAGCGCCTGGCACTGGAGAACGGCGATATCGATGTTGCCCGCAACCTGTCGCCGACCGATCTCGCCGCCGTCGAGAAGAGCGAGAAGCTCGCCTCGACCAGCGCGCCGAAGGGCACGATCTATTACATCAGCCTCAACCAGAAGAACGCGAACCTCGCCAAGCCGGAAGTGCAGCAGGCGTTCAAATACCTGATCGACTATGACGCCATCGGCAAGACGCTGATCAAGGGCATCGGTGAAATCCACCAGACCTTCGAGCCGAAGGGCCTGCTCGGCGCGCTGGACGAAAATCCCTTCAAGCTGGATGTCGCCAAGGCGAAGGAACTGCTGGCCAAGGCCGGCCTGCCGGACGGCTTCTCCGTGACCATGGACGCGCGCAGCATCGAGCCCGATACCGGTATCGCCACCGCGATCCAGCAGACGCTCGGCCAGGCCGGCATCAAGGTCGAAATCATCCCCGGCGACGGCAAGCAGAAACTGACCAAGTATCGCGCCCGCAATCACGACATCTATTACGGCCAGTGGGGCAACGATTATTGGGACCCCCATTCCAACGCCGATACGTTCACGAACAATCCCGACAATTCCGACGCCGGCACCAACAAGACGCTCGCCTGGCGCAATACCTGGACGACGCCGGATCTCGACAAGGAAACGAAGGCTGCCCTGTTCGAGGTGGATACCGCCAAGCGCGCCGCCATGTATCAGGATATCCAGAAGAAATACCTCGAAGCCAGCCCCTTCGTCTTCCTCTATCAGCAGACGGAAGTGGCCGGCTATCGCAAGGACGTGAAGGGCTTCAAGCTCGGTCCGAGCTTCGACACCAACTTCGTATGGCCGATCTCGAAGTGATAATCCGGCAGGATTAGTCCTTTGAGCACCGTCGAACGGAAAATGGAGGCGCGGCCCAGGAAGGGCCGTGCCGCGCCCGTCATGATGGGCGTGCTGCGCTTCCTTGTCGTGGCCGTCACGACCTATCTCGGTCTTCTGGCCGTCACCTTCTTCATCGGGCGCGTCATCCCGATCGATCCGGCATTGGCGATCGCCGGCGACCATGCGCCCGCACAGGTGCTGGAGCGCCTGCGCCGCGAAATGCATCTCGATGAGCCGCTCTATCGGCAATTCTACTATTATCTGATGAGCGCGCTCACCGGCGATTTCGGTACCTCCGTGCTGACGACCAATCCGGTGATGGACGACATCAAGCGCGTCTTTCCGGCGACGATGGAGCTTGCCACCGTCGGCACCTTCATCGGCGCGCTCATCGGTATTCCCTTCGGCGTGCTGGCCGCCGTGCGCCGCAACAGCCTGATCGACCAGGTCGTCCGCGTCGTCGGCCTCGTCGGCTATTCGGTGCCGGTGTTCTGGCTGGCGATGGTGTCGCTCGTCATCTTCTATGCGCAATTGCGCTGGGTGGCCTATCCCGGCCGCATCGACATCGCCTTCGAATACAGTTTCACGCCGGTCACCGGCTTCTACCTGCTCGACAGCGCCATGCAGGGGCAGTGGGACGTGTTCTGGGATGTGTTCCGCCACATCATCCTGCCGGCCGCGCTGCTCGGCTATTTGTCGCTTGCCTATATCAGCCGCATGACGCGCAGCTTCATGCTGAACGAGCTCGGCCAGGAATATATCGTCGCGGCCCGCGCCAAGGGGCTGTCGGAAACGCGGGTGATCTGGGGACACGCGCTGCGCAGCGCCGTCGTGCCGCTGATCACCGTGATCGCGCTGTCCTATGCATCGCTGCTGGAGGGGTCGGTGCTGACGGAGATCGTCTTTTCCTGGCCCGGCATCGGCTTCTACATCACCAGCTCGCTGCGCAATGCCGACATGAACGCCGTGCTCGGGGGCACCATCGTCATCGGCACGGTCTTCATCGCCATCAACCTGCTGTCCGACCTGCTCTATCGGACCCTCGATCCAAGGACGCGACGCAAATGACGGCTGAGATCACCCAATCCGGCTGGCGTGACTGGCTGCTGTCGGACCGGCCGCAGTCCCGGCGGCAGGCGAGGCTCGGGCGCGCCTATGTCACCTGGCGGCAATTCTCCGCCAATCACCTGGCTGTCGCCGGATTGCTGATCATCCTCGCTCTGGTGGCGGTCGCTGCCCTTGCCGACGTCATCGCGCCGCATTCGCCCGTCATCGGCGATCTCACCAACGCCTATCTGCAGCCGCCGGGCACCGGCAGCTATCTTCTCGGTACCGACGATCTCGGCCGCGATATCCTGTCCCGGCTGATCTACGGCTCGCGCTGGACGCTTTATATCGTCGTGCTGGTCGCGATCATTTCCGCACCGATCGGCCTCGTGGTCGGCATGGTGTCGGGCTATATGGGCGGCTGGATCGACACCGTCCTGATGCGCATCACCGATATTTTCCTCGCCTTCCCGAAGCTCGTCCTGGCGCTTGCGTTTGCCGGTGCGCTCGGCGCGGGCATCGAGAACGCCATCATCGCCATCGCCATCACCTCCTGGCCGCCCTATGCGCGCCTGGCGCGGGCCGAGACGATGACGGTGCGGCGTTCGGACTATATCGCCGCCGTGCAGCTGATGGGCGCCTCGCCGCTGCGCATCATCTTCCGCCATGTCATGCCGCTTTGCGTTTCCTCGGTGATCGTCCGTGTCACGCTCGACATGGCCGGCGTCATCCTGACGGCGGCCGGCCTCGGCTTTCTCGGCCTTGGCGCGCAGCCACCACTGCCGGAATGGGGAGTAATGATCGCCTCCGGCTTCAAATATTATCTCGACCAATGGTGGGTGGCGGCCATGCCCGGCATCGCCATCCTGATCGTCAGCCTCGGCTTCAACCTGCTCGGCGACGGCCTGCGCGATGCGCTCGATCCGAAGGAGAGCGGCCAATGACGGCGATGCTGACGGTCGAGAACCTCAGGGTTCGTTACCCCACCCGCACCGGCGTCATCGATGCGGTGCGCGGCGTTTCCTTCACGCTCGGCCGCGAGCGGCTGGGCATCGTCGGCGAAAGCGGCTCGGGCAAGTCGCAGACCGGCCGCGCCATCATGGGCCTGACGCCCGCGCACGGCATCGTCACCGCCGACCGGCTGAATTTCAGCGGCATCGACCTCTTGTCGATCTCCGCAAAGGAGCGGCGGTCGCTGCGCGGCAAGCGCATCGCCATGGTGCTGCAGGACCCGAAATATTCGCTCGATCCGGTCATGAGCATCGGCCGGCAGATCACCGAGACGCTGCGCACGCATGAGAAGGTGAGCAAGGCGGAAGCGCGCGAGCGGGCGCTTGCCATGCTGGAGGCGGTGCAGATCCGCGATCCCAGGCGCGTCTACGACCTGCATCCGCATGAAGTCTCCGGCGGCATGGGCCAGCGCGTGATGATCGCCATGATGCTGATTGCCGGGCCGGAACTGCTGATCGCCGACGAGCCGACCTCGGCGCTCGACGTGACCGTGCAGCTCGACGTGCTGAGAATCATGGACAAGCTGGTGTCGGAGCGCGGCATGGGGCTGATTTTCGTGTCGCACGATTTGAGGCTCGTCTCGTCCTTCTGCGATCGGGTGATCGTCATGTATGCCGGCAAGATCGTCGAGGAACTGAAGGCCTCCGAGCTCAACAATGCCCAGCATCCCTATACGCGCGGCCTCTTGAACTGCATGCCCGTGATCGGCGAGGACCGCCATCCGCTGCCGGTCCTCGACCGCAAGCCGGAGTGGGCGGCATGACGGCGGCGCTTGCGGTCGACGGCCTCAGCGTCGTCTATGACGGGTATTACGCCCTCGATGCCGTCAGCATCGCGGTAGAGCGGGGAGAATCCTTCGGTCTCGTCGGTGAATCCGGCTCCGGCAAGTCGACCTTGCTGCGCGCTGTCGCCGGCCTGGCGCCGGTCGGCGCCGGTACGATCCGCGTCGACGGGCAGGCGCTCAAGGGCTCGAAGCGCGACAAGGCGTTCTATCGCCAGGTGCAGATGGTGTTTCAGGACCCATACGGCTCGCTGCATCCGCGTCAGACGATCGACCGATTGCTGCTGGAGCCTCTGGCGATTCACGGCATCGGCGACAGCGAGACGCGCATTGCCCGGGCGCTCGACGAGGTTGGCCTCGGGTCCGGTTTCCGTTTCCGCTATCCGCACCAGCTGTCCGGCGGCCAGCGCCAGCGCGTGGCCATCGCCCGCGCCCTGATCGTGGAGCCGTCCGTGCTTTTGCTCGACGAGCCGACTTCGGCGCTGGATGCCTCGGTGCAGGCGGAAGTGCTCAATCTCCTGGAACAGGTGCGCAGGGATCGCCACCTGACCTTCGTCATGGTCAGCCACGATCTCGGCGTCGTCACCCATATGTGCGAGCGTCTGGTGGTGATGCAGAACGGCGCCGTGGTCGAGCGGCTGGCTGCCCGGGATCTTGCCGCCGGCAATGTCCAGGAGGCCTACACCCGCAATCTGATGGTCGCCAGCAAGGGGTTCGTCCGCGATTGAGCTGACGGCGCTGGCCCGGCGGCCCATGTTAACGAATGCGGCGGCGAAACACGACCAATCGTATAGACTATTGACTCCTGCCGCATTTCTGTCATGATCTCGTTAATGACGGTTAACTTTCGTGATCCCGGTTTCCGGGTCGGACGCGAGTGGAGGCAGGCATGTTTTTCATGGGTGGCATGACCATGGGCTATCTTCATCCGCCGATGCCGGAGATGGAAGAGGATGTGGCAACCGTCACTCTGCCGGAAGAAAAGAGCCGTCGTCAGATCAATGTGACGGAAACATCGGCTCGTGAGGCAGGCGCCGTGGAGCGCACCCTGACCTGGGCCCGCCGCATCTCCGCAGAGCTTCGGCTTCGCTGAGTTCGGGACGACCGGTTTTCAGGTCCGACTATTTCCAGAGGTTTATTTTTTCGCCAGCGGGCCTCTGGACGCAAAAACATCTCTACCTAATTGATAGAGAATATATGAATGTCAGGCATGGGTTTATCCCGCAAGACATCGAAAAAGACCAACGGAGGCAACACATGGCGAATTTGGGTATGTCGAATACGCATGTGAATCAGTTCGATGGTTCGAAGCGCGTCGCCACGACGCGGCATAAGATCCAGACGGCGATCCACGTTGCGCTGTTTTCCGCTGCTTTCCTGTTCGTCGCCGCCATCGTGTGCGGCATCGTCGTCTGAGCGTTTCGCCGCGACGACGCAGCCGGTCCCCGGTGACGATCAAGGCGCGTAGTTCCATTTGCGCGCCAAACGCTTTCCCGATTTCTGATACTGCGATAGCTCATGGGCCGATGAACGGTCCGTGATCTCCTTCCATCGCGGCGCGCCTCTCGGGACGCCTTCTTTCCCGCATCGCCGGAACTTTGCCAGGCAAAGAAAATTTCCCGTTGCCGATAGAATGCGCGGCGGGAAAACAGTAAGCTCCGCAAAAATATAAAATAAAGAAGTGGGGCGGAGGCATGGCAAAAGCGGAGGCCGCGCACGACAGCGGACGGGATCGCGCTCATGGCGCGAGAGCAGTTTGGATGCCCGAAACCCCTCTATCGAAACGGAGACCGGCCACGAGGCCGGCGCGACCGTTGGAAGCCCGGCGCGCTCCTGCCTCGGCCGTCGGCATTTCCTGTCCGCCCCGCCGCTCCGCGCCCTGCCGCTCATTTCCCATCCGGAGAAAAACAGCGCCTGAGACGAATTTGCGAATCTTTTGAGGGAGTTCAGTTTAAGTTCATCTTCTCCGGGATATGCAGGGCTCAGTCTGTAATGCTCTGATTCCTGATGTGGAAGTCAGCCAAGGAGAATGCCTCATGACCCTGATCGATTGTTTTTGACACATCGGGATTGCTGCCGGCGCCATCCGGCCGCGTCTCAAGTTTCATGGGAAGCCTGTCCCGAGTGATGGCCCGATTGCCATGATCCCGAGAAAGAGCCCGTGAAAATCTTCGCCTGAATGCGTTTGTTCTAAGCCGCCACTTCGAGTTCACCCCCTTCGCGCGCCGGGAAGCGAAGCAAAAGGGTCCAAATGTGTGAATGGTCGTGTCGGACGGAGCAAAACGATAAGGGCGATAATGCCTGTCACTCTGTTTGGACCCAGAACCCGAATCCATGACGTCTCAAAATCTCTCCACCGTTCCGCCGCGCGAATCTGAAGCCAAGCAGATCGATCATAATGATTCGATCCGGGCTAGCTATTTCTCCAGCGAACAAATCCGGGAATGCGGCGCGAATTTCGCCCGCAACGGCGCCAAGACCAAGCTGCCGGGCTTCCAGCCCTTCGACTTCTTCGCGCGTCACAAGGAGAACGAGAAGGAGATCCTGCGGGTCTACCGTTCGGCCAATGCCGATGTCGACGCCGGCGAATCGATCACGCCGGCCGCCGAATGGCTGCTCGACAACCATTACATCATCGAAGAGGCGATCCAGGAAGTCCGCCGCGACTTCCCGAAGAAGTTCTACGACCAGCTGCAGAAGATCACCATCGACGGCATGGTGATGCCGCGCACCATGGCGCTCGCCTGGCTCTATGTCGCCCACACGCACAGCACCGTGTCGCGCCAGGGCCTGCTGGCGCTGGTGGAGGGCTTCCAATCGCAGGACATGCTGAAGATCGGCGAGCTCTGGGCCGTTCCGTCGCTGGTGCGCTATATTCTGGTCGACAATCTGCGCCGCATCTCCAGCCGGGTCGAGCAGAGCCGCATCACGCGCAAGAAGGCCAACGAGGCCGTCGACGAGCTGATCCGCCTCAATGACGACGCCAAGGTCGCCGAGTTCCTGAAGACGCTCGAGCCCTATACGTCGGACAACACCTTCGCGACGCAGTTCCTCTATCGCCTGCGCGATGGCTCGCATACGTCGGGCCTTGCCATCACCTGGATGGAAAAGCGCCTGGCGGACGCCGGCACCGACGCCGAAAGCGTCACGATGGCCGAGCACAATCGCCTGTCGTCGGGCAATGTGACGATGGGCAACATCATCAAGAGCCTGCGCCTCATCGACGACACCGACTGGTCGGTCTGGGTCGAAGAGGTGAGCGCGGTCGACAAGCTGCTGTGGGACGAGACCGACTACGCCAAGCTCGATCCGGGCTCGCGCAACAGCTATCGCCGCCGCATCGAAAAGCTCGCCCGCCGCTCCGACAAGACCGAAATGGAGATCGCCCAGGTCGCCATGGCGATGACCGACGCCGCCAAGGCTTCGGGCGATGCGCAATCGCGCGAGCCGAATATCGGCGATTTCATCATGGGCCAGCAGACCGAGAAGCTGGAAAAGGCGATCGGCTACCGCGTGCCGCTGTCGGTGAGCTTCGTGCGCCAGTGGCGCAAGCTCAACTGGCTGTCGATCGCCGCTCCCGTGCTGCTGCTGACCGTCCTGGCCCTTGCCGTCGTCGGCTATTTCATGATCCAGGCCGGCATGGGCTGGGCCGAAACCCTGATCCTGCTGCTGATGTTCTCGCTGCCGGCCTCCGAAGGCGCCACGGGTCTCTTCAACTTCTTCGTCACCATGTATCTGACGCCGGCGCGTCTCGTCGGCTATGAGTTCAAGGAAGGCATTCCCGAGGAAGCCCGCACCCTGGTCGTCGTGCCGACCCTGATCGGCAATCGCGACAGCGTCGATGAACTCGTGCGCAATCTCGAAGTCCATTACCTCGCCAATCCGGGCGGCGAGATCTACTACGCGCTGCTCAGCGACTGGCCGGACAGCCAGGAGGAAGAGAGCGAGCGCGATCTGGAAATCCTCGATTATGCCCGCCGCGAAGTCGCCAATCTGGCGGCCCGCTATGACGAGGATGGCGTCCAGCGCTTTTATCTGCTGCACCGCCGCCGCCTCTACAATTCGGCCGAAGGCGCCTGGATGGGCTGGGAGCGCAAGCGCGGCAAGCTGCATGAGCTGAACCTTCTGCTGCGCGGCGACCGCGACACCACCTTCCTGCCCGGTGCCAATACCGTGCCGAAGGACGTGCAGTATGTCATGACGCTCGATTCCGATACGCGCCTGGTGCGCGATACGGTGACGAAGCTTGTCGGCAAGCTGCATCATCCGATCAACCGCCCGGTCTTCGATGCCGAGGCCAAGCGCGTCGTGCGCGGCTATGGCGTTCTGCAGCCGCGCGTGACCCCGTCGCTGACGACCGGCAAGGACGCTTCGGTGTTCCAGCGCGTCTTCTCGGTCAATCGCGGTCTCGATCCTTATGTCTTCGCCGTCTCCGACGTCTATCAGGATCTGGTCGAAGAAGGCACCTTCACCGGCAAGGGCCTCTATCATGTCGATGCCTTCGAGGCGTCGCTGAAGGGCAAGATCGACGAGAATGCCGTTCTCAGCCACGACCTGCTCGAAGGCTCGATGGCGCGTTGCGCGCTGGTGACCGATTGCGAGCTCGTGGAAGATTTCCCGATCCGCTACGAAGTGGAAGTGTCGCGCCAGCATCGCTGGGCTCGCGGCGACTGGCAGCTCCTGCCCTATATCTTCAATCCGAAGCGCGGCGTCACCGGCCTCGGCCGCTGGAAGATGATGGACAATCTGCGCCGCTCGCTGACGCCGATCGCCTGGTTCTTCGCCTCCGTTCTCGGCTGGTACTTCATGGGGCCGCTCGCCGCCCTCATCTGGCAGATCCTGCTGATCTTCTGCCTGTTCGTGGCGCCGACCCTGTCGCTGATCAACGGCATCATCCCGCGCACCAGCGATATCGTCGCCCGCGCCCATCTCTATACGGTCTGGACGGATATCCGCGCCGCCAATGCGCAGGTCGCGCTGCGCATCGTCTTCATCGCCGACGGCGCCTGCATCATGGCCGACGCCATCGCCCGCTCGCTCTATCGCGCCTTCGTCAGCCGCAAGCTGATGCTGCAATGGCGCACTGCCGCCAGCGCCCAGGCGGCTGCCCAGACCACCATCCTCGGCCATTACCGCGTCATGTGGCATGCGCCGGTGCTGGCGCTGCTCGCGCTCGCCTTCGCGTCGCTGTCGGGCGACAACGCCTTCCTCGTCGGCATTCCCTTCGCGCTGCTCTGGGTTCTGTCGCCGGCGATCGCCTGGTATGTCAGCCAGACGGCCGAAACCGAGGACAAGCTCGAAGTGCCGGAAAGCGTTTCGGCCGAACTGCGCAAGATCGCGCGGCGCACCTGGCGTTATTTCGATACGTTCGTGGTCGAGCAGCAGAACCACCTGCCGCCGGATAACGTGCAGCAGACGCCGAATGCGGTGGTGGCCTCGCGTACCTCGCCGACCAATATCGGCGTCTACCTGCTGTCGGTCATTTCGGCGCGCCATTTCGGCTGGATCTCCTTCGAGGAGACCATCGACCGCATGGAAAAGACCATGGCGACGGTCGAAAAGCTCGAAAAGTTCCGCGGCCATCTGTGCAACTGGTATCACACCGATACGCTGAAGCCGATGGGCGCACGCTATGTCTCGGCTGTCGACAGCGGCAATTTCGCCGGCCACCTGATCGCCGTGTCATCGGCCTGCCGCATCTGGGCGGAAGCGCCCTCCGCGCACATGCAGGGCAACCTCGACGGCATCGGCGACGTCGCCGGCATTCTCGCCGAAATCCTGGCCGAGCTGCCTGACGACCGCAAGACCGTGCGGCCGCTGCGCCATCGCCTGGAAGAGCGCATCGTCGGCTTCCAGAATGCGCTCGCCGCGGTCAAGCGCGAGCATGAATTCGCCTCGATCCGCATCATCAACCTCTCGGTTCTGGCGCACGACATCCAGAAGCTCGCCGCCAACCTCGACCATGAGGTCAAGTCGGCGCAGAGCGGCGAAGTGCTGACCTGGTCGCAATCGCTGGTGAAGGTCTGCGAAGGCCATATCGCCGACAGCGTCTTCGATCTTGCCAATGTCGACGCGCTGCGCCAGCGGCTCGCCAATCTGCGCGACCGCATGCGCAAGATCGCCTTCGGGATGGAATTCGCTTTCCTCTACCGTCCGGAGCGGCGCCTTCTCTCCATCGGCTTCCGCGTCGAAACCAACGAGCTCGATGCCGCCTGCTACGACCTGCTGGCCTCCGAAGCCCGCCTGACCAGCCTGTTCGCCATCGCCAAGGGCGACCTGCCGACCGAACATTGGTACCGCCTCGGCCGCCAGGTCGTGCCCGTGGGCTCGCGCGGCGCGCTGGTCTCCTGGTCCGGTTCGATGTTCGAATATCTGATGCCGCCGCTCGTCATGCAGGAGCGCCAGGGCGGTATCCTCAACCAGACCAACAATCTGATCGTCCAGGAACAGATGAACTACGCCAAGCGCCTCGGCGCCGGCATTCCCTGGGGCATTTCGGAAGCTGCCTTCAACGCCCGCGACCATCAGATGCAGTATCAGTACACCAATTTCGGCGTACCCTCGCTCGGCCTCAAGCGCGGCCTCGGCCAGAATGCCGTCATCGCGCCCTATGCTTCGATCCTGGCCAGCCAGTATCGGCCGGAAGCGGCGCTGGAAAACCTCCAGAAGCTGCGCAAGGTCGGCGCGCTCGGCATCTACGGCTTCCATGACGCCGTCGACTTCACGCCGACGCGCGTTCCCGAAGGCAAGAAATGCGCGGTGGTCTACAACTACTATGCCCACCATCACGGCATGTCGATCGCCGCCGTCGCCAACGTCGCCTTCAACGGCCGCCTGCGCGAACTCTTCCATGCCGATCCGGTAATCGAGGCGGCGGAACTGCTGCTGCAGGAAAAGGCGCCGCGCGATATTCCGGTCATGGCCGCCAAGCATGAGAGCGACCAGCCGGCCAATATCCAGGAAGACATGCTGCGTCCGGAGATCCGCAAGATCGCCGATCCGGCCACGCAGGACCGCGAACTCGCCTTCCTCTCCAACGGTCACTACTCCGTCATGCTGACGGCGACCGGTGCCGGCTATTCGCGCTGGAACGGCCTGTCCGTCTCGCGCTGGCGACCCGATCCGACCGAAGACCGCTGGGGCACCTTCGTCTTCCTGCGCGATACGGTGTCCGGCCAATGGTGGTCGACGACCTCGGAGCCGCGCAGCATCGAGGGCGAAAAGGTCAAGGTCGCCTTCAGCGACGAAAAGGCGGAATACAGCAAGACCGTCGGCGATCTCACCAGCGAGGTCGAATGCATCGTCGCAACCGAGCACGATGCCGAAGGCCGCCGCGTGACGCTGCTAAACATGGGTACGGAGGACCGCTTCATCGAAGTGACCTCCTATCTCGAGCCGGCGATCGCCAGCGACGACGTCGATTCCGGTCACCCCGTCTTTGCGCGCATGTTCGTGCGCACCGAGATCGGCGCCAGCGGCGACGTGATCCGCGCCGAGCGCAACAAGCGCGACTATAACGAGCCGGATATGTCGATCGCCCATCTGGTCGTCGACAATGCCGGCTCCGAACGCCCGACGGAATTCGAGACGGACCGCCGCAAGTTCCTCGGCCGTGGCCGCACGCTGGCGGAAGCCGCAGCCTTCGATCCGGGCGCGACGCTCTCCGGCACGGATGGCTTCACCATGGACGCCTGCCTGTCGCTGCGCCGCGTGGTGCGTGTGCCGGCCGGCAAGAAGGTCAGCGTCATCTTCTGGACGATTTCCGCGCCGAACCGCGAAGAGGTCGACAAGGCGGTGGAACGCTACCGCAATCCGGATGCCTTCGGCGTCGAGCTGACGCAGGCCTGGACGCGCACGCAGATGCAGATGCGCCATGTCGGCGTCACCTCGCAGCAGGCGGCCGCCTTCCAGAAGCTTGCCCGCTACCTCGTCTATCCCGACATGCATCTGCGCGCCGACGGCGCCACCGTTCAGGCCGGACTGCATTCGCAGTCGGCGCTCTGGCCGGTGACGATTTCGGGCGATTTCCCGATCTTCACCCTGCGCATCAATGACGATATCGATCTCGAAATCGCTAAGGAAGCGCTGAGTGCGGCGGAATATCTGCGCTCGCGCGGCATCGCTGCCGATCTGGTCATCCTCAACGAACGCGCCGCCGAACTGGCGCAGGACATGCAGCAGGAGCTGGATGGCCTGGTCGACCATATCCGCCACAACCAGGGCGAAGGGCTGCGCCAGCATATCTTCGCCGTGCGCAAGGACCTGATCGAGAACGAAACCTACCAGCAGATCCTCGCCGCCTCGCGCGTGGTCTTCCATGCCCGCAACGGCAAGCTGGTCGATCAGATCGCCCGCGCGGCGACGCTGTTCGGCTCGGTCCAGCAGCAGGGCGATCAGTCGCCGGTCGATCGCCGCGCGGTGCCGCTTGCGCTGCAGGACTCGGTGTTTACGGCCGACGCACCGGAAGCCCAGGACGATCTCGATTTCTGGAACGGCTATGGCGGGTTCGCCGGCACTGGCCGCGAATATGTCGTTCGTCTCGCCGGCGGCCAGTCGACCCCGCATCCGTGGATCAACGTCATCTCCAACGAGCGCTTCGGCTTCCATGTGCCCGCCGAAGGCGGCGGCTTCACCTGGAGCCACAATTCGCGCGACTATCAGCTGACGCCATGGACCAACGACATGGTCATCAACCGTCCAGGCGAGGCGCTCTATGTGACCGACCTCGACAGCAACACGGTGATGACGCCCTATGCCGGCCTGTCGCGCAATCCGAAGGTGCGCTATGAGGCCCGCCACGGCCTCGGCTACTCGGTCTTCTCGAGCGAAGAGAATGACATCGCGCTGGAGCTGACGCAGACGATCGACCGCGAGCGTCCGGTCAAGCTCTTCCGCCTGCGTCTCAGCAACAAGGGCAAGGGCAGCCGGCGTCTGCGGCTCTACAATTATGCGGAATGGGTGCTCGGCACCAATCCGCACAAGACCAAGCCTTTCATCCTGTCGTCGCTGGACGAGGAGACGGGCGCTTTGTTTGCCAACAACCGCTACAGCATCGATTATTCCCAGCGCATCGCCTTCATGGCGGCGAGCGAGGCGCATTCGAGCTTCTCGGCAAGCCGCCGCGAGTTCATCGGCCGGCATGGCACGGTGCAGCTGCCGGAAGCCGTGGTTTCCGGTGCCGCACTCTCCAACTCGACCGATCTCGACGGCGATCCCTGCGCGGCGCTCGCCTTCGATCTGACCATCGGCGCGGGCGAAGAGAAGGAAATCTGCTTCTACATGGGCGATACTGCCTCGCTCGAAGAGGCGCGCGCCCTGGTGGCCGATATCCGCAAGGCCGATTTCGAGGCCGTGCTCGCCGCCAGCCGCGGCTTCTGGGACGGCTTCACCGGCCGCCTGCAGATCTCGACGCCGGACAAGGCGATGAACAACATGATCAATGCCTGGCTCCCCTATCAGAGCCTCGGCTGCCGCATCATGGCGCGTACCGCCTTCTATCAGGCCTCGGGCGCCTTCGGCTTCCGTGACCAGCTCCAGGATACGCTGGCCTTCCTGATGCATGCGCCGGAACTGGCCCGCAAGCAGATCCTGAATGCGGCGCAACGCCAGTTCCGCGAGGGCGACGTGCAGCATTGGTGGCTGCCGGGCAGCGGCGCCGGCGTGCGCACGCATATCTCGGACGACGTCGTCTGGCTTGCCTATGCGATCGATCAATATTGCACGGTGACGGGCGACAAATCGCTTCTCGACGAGGAACTGGCCTTCGTCGAAGGTGCCGCGCTGATGCCCGGAACGCACGACGCCTTCTACCAGCCGACCGTGTCGAAGGATAAGGTCAGCGTCTACGAGCATGCGGCACTCGCGCTCGACCTTGCCATCAAGCGCAAGGGCGGCAACGGCCTGCCGCTGATCCTCGGCGGCGACTGGAACGACGGCATGAACCGCGTCGGCATCCAGGGCCGTGGCGAAAGCGTCTGGCTCGGCTGGTTCCTGGCCGGTACGCTCACCGCCTTCCTGCCCTATGCCGAAGCGCGCGGCGACAAGGAGCGCGTCGAGCGCTGGACCAAGCATCTGCCGGAACTGCGCAAGTCGCTGGAAACGGCGGGCTGGGTCGGCGGCCATTATCGCCGCGGCTATTTCGACGACGGCAGCCCGCTCGGCTCGAACGAGAATTTCGAATGCCAGATCGATTCGATCGCGCAGTCGTGGAACATTCTCTCCGGCGAAGGCGACCGCGAGCGCGGAGAGAAGGCGATGAACGCCGTTCTTGACAAGCTGGTCGACGACGACAACCGCATCATCCGGCTGTTCACGCCGCCCTTCTCCAAGTCGGCGCGCGATCCGGGCTACATCAAGTCCTATCCGCCGGGCGTGCGCGAAAATGGCGGGCAATATACCCACGCCGCCACCTGGGTGGTCATGGCGCTGGCGGAGATGAACCGCGGTGACGATGCCTGGCATTGCTTCGAGCTGCTGAACCCGGTCAACCACGCACTTGATCGCGATCAGGCCGATACCTACCGCGTCGAGCCTTACGTCATCGCCGCCGACGTCTATGGCGAGGGGCAACTGACCGGCCGCGGCGGCTGGACCTGGTACACCGGCTCGGCCGGCTGGTTCTATCGCGTGGCGATCGAGGGCATTCTCGGCATCCGCGTCAAGAACGGCCGTCTCTACGTCAAGCCGGCACTGCCTTCGACCTGGGACGGCTTTGCGGCGGACCTCGACCTGCCGAGCGGAAAATACCGCATTTCGGTCTCAAAAGCGCCCGATGCAGACGGATACTCAGTCTCCGTGAATGATAGGGCACTTGCCCATCCCGAAGAGGGCTATCCGATCGGACAGTAACGTTTTCGTGCACTGTTTTGAATCGACGATCGGGGCCAAAGGGGGAACTCTTTGGCCCCGATCGCATTTGATTGTCGGAACAGGAGAGGGCTCATGAACCCCAGGGCAGATGTCGCGACGATTTCGGCAAACCGGATCAGCGTGCCGACGGCGGCGACAGGACGTGATACGCGGCTGGACGTCCTGAGGGGCCTCGCCCTGATCTCCATCTTCATCAACCATGTCCCCGGCCAGTTCTTCGAGCATCTGACGACAAAGAATTTCGGCTTTTCCGATGCGGCAGAAGCCTTCGTTCTGATCTCCGGCATTTCCGTCGGCCTTGCTTATGGCACGCGGTTCAAGCCCGGCAACCGGCTCTCCATGGCCTGGAAAGCGATCAAGCGCGCCTTCACGCTCTATACTGCGCACATGATCACCACCTTCATCACGCTGGTGCTGTTCATCTCCGGTGCCTGGATATTCCGGCAGGTGGGCCTGCTGTGCGAGGTCAACATCCTCGCCGTGCTGATGGACCCGGCACGCGGCATTCCGGCGCTGCTGACGCTCGGCCACCAGATCGGCTACAACAATATCCTGCCGATGTACGGCGCGCTGTTCCTGATGCTGCCGCTGATGCTGGTGCTGGAGGCGAAAAGCCCGCTGCTGCTGCTGACGCTGTCCGCCGGCGTCTGGCTGCTGGCCGGCATCTACCAGATCGCGCCGCACACGACGCTGCTCGACGGCTTCTGGTTCCTGAACCCGCTGTCCTGGCAGTTCCTGTTCGTCATCGGCTTCGTTGCGGTGATGCATGTGAAGCGCGGCGGCCGGATCGGCTACAATCCGGTCCTGTTTACGCTGTCGCTCGCCTATGTACTGCTGTCCTTCATCTGGGTCACCGACAAGCTCTGGGTGCTCGGCGATCAGCTTGCCACCCTCGGCCTGCCCACGGTCATCACCGGTTTCGACAAGACCTTCCTGTCGCTGCCCCGGCTGCTGCATGTGCTGGCGCTCGCCTATCTCATCCTCTGCATGCCCTCGGCCTCGCGCCTGCTGCGCCGGTCGGCCGACCATCCGCTGACGATCCTCGGCCGCCATTCGCTGAGCATCTTCGTGGCCGGCACGATCCTGGCCATGGCCGGCCAGGTGATCCTCTATGTCACGGAAAAGGACCCGGCCGTCGGCGGCGCCTATGTACTCGTCGGCATTGTCGCGCAGTTCGCCTATGCCTATTATCTCGAGCACCGGCGGCTGGATTCGGCCGGCGATCGCCCCGCGGCCACGCCGGTACGACGCGTGGCTTCGCCGGTGCGCGTGCAGCGGCACCCGTGATCGTTTGCCGGCCGCTCAGGCCGCAATTCATAGCTCCTTGATTCTCATCGGCAATTCCTTCACGACATTTTCGTGAAGGAGAGGTGACGTGCTGTTTTTGCAACGCGACATCGTTTCGCTGCGTCACGCCAGAGATTTCATTGTCCGAAATCTTGTTGTGCAAAATTGAAATGCCTACATCCTGCCCGTGACGGCGCTCGGGGAGTGTCGCCACCCCGGCGCCATGTGCGCCCGAACGGGTGCATGACGCAATCGTGGGGATTGTCAAAACGGGGAATGGGGTAGGGAACGTCGAATTTTCGGCGCGATAACTCATGCCCAATCGATACTGGATTGGAGTGATCTATGAATATCAGAAGTCTTCTTCTCGGTTCGGCCGCGGCACTCGCCGCCGTCTCGGGAGCGCAGGCGGCTGACGCCATCGTGGCCGCGGAGCCGGAACCGCTTGAATATGTACGGATCTGCGACGCCTATGGCGCCGGTTACTTCTTCATTCCCGGCACCGAGACCTGCCTGAAGGTCGGCGGCCGCGTTCGCACCGAGGGCGAATGGTATGACGCCTACAACGCCAACAGCAAGAACGGCACGCTCTGGCATACCCGCGCGGAACTGAATGTCGACACCGCGACGGATACCGAATATGGCCCGCTGAAGACCAATACGGTCGTCCGTTGGGACTGGAACGACGGCAACACGACCAGCCCAAGCTGCTCTGGGCCAATATCAGCCTCGGCGGCTTCCTGGTCGGCAAGGCGGATTCGCAGTACAACGCCTATACGAACTATGCCGGCAACGTCATCAACGACGACGTCATCTATGACGGCCCGAAGGAACTCAACCAGCTCACCTACAAATATGATGCCGGCAACGGCTTCACGGCCGTGATCTCGCTGGAAGATTCCAACTCCTCGAGCAACACTTCGTCCTATGGCGGCGCATGGCAGACCGGCAAGGCCAACCACTATGCTCCGGACGTCGTTCTCGGTGCCGGCTACAAGACGGGTGCATGGACCCTGCGCGTCATCGGCGGCTATGACAGCGTCGTCGAGGAAGGCGCGATCAAGGCGCGCATCGATGCCGATTTCGGCGACTTCAAGGCCTTCCTGATGGGCGGCTGGAACACCGACGGCGACAGGCTGAACAAGTATGCCGGCTCCTATCTCAACAGCAACCGCGCCGCATGCCCGACCGACGGCGCCGATTGCGGCTGGGGCGACTGGGCCTTCTGGACGGGTGCCAGCTACCAGCTGACGCCGAAGCTGCAGGCCAATGCCCAGGTGGCCTACACCGATACGAAGATCTTCGCCGCCACCGCCAATGTCGCATGGCGCCCGGTCAAGGATCTGCTGGTCGAACCGGAAGTGTCCTACACCAACTGGGATGCCGCCGACGCCGACCAATGGGCCGGCGTGCTGCGCTTCGAACGCAAGTTCTGATCTGATCCCGGTTTGACGCCAGTCACAACCGGTTTGACGCCCGTCATGACTCCGCGGACGTCAAGACCGATTTGACCTCCGATCAGAGATGGAGAAAGGCCCGGTTTTCCCTGCCGGGCCTTTTTTATTTTTGATTCAGCTCATCTATTCTGCATGCAGTCACCGAGAGAGCGAAAATGGGTGTGAGGAACTATTTGATCGAAGGCGTTTCCGGGACCGGCAAGACCTCGGTCGCCACGGAACTGCAACGGCGGGGTTATCATGTCATCCATGGCGACCGCGAGCTGGCGTATCAAGGCGACCCCCGGACGGGCGACCCTCTGGACGAGGCAGCGCGTGAGCAGATCCTCTTGGACGTGGTCCTCAGCCACAAGCACCATCTTTGGAATGTCGACAAGGTCAAATCCCTGGTGGCCGATCGATGTCATCCGATCTCCTTCTTTTGCGGCGGCTCAAGGAATTTCCATCGCTTCATTGATCTGTTTGACGGCGTCTTCGTTCTCGATGTCGATCTGGACACGTTGAAAAGGCGGTTGGCCGGCCGAGCTGAAGACGAATTCGGCGGAAAACCAGCCGAGCGAGACCTGGTTATCCGAGTGCATGCGACGAAAGAGGATATTCCCGGGAGCGCGACGACCATCGACGCCACCGCGCCGCTCACCCGGGTCGTCGACGATATTCTCTCGAAATGCGGAGTGGTCGACTAGGGCAATTCCGGGAAAAGTGCGTGAGCCGCTTTCCGTCCGGAATTGCGTCAAAACAAAAAGTTAGAGCGTTTCAGCGATTTCATGAAGCACTGAAATGCCCTAAGGGCCGTCGCCACTGAAGGATGGTATTGCTCTGTCGGAAATCCGGCCGCAAAAAAGCCGGGGGAACGTTGCTCCCCCGGCTTCGATCTTTGGGCCCCATTCGAAAGATCAGGCGGCTTCGTGTTCCGTGGTATGGGCCTTGCGGACTTCCTCGTCCGTCAGGATGCCGCTGGCGCGCAGCAGGGCGGCGAAGCGGCCGTTGCTCTGGCTGAGCTCGTTGAAGCTGCCATTCTCGATGATGCGGCCGTTATCGAGGAAGAGGACGATATCGGCTTCGCGGACCGTCGACAGGCGGTGCGCGATGATGAACGTCGTGCGGTTCTGGCGCAGGTTGTCGATCGCCGCCTTGACGCGGTTCTCGGTCTCCACATCGAGCGCGCTCGTGGCTTCGTCCAGCACGAGGATCGGCGCGTCCTTGAGGATGGCGCGGGCGATCGCGATGCGCTGGCGCTCGCCGCCGGAGAGCTTGTTGCCGCGCTCGCCGACACGGGTCTCGTAGCCGCTTTCACGATTCTCGATGAAGTCGTTGGCGGCGGCGGCCTGTGCGGCGCGCATCATTTCCTCTTCGGTCGCACCTTCGCGGCCGAGGCGGATGTTGTCGCTGATCGAGCGGTTCAGCAGGCCGGCATCCTGGAAGACGGTGGCGATGTAGCGGCGCAGCGACTTGCGCGTCACCTTGGTGATGTCGTTGCCGTCGACGAGGATCTGGCCCTGCTGCGGGTCGAAGACGCGCTGCAGCAGGTTGACGAGCGTCGTCTTGCCGGCGCCGGTCGGGCCGACGATGGCGACGGTCTGGCCGGCCTTCACCTTGAAGGAGATGTCGTGCAGGCCCTGGGCGCTGTTGGCGAAGCCGAAGGAGACGTCGCGGAACTCGACTTCGCCCTTGACGTCCTTGATCTCGGCAAGGCCGGCCGGCTCTTCGCGGTCGCGGACGGAATCTTCCAGCGTGTAGAAGTCTACCAGCTTGGCGCGGGCCTCGAAGATCTGGTTGGCGAAGTTGCGCAGCTGCTCCAGACGGCCGATCAGCACGTTGGCGAAGGCGATGAAGGTGATGAGCGCGCCGAGGCTCAGGCTGCCGGCTTGGACGAGCACGGTGCCGATCATCAGGATCGCCATCATCGCGACGGTCGAGGCCGTACGGTTCAGCGCGCCGGCAAAGGCCCACCAGTCGAGGACCGGATACTGGGCGGCCAACAGGCGTTCCGTGAAGGACTTGAGCGCCTTGGTCTCGGCTTCGATGCGGTTGTAGCTGTGCAGCACCGAGACGTTGCTGATCGAGTCGCTGACATGCGAGAAGACGGTGTTGTAGTGGCTTTCGACCGAGGTCTGGCCATCCTTGGTGCGGCTCATGACCAGCTGGCCGATGATCCAGTAGAAGATGCCGAGCAGGATGAGAACGGCCGAAAGGCGCAGGTCCATCGACATGGCGGTCGGGATCATGACGACGAGCGCCACGGCCGTTGCCAGGTGGTTGCGCATGAATTCGAGCCACAGGCCGAACAGGGCTTCGCAAGCGCGCAGCAGCGTGTTCAGCGCGCTGGCGGTGCCGCGCTGGCTATGCCAGGACAGGGGCATGGAGATGATGCGGCCGAAGGCTTCCGTCAGCAGCGACGCGCGGCGTCCATGCGCCAGGCGATCGGCTTCGCGGGAGACGACGATGAAGGCGACCGCGCTGAAGACGGCAAAGCCGGCCCACAGCATCATGGTCGGCGTCACGGCCTCTTTCTTGGCAATGGCGTCGAAGATGCGGCCGAACAGAACCGGCTCGTAAATCGTGGCCATCGCCAGTGCGACGTTTGCGATGACAACCATCCACACGCGATAGCGATACGCGCCAAGATACTTCAGGGCTCTTGCATAGACTTTGAACAGCGACACGTCTGGCACCCTCTGTGCATCAACAGATTTCGGAATGACCCGGATGCTACAGATTGCTACCTGAACCGGCGATTAACGGAATCCGGCGCCGCTTTTCCAGGGGCTTCCGCGGTTTTTCCGCACTGCGGCAAACCGGATTCGGCGGGCGCTTGAGAAATGTGATAAATTTAGAATACTTATTTTCCAATAGCATTGCAGGGGTGCAAAGTGGTTGCTATTCACGGTTGCCATTCGAATTTTTCGCCGCTGACGTTTAATTTCCTATTGGCCGGAGTCTGCCCGCCACCCGCCGCCGCGGAGGCAGGGCGACATCTACGACCGTATCCTGACGAACAACCAGGCCTTCGGGCCAGGGGGTATATGTGAATATTCACTCGTTAATACAATTGCTTGTGGTCATCGAGGAGTGCAGGCACGCCAACAATGTCATCACCGAACTGGAACTGGTGCTGCGCTCCTACAAGTTCGATTTCTATGGTGTGCTGAAGCATCCGCGGCCGGCGGGCGATCTGCTCGGCCTCATGCTCGCCGGGCGCTGGCCGGACAATTGGCCGCTCACCTATGTCTCGAAGAAATATATTCTGTCCGATCCGACCGTACGTTATCTGGGGCAGGCGCAGCGGCCCTTCCGCTGGAGCGATGCCATGTCGGCGCTGAAGGACGATCCGTTGCGGCGGCGCATGGAGCAGATGATGGAAGACGCCCGCGCCAATGGGCTCGTCGACGGCTACATCTTCCCGATCCACGGCCGCAACGGCCTGCTGGGCACGATGACGATCGGCGGCAATGCGATCGATCTGTCGCCGGTCGAGCTGTCGCTTTTCGATGCCGTGGCCAAAAAGACCTTCTGGAAGCTCCTGGAATTGCGGGACGAAGCCCAGATGCTGGAAGACGCCCCGGCCGTCAAGGCAAAGCTGACCCGGCGCGAGATTGAAGTGCTCAACCATCTGTCGGAGGGCATGACCTCGATGGATATCAGCCGAAAGCTGAAGATCTCAAATCACACCGTCGATTGGTACATGAACAGTATCCAGGATAAGCTGAATGCCCGCAATCGCCAACATATCGTCGCGATTGCTTTCAGAAACGGGCTTGTTCCGTGACGCAACTATTTTGATTTCCGACGCGGCAAGAAATTGAACTTCTCGTGACAAGAAGTTAAGGGTTTTCTTCGCGGGTGCAGCATTGCCCGTTCCGATGCCGTGAGGAGACTGCATTGCCCATTTCCAAGATCCTGGTTGCCAACCGATCCGAGATTGCGATCCGCGTGTTTCGCGCCGCCAATGAGCTCGGGATAAAAACAGTGGCCATCTGGGCCGAGGAAGACAAGCTGGCGCTGCATCGCTTCAAGGCGGATGAGAGCTATCAGGTCGGCCGTGGGCCGCATCTTGCCAAGGATATGGGACCGATCGAGAGTTATCTTTCGATCGACGAGATCATCCGCGTCGCCAAGCTGTCGGGCGCCGATGCCATCCATCCCGGCTATGGCCTGCTGTCGGAAAGCCCGGAATTCGTCGACGCCTGCGATGCCGCCGGCATCATCTTCATCGGTCCGAAGGCCGATACGATGCGCCAGCTCGGCAACAAGGTGGCCGCCCGCAATCTGGCGATCTCGGTCGGCGTGCCCGTCGTGCCGGCGACCGATCCGCTGCCCGACGACATGGCCGAAGTCGCCCGCATGGCCGAGGAGATCGGCTATCCGGTCATGCTCAAGGCCTCCTGGGGCGGCGGTGGCCGCGGCATGCGCGTCATCCGCTCCGAGGCCGATCTCGCCAAGGAAGTGACGGAAGCCAAGCGCGAGGCCAAGGCCGCCTTCGGCAAGGACGAGGTCTATCTGGAAAAGCTCGTCGAGCGCGCCCGCCACGTCGAAAGCCAGATCCTCGGCGACACCCACGGCAATGTCGTGCATCTGTTCGAACGCGACTGTTCGGTGCAGCGCCGCAACCAGAAGGTCGTCGAGCGCGCGCCGGCGCCCTATCTTTCCGATGCGCAGCGCCAGGAGCTGGCCGCCTATTCCCTGAAGATCGCCGCCGCGACCAATTATATCGGCGCCGGCACCGTCGAGTATCTGATGGATGCCGATACCGGCAAGTTCTACTTCATCGAAGTCAATCCGCGCATCCAGGTCGAGCATACCGTGACGGAAGTCGTCACCGGCATCGATATCGTCAAGGCACAGATCCATATTCTCGACGGCTTTGCCATCGGCACGGCGGAATCGGGCGTGCCGAAGCAGCAGGATATCCGTCTCAACGGTCATGCGCTGCAATGCCGCGTGACGACCGAGGACCCCGAGCATAATTTCATTCCGGACTATGGCCGCATCACCGCCTATCGCTCGGCCGCCGGCTTCGGCATCCGTCTCGACGGCGGCACCGCCTATTCCGGCGCCATCATCACCCGCTTCTACGATCCGCTGCTGGTCAAGGTCACGGCCTGGGCCTCGACGCCGGCAGAGGCCATCAGCCGCATGGACCGCGCCCTGCGCGAATTCCGCATCCGCGGCGTGGCGACGAACCTGACCTTCCTCGAAGCGATCATCACCCACCCGAAATTCCGCGACAACAGCTATACGACGCGCTTCATCGACACGACGCCGGAGCTGTTCCAGCAGGTGAAGCGCCAGGACCGCGCCACCAAGCTGCTCACCTATCTCGCCGACGTCACCGTCAACGGCCATCCGGAGGCCCGCGGCCGGCCGGCGCCGTCGCCGAAGGCGGCCGAGCCGGTCTTGCCCTATATCGAAGGCAAGGTTCCGGACGGCAGCAAGCAGCGTCTCGACCGGCTCGGCCCGCAGAAATTCGCCGAATGGATGCGCAACGAGAAGCGGGTGCTGCTGACCGATACGACGATGCGCGACGGCCATCAGTCGCTGCTGGCGACCCGCATGCGCACCTTCGACATCGCCCGCGTCGCCGGCACCTATGCGCGCGCCCTGCCGCAGCTCCTGTCGCTGGAATGCTGGGGCGGCGCCACCTTCGACGTCTCCATGCGCTTCCTGACCGAAGATCCGTGGGAGCGCCTGTCGCTGATCCGCGAGGGCGCACCCAACCTGCTGTTGCAGATGCTGCTGCGCGGCGCCAACGGCGTCGGCTACACCAACTATCCCGACAATGTCGTCAAATACTTCGTCCGCCAGGCGGCCCGAGGTTCGTCAAAGGGGGGCGGCATCGATCTCTTCCGCGTCTTCGACTGCCTGAACTGGGTCGAGAACATGCGCGTGTCGATGGACGCCATTGCCGAGGAGAACAAGCTCTGCGAGGCAGCCATCTGCTATACGGGCGACATCCTCAATTCCGCCCGCCCGAAATACGACCTGAAGTACTACACCGACCTCGCCGTCGAGCTGGAAAAGGCCGGTGCCCACATCATCGCGCTGAAGGATATGGCCGGCCTCCTGAAGCCCGCCGCTGCCAAGGTGCTGTTCAAGGCGCTGCGCGAGGCGACCGGGCTGCCGATCCATTTCCACACGCATGACACCTCGGGCATTGCGGCGGCAACCGTGCTTGCGGCGGTCGATGCCGGCGTCGATGCCGTGGATGCGGCCATGGATGCGCTGTCGGGCAATACCTCGCAGCCCTGCCTCGGCTCGATCGTCGAGGCCTTGAAGGGGTCGGAGCGCGATCCGGGCCTCGATCCCGAATGGATTCGCCGCATCTCCTTCTATTGGGAAGCGGTGCGCCACCAGTATGCCGCCTTCGAAAGCGACCTCAAGGGACCGGCTTCCGAAGTCTATCTGCACGAGATGCCGGGCGGCCAGTTCACCAATCTCAAGGAGCAGGCCCGCTCGCTCGGCCTCGAGACCCGCTGGCACGAGGTGGCGCAGGCCTATGCCGATGCCAACCAGATGTTCGGCGATATCGTCAAGGTGACGCCGTCCTCCAAGGTGGTGGGCGACATGGCGCTGATGATGGTGAGCCAGGACCTGACGGTCTCCGACGTCGTCAGTCCGGACCGGGAGGTTTCCTTCCCGGAATCGGTGGTTTCCATGCTGAAGGGCGATCTCGGCCAGCCGCCGTCCGGATGGCCGGAAGCCTTGCAGAAGAAGGCGCTGAAGGGTGAAAAGCCCTATACGGTGCGCCCCGGCTCGCTGCTGGCGCAGGCCGATCTCGATGCCGAGCGCAAGGTCATCGAGACCAAGCTGGAGCGCAAGGTCGACGATTTCGAATTCGCCTCCTATCTGATGTATCCGAAGGTCTTCACCGACTATGCCCTGGCCGCCGATACCTATGGCCCGGTCTCGGTGCTGCCGACGCCCTCCTATTTCTATGGTCTCAAGGAAGGCGACGAGCTGTTTGCCGAGATCGAGCGCGGCAAGACGCTGGTGGTGGTCAACCAGGCGATGACGGCGACCGACGACAAGGGCATGGTGACGGTGTTCTTCGAGCTCAACGGCCAGCCGCGCCGCATCAAGGTGCCGGACCGCGCCCATGGCGCTTCCGGCAGCGCCATCCGCCGCAAGGTCGAGACCGGCAATGCCGCCCATGTCGGCGCGCCGATGCCGGGCGTCATCTCCAGCGTCTTCGTCGCGCCCGGCCAGGCCATCAAGGCCGGCGATGTGCTGGTGTCCATCGAGGCCATGAAGATGGAAACGGCGCTGCATGCGGAAAAGGACGGCACGATCTCCGAGGTGCTGGTCCGCGCCGGCGACCAGATCGACGCCAAGGACCTGCTCGTCGTCTACGGCGCCTGAGCGTTCATGATGCGATAAGAGAAAGGGGCGGGCTCTTGGGTCTGCCCCTTTTCGGTTTGGCAAGCAGAGATGAAGGCGCATCCATGACCGACAGTGTCCGCCGTTTCGGGCAATATGACGTTATCCTCCTGCGCGACGGTCTCTTCGAGGCGCCGGCGGACGTGCTGATCCATGCGGATGGCGATGCCGCCCGGCAGCGCGCGATCGAGAGCTGGGGCAAACCGACGCTGCAGGTGGACGTAAACTGCTTCGCGCTGCGCGATGGGGCCGACATTACCCTCGTGGATGCCGGCACTGGGACGTCGTGGGGGCCGAAATACGGCCATGCGCGAACGGCGCTGCGGGAGGCCGGCATCGCGCCCGATCAGGTCCGGCGCATATTGCTCACCCATATCCATGGCGACCACGCGCTCGGCCTCTTCGATGGAGACGCGGCCTATTTCCCTCATGCCGAGGTGTTCGTGCCGGAGCGCGATTTCGCCTTTTTCACCGATCCCGCCGTCCGGCAGACGATACCGGAGGCGCGGCGCGGCGGTTTTAACATAGCCGAGCAGCTCCAGCGGACCTATGGGCCGCGCATTCGGCGGATCGGGGACGGGCCCGTCCTCGCCGGCATAGAGGCGCGTCCGCTACCGGGGCATACGCCCGGCCATACCGGTTACCTGCTGCGCGGCGGGAACGAGAGCCTCCTGATCTGGGGCGATGCCCTGCATCTGGGTGGCCTTCAGCCCGGCGATCCGAAGATCGGGCTGGTCTTCGATCTCGATGCCGGGATGGCGGCGCGAACGCGCCGAACCGTGCTGGAAGATGCATCCCGTGAGGGCTGGATAGTCGCCGGCGGTCATATCACCGGCTTCAGCCGCGTGGAGCGGCTTTCCGAAGCCTACCGGATCGTGCCGGCGTAAGGCCGCATCACGAAACCGGTTCGGTCGCGCGCCGCTCGATGAGCGCCGCCCAGAATGCCGCCAGCAATGCCAGGAACGCCGATGCGAGCATCACGGTGAACAGGGCGGGAATTGTCGCCGATTGCGCGAGCGCCAGGCCGGCGGCCGAGCCGAGAAGCGCGCCGCCGGCGATCCGCATGGCGGCGGCGAGCCCCGCCGCGGTGCCGACGAGATCGGGCCGGACGGATAGGGCGCCGCTATTGGCGACCGGCATGGTCAGGCCGTTGCCGATGCCGATGAAGATGCAGGGGCCGAAGAATGCTAGGCTGTGGGTGATGCCCGACAGCGACAGGATCAGGCCGGCCGACAGACCCAGGCAGGTCAGCAGCCGCGCGACGATGAGGATCGCGCCGAGCGACATTCTCGCGGCGTAGCGGCCGGCCAGATAGCTGCCGAAAATGAAGCCGGCGGGGACCAGTCCCATATAGAAGCCGAGCATCGCGCTCGATCCGCCGAGCGCATTGCCGATGGCGAGCGGCGCACCGCCGAGAAAGGCATAGAGTACGCCCATCGAGCAGGCCATGCATGCGGTATAGGCCCAGAACCGGGCCGAACCCAGGAGCAGCCCATAGGAGGCGAGATAGCGCCTGCCCGGTTGCGGCGCGGGCGCGGCCGACCCTTTCAGTTCGCGCATCGACAGGACGAAGGCGCCAAGCCCGAGGATCGCCAGCGTGACGAAGCTCGCCTGCCAGCCGAACAACTCGTCCAGCGAGCCGCCCAGCAGCGGCCCGACCATCGGCGCAAGCGCCCATCCCATGGCGAGATAGCCGAACTTGCTGGCGGCTTGCCGGTCGTCGGATGTTTCCTTGATGACGACCAGGGCGACGGAATAGCAGGGGCCGATGCCTGCCTGCAGCGCGCGAAACAGGAGAAAGGTGCCGATGTCCGGGGCCAGAACGCAGCCGATGGAGGCGACGATGAAGATGGAGAGCGAGATCAGGACGACAGGCCTGCGGCCGAACCGGTCCGATATCGCTCCGCCGATGATTTCCAGAAAGGCGGTGACGAGCGAATAGCCGGCAACCGAGAGGTTCACCAGCGCGATATCCGCCTGGAAGGCCGCGGCGATCTTCGGCAGTGACGGCAGGATCATGTTCACCGGCAGCACGGCGAGCGCCGAAAGCAGGATGAGGGTCGTCAGCCGCGGCGGCGCGGCCGTCCCGCCGCTGTCCGGTGTCTCCGTCGTCTGGGTGTCCGAAATGTCGATGCGGTTGTCGGTGCGCGTCATGGCCTTGTCCGTCTCGTGGATGGGAAGTCGGGGAAGATCTGACGAGGCGAAGCCCGGATTCCGGGCAATAAAAAAGGCCCCGTCAGGAGCCTGCTTACCGCGCATGGGTGCTTTCGCCGGATGGCTACGCCACCCTGCCCATGCGCCTTCCTACCACTACGAGAACCAATGCCGTGTTCATGACATTAGAGCTAACCCACAAAGACGCGCATCGTCAATGCGCGTCCTGCCCGGACGATTGGTGTTTCGCCGCGGCGCTCTCGCTCAAATGTCGTAGCTATGCCCGGCATTCAGCGTCGAGATGAATTGTTTCGTCCGCTCCTGCTGCGGCGTGCCGAAGATGGTGCGCGACGAGCCGGTCTCGACGATGCTGCCGGCTTCGAGGAAGACGACATTGTTGGCGATCTTCGAGGCCAGCCGCAGGTCGTGCGTCGCCATGACCATGGTCGTGCCCTCATTGGCGAGCTTGCCCAGCACATCGACGACCTCGGCCGCCAATTCCGGATCGAGCGCCGAGGTCGGCTCGTCGCAGAGCAGCACGCGCGGCGAAGGGGCAAGCGCGCGGGCGATCGCCACGCGCTGTTGCTGGCCGCCCGACAGCGTCGCGGGCCAGGCGTCCATCTTGTGCGCCATGCCGACCTTGGTCAGCAGTTCGACGGCGCGGGCGCGGGCCTTGTCTTGCGGCCAGCGCAGCACGGTCGTCAGGCCTTCCATGACATTCTCGATGGCGGTGCGGTGCGGGAAAAGCTGGAAATTCTGGAAGACCATGCCGGTCTGGCGGCGGATCTTCTGGATGTCCTGCCAGGTGGTCTTCCGGCCCGGCTGGAAGGTTGCCGTCTCCCCGCCGATGCGGATCGTGCCGGCGGTCGGGATTTCCAAGAGGTTGATGCAGCGCAGAAGCGTGCTCTTGCCGCCGCCGGAGGGGCCGACAAGCGCCGTCACCGTGCCTTCGGGGATCAGCAGGCTGATATCTTTCAGGATGACGTTGTCGCCGAAGCGCTTTTCGATATGCGACAGCTCGATCATGCGCGTGCCTCCTCCAGCGTGCCGCCATAGCGCGCGAAGCGGCGCTCGAGCCGGCCTTGCAGCGCCGACAGGAACGAGCTCATGACGAGATAGATCAGCGCGGCCTCGACATAGAGGATCAGCGGCTCATAGGTCGTCGCGACGATGCGCTGGGCGGCCTGGAACATTTCCGGCACGGTGATGGCGGCGGCAAGCGACGTGTCCTTGACCAGCGAGATGAAGGTGTTCGACAGCGGCGGCACGGCGACGCGGGCCGCCTGCGGCAGGATGGTGCGGCTCATCGCCTGGCGCCAGTTCATGCCGATGGAATAGGCTGCTTCCCACTGACCCTTCGGCACGGAGGAGATGACGGCGCGGATGATTTCCGACGTATAGGCGCCGACGCTGAGCGTGAAGCCGATGACGGCGGCTGGGAAGGCATCCAGCAGGATGCCCATGCTCGGCAGGCCGTAGAAGATGACGAAGAGCTGCACCAGAAGCGGCGTGCCGCGGATCACCCAGACATAGAAGCGCGCGACGGCCACCAGCGGCGCCGGCCCGAACAGCCGGATGACGGCGGTCAGCAAGCCGAGCAGCAGGCCGAGGACGAAGGTGATGAGGGTAAGGGGGATGGTGAAGACGAGCCCCGCCCACAAGAGCGTGCCCAGGGATTCCCCCATCAATTGCAGCCAGTGCTCCACGCAGAAGCGACCTTTCCATAACAGAATGCGTCCGGGATGGCCCCGGACGCATCTTTTTCACAATTTGGCGTTTCTGCCTATTCCCTCTTACTTCGAAACGTCCTGTCCGAAGTATTTCTGGGAGATCTTGGCATAGGTGCCGTCGGCCTTGATGTCGGCCAGCGCCTTGTTGATAGCGGCCTGCAGCTCCGGCTCGCCCTTGCGGAAGATGACGGCGGAGAAATCGGCATTGGCCTGCTGGGCGACGATCTTCACCGGCGCGTCGGGCTTGTGCTTCTTGAAGTCGAGGAAGGACAGGCTGTCGTTGATCGTCGCATCGGCGCGACCGGTCAGCACCAGCTGGATCGACTGGTCGAAGCCGTCGGTGCCGACGAGCTCGGCGCCGGACGCTTGAGCGAGCTTGCCGAAATTGCTGGTCAGCGACTGGGCGGCCTTCTTGCCCTTGAGGTCGGCGAAATCCCTGATGTCGCTGTTGCCTTCCTTGACGATCAGCACGGCCTTGGAGGCGATGTAGGGCTCGGAGAAATCATATTTCTGCTTGCGGGCCTCGGTGACGCCGACTTCGTTGATGACGGCATCGTAGCGCTTGGCGTCGAGGCCGGCGATCAGGCCGTCCCACTTGCCTTCCAGGAACTCGGCCTTGACGCCGAGCTTGGCGGCGATCGCCTCGGCGATCTCGACGTCGAAGCCGGTGAGCTTGCCGCTTTCGTCATGATAGGTGAAGGGCGCATAGGTGCCTTCCGTGCCGACCTTGAACACGCCGGCCGACTGGATCGCCTTCAGGTTTTCGCCGGCATGCGCCGGCAGGAGGAATGCGGCCTGCACGAGGGCGGCAGCGGCAACGGTCTTCAACCAGTTCATCATCATCTTCCGTTTCTGGAGCGGTTTCATTCAATGTCGCATAGATCGCAGAAAAAATGGACGGGGGAAGCGTAGAAAACTGCGAAAGGAATGGGCAATTGCGAATATTTTTCTCAAAGGGGGAGGGGTGATGACTCTTTTGGCGGAGTGCAAGTGAGTCACCGTGTTGTGTCATTCGGTTTAGAAACCATCGATACTTCCGCTTTCGCCCCAAACCCGCCATTCCCATATTCGTCTGTCCGGGTGGTCCCCCGGTGCGGGTTGATGATCACGTCCATTCATCGCCTTCCTAGCCTGCCATGCGCGCATATCGGGCCGGCGGCATCCCGGCATGCCGCGCAAATGCAACGCTGAAGGTGCTTGCCGACCCGTAACCGACGCGTTCCGCCACTTGATCGATTCCGAGATTCCGATCCCGCAACAGCTGCTTTGCGAGCGCCATGCGCCAGGTCAGCAGATATTCCATGGGGGGTAGGCCGACGATGCGGTTGAACCGCACAAAGAAAGCCGAACGGGACAGCGCCGCTTCGTTCGCAAGATCGGCGACAGTCCAGGGATGTTCGGGGCGGGCATGCATCGCATGAAGCGCGGCCGCCAAGCGTTCGTCGCCCAAGCCACGGCTCAGGCCAGGCGCGGATGTGGGTTCCGTTCCGGATCGCAATGCTTCGATCAACAACACCTCGAGAAGCCGTTCCAGCACGAGCTCGCGTGCCGCTCGCTGCTCGCGCGTTTCCTCGTCGACCAACTGCATCAGCGTGGCAAGCCGGGGCCGATCGCGAACGAGAACCACGTCCGGCAACAGTGAGACAAGCAGCGCCGAATCCGGCGCGCCGAAGCTGCAATGGCCGATCCGCATGCGCAGATCGGCAGGGCCGTCATGATATCCGACTCGGAAATGTCCTTCGCTGACCTGTCTCGGGACTGTGGCTGACAGATCGGCCGGCGCATCGATGCTCTCGTTGACCAGGTTCCGCATCGCGGGCGCGAGGACAAAGTCGCCGGCCTGAAGGACGAATGATTGATGGCTGCCGAACGTGACGCGGCAACTCCCCTCCAGGATCGCGCAATAGAATGGTTCGCCCGTCGCCTCGCGATGAATTCGCCACGGACCCGCACATTCCACCAGCTTCGAGAAGCGGGCGGCAGGTTGTAGTAGAGTGACGATTTCTGCAAGAGGATCGACGGCCATAATCAGGACTAACGCTAAAGAAATACGGACTTCAGCCTATATTAAGTCTTTTGCCCGGTCACTACCATAGTGTCTTCACCTTTGTATGGAGATGCTTATGCCTACGATATTGATCACCGGTTGCTCGTCCGGCTTCGGTCTGGAAACCGCAAAACTGTTCCTCGAAAGGGGCTGGGATGTGATCGCGACCATGCGAACACCCAACGAAGATCTGTTACCGGCCTCCGAGCGCCTGCGCGTGCTTGCGCTCGACGTCACCGATTCGACAAGCATCGCACAGACAGTGGAGGCGGCAGGCCGCGTCGATGTTCTGGTCAACAATGCCGGCTTCGGCGCGCCATCTCCGGTCGAACTGACAGCGCCGGAAACGGTCCAGGCACTGTTTCAGACGAATACGATCGGAACGCTGGCGATGGTTCAGGCTGTCGTGCCGCAAATGAGGCGGCGCCGGGCCGGAGTGGTCATCAACGTCACCTCCACGGTGACGGTCAAGACATTGCCGGTCGTCGGTGTTTACCGCGCGAGCAAGGCGGCGGTAAACGCCTTCACCGAGTCGCTGGCGGTGGAAATGAAGCCATTTGGTGTGCGCGTGCACATCGTTTTGCCGGGCCGTTCGCCGGAAACAAGCTTTGGCGCCAACGCCCGTCCGCATCTGCGCGGGATGGACGACCCGGACTATGCGCCGCTGCTCCAGCAGTTCGTGAAGAGTGTGCAGCAAGATACAGGTCCAGTGACCCATGCAGCCGACGTGGCAGAGGCGGTTTGGCGAGCTGCCACCGACCCATCTGCTCCGCTGCGTATTCCCGGTGGCGCGGACGCAGAGCTCTGGATGGCCGAGGCAGGTTTGTAACCGAAGCTGCGGTCGCCAAAGCGGTGCCGCAGTTTCCGCTAATCCCTGTCGGCGTCCACCTCAAACCGCCGCGGCCCGCCGCTTCATCCTTTCGCTGACAATGATAATCAGCCCCGCGCTCAAGATCAGAACAGCGCCGATAAATGTGTTGGCCGCCGGCACATCGCCCCAGATCAGGTAGCCGAGCAAGAAAGCCCAGACCAGCGACGTATATTCGAATGGCGCCAGCACCGATACGGGGGCCTGGCGCATGCCTTCGAAAAGGGCGAGCTGGCCGGCGCCGGCGATGAGGCCGGTCAGCGCCAGGAGGACGATCTGGAAGGGCGTCGGCGTCTGCCAGTGGGCGATCGCCATGCCGGCGGTCAGGATGATGAAGAGGATATTGGAGACGGCCATCTGGATATGGCTCTTCTCGTGCAGCGCCGTCTTGCGCAACAGCACCATGCCGCTCGCCCAGAGGACGGCGGCCTGCAGCGCCAGATAGACCGGCCAGGAGATCGACAGGCCCACCGGGTTGGAGGCGATCACCACGCCGCAGAAGCCGACGCCGACCGCCATCCAGCGGGCGAAGGTGACCTTCTCGCGCAGCACGATGGTCGCGAGGATCGTGCCGACGATCGGGGCTGCGTAATAGAGCGTCGTCACCTCGGCGAGCTGCAGATAGCGGGCCGCCGAATAATAGGAGATCCAGGCGATCAGGATCAGGATGCTGCGCAGGATCATCGGCTTGATGATCGGCGAGCGCGCCACCTTGTGGACGAGGGAAGGCCCCTCGAAGAGGAAGCAGCCGGCCAGGATGGTGCAGCTTCGGATGAACAGGACCTGCCAGACCGGGATGGAGGCGACGAGCAGCTTCACCGTCGAGTCATGGGCAGTGAACAGCATATAGGCAAACACCGTCAGCAGGATGCCGTAGCTGGTGGAATTTTTCACGGGGATGCACCAAGGGGAGGCCGAAAGCCGGCCGGTCGGACAATCTTTCAAAGCTCAAGCGATAGGAGCCTAGCTTTTCGCCGTCAATAGGCCATGGAGGCCGGCGATACCGGCCCTCACTCATTTCTGAGCGGTTGTGTTCTTCGCGCCCGCGCTTTAACAGTCGGAGATGAAATGTGACCGTTGGCGCCTGTTTCGGTCATTGAGATTTCAATCGATTTAAATATCCTGCCGCCACCGATTGGGGGTGTTTTCATGGACAATATGACGAAATCCGGGAGCTCTCAGGCTCGCAGGAGCGGATTTTTCACGAAATCGCGCGCAGCCGTCTCGCTGCTGTTTCTGATGAACGGCTTCACGGTCGGCTGCTGGGCGCCGAAGATTCCGGAATTCGCCGAGCGGCTGCAACTGAGCAAGTTCGAGCTCGGCCTGATGATCCTGGTCTTCGGCGTGGGCTCGCTGGTCATGATGCCGATCGCCGGCGCGCAGATCGCCGGGCGCGGCTCCAGGGTCGTCGTCAGGGCCTTTGCCGTATTGCTGGTGCCGATGCTGCTCGCCCTGACCTTGGCTCCGAGTGTCTGGACGGCGGCGATCTCCCTGTTTCTGTTCGGCGGCTTCATCGGCGCCATGGACGTGGCGATGAACGCCAATGCCGTCTCGGTGGAAAAATCCATGCACCGGGCGATCATGTCCTCCTGCCACGCCTTCTGGAGCCTCGGCGGCCTCATCGGTTCGGCGCTCGGTGGCCTGTTGATCTCGCGCTGGGGCATTCTCGGCCATGCCGAGGTCTCGACCGTGCTGGCCGCCCTGTTCCTGATCGTCGCCTGGCCGATGATCCTCGGCGACCAGCCGCATCCGGACGAGGCCAAGCCCAAGGCGCGGCTGCCCATGGTGCCGCTTCCCTGGCTGCTCGGCGTCATCGCGCTGTTCTGCATGGTGCCGGAAGGCGCTGTGCTCGACTGGAGCGCGCTCTATCTCGGCCAGGAGAAGGGGGCGTCGGTGGCGCTGTCGGGCTTCGGCTTCGCCGCCTTCTCGGCCACCATGGCGACGATGCGCTTTGCCGGCGATTTCGTCCGCGACTGGCTGGGCGCGGTCCGCACGCTGCGGGTCTGCACGGTCTTCGCCATCGTCGGCATGCTGACGGCCGCACTCGCGCCCAACGCCGAGATCGCCATCCTCGGCTTCGCGCTCTGCGGTATCGGTATTTCCAACATGGTGCCGATCGCCTTTTCCGCTGCCGGCAACATTCCCGGTCTACAGCCGGGCATCGCCATTTCCGTTGTCACCACGCTCGGCTATTCCGGCATGCTGGTCGCGCCTTCGGCCATCGGCTTTGCCGCCGAACATGTCGGCTTCTCGCCTGTTCTGATGGCGCTGCCGGTGTTGCTGCTGGTCGTGCTGGCATTGTCGTCGCTTGCGCGCTACGCTGACGGCATCGGCGGCGGTTCGCATGGATAGGTTCGCATTAATTTGGTCGCTTTCGCCTGCTATTGCGGTGCCCGCGCCCAAACAAACTCATCAGCGGAGCGGTTGACAACGACCGTTTCGTGATCCACCTGAAAAGCATCCGTTTCCCGAGACCAACAAGAGCTTTCCATGTCGTCCGCCACTGATTTCGATCCGAAGCCGCGCCGTTCCTCCGTTGCCGTCGATGTCGGCGGCGTCATCGTCGGCGGCGGCGCGCCCGTGGTCGTGCAGTCCATGACCAATACCGACACCGCCGATATCGATTCGACCGTGGCGCAGGTGGCGGCGCTCTACCGGTCCGGCTCGGAGCTGGTGCGCATCACCGTCGACCGCGACGAAAGCGCTGCCGCCGTGCCGAAGATCCGCGAGCGACTGCTGCGCCTCGGCATGGACGTGCCGCTGATCGGCGATTTTCACTATATCGGCCACAAGCTCTTGGCCGATCATCCGGCCTGCGCCGAGGCTCTGGCGAAATACCGCATCAATCCCGGCAATGTCGGCTTCAAGGACAAGAAGGACAAGCAGTTCGCCGAGATCATCGAGATGGCGATCCGCTACGACAAGCCGGTGCGCATCGGCGTCAACTGGGGCTCGCTCGATCAGGACCTGCTGACCGCGCTGATGGACAAGAATGCCGCCGAAGGCTCGCCGCTGTCGGCCCGGCAGGTGACGCGCGAGACGATCGTGCAGTCGGCGCTGATCTCGGCCGATCTCGCCGAAGAAATCGGCCTGCCGCGCAACCGCATCATCCTCTCGGCCAAGGTCAGCCAGGTGCAGGACCTGATCGCCGTCTATTCCATGCTGTCGGAGCGCTCCGATCATGCGCTGCATCTCGGCCTCACCGAGGCCGGCATGGGCTCCAAGGGCATCGTCGCCTCGTCGGCGGCCATGGGCTATGTGCTGCAGCACGGTATCGGCGACACGATCCGCGTTTCCTTGACGCCGGAGCCGAATGGCGACCGCACCCGCGAGGTGCAGGTGGCACAGGAGCTGCTGCAGGTCATGGGCTTCCGCCAGTTCATCCCGGTCGTCGCCGCTTGTCCCGGCTGTGGCCGCACGACGTCGACGGTCTTCCAGGAACTGGCGCAGAACATCCAGAACGACATCCGCAAGAACATGCCGGTCTGGCGCGAGAAATATCCGGGCGTCGAGGCGCTGAACGTCGCCGTCATGGGCTGCATCGTCAATGGTCCGGGCGAGAGCAAGCATGCCGATATCGGCATTTCGCTGCCGGGCACGGGCGAGACGCCGGCCGCCCCGGTCTTCATCGACGGCCAGAAGGCGATGACGCTGCGCGGCCCCAACATCGCCTCGGATTTCGAGGCGCTGGTGACCGACTATATCGAGAAGCGGTTCGGCCGGAAGGATGTCGCGGCGGAGTGATCCGCCGCTTGATCCGGCTTCAGATATTGCTCGTCAGCAGCTTGATGCCGGCGAAGCAATAGAAGCCCGCCATGGCGCCTTCGATCCAGCGGCGCGCATTGCGGTAGATCTTCAGCGCGTGCGGCGTCGAAAACAGCACCGCATAACCCATGAACACGATGAAGCCGGTCGTGCCGCAGACGGCGATGATCAGCACGGCGACCGAGGCCGGCGCGCCCTGCGGCATGCCGAGCGCGATGATGGCGAGCCAGGCGAAGATCGCCTTCGGATTGGTGACGTGGATGCCGTAGCCGCGCAGGACCAGCGATTTGAAGCCGGGCGTCTTCGGCCCCTCGGCGGCGGCCGGCAGTTCGCCGCTCGCCCGCACGGCGCGAAAGGCCTTGTAGGCGAGATAGAGCAAATAGAGCCCGCCGAAGATTTTCAGGACCTCCAGCGCCATCGCATAGGTCTGCAGCAGCGTGGCAAGGCCGGCGGCGGCAGCGATCGCCCAGGTCAGCGAACCGCCGAAAATGCCGAGCGACAGCGTCATGCCCGCCTTGCGGCCATGGGTCATCGATGTGCCGATGATGGCCATGATCGCCGGGCCGGGGCTGGCGACGGCAACGAGATAGGCGATATAGGCCGGCACGATCTGCGGCAGATAGGCGAGCGCCTCATGCATGGGGATAGTCCTGAAACTGCGGCCGGCGCGGGCTATTCCGCGCCTGGGGTCATTCTGACGCGGGAAACTGCCACGAAACACGCGAAAAATCATCCGTTCATGCCGGAATTCTTGTCATGGTGACATTCGGCTTGCCCGAGCGGGAGCGGATCAGTTCCTGCGATTGGCGACGAAGCGGGCCGTCTCGATCAGGGTCGCCGCTTTCGCGCCATAGGGCGACAGCAGTTCGGCGGCTTCCGCCACCAGCCTTGCCAGCGTCGTTTCTGCCCAGGCCTGGCCATGCAGCGCCACCAGCGTGCCCTTGCCGCGCGCCGCGTCCTTGCCGGTCGCCTTGCCCATGGTGACGGCGTCGGCGGTGAGGTCGAGCAGGTCGTCGGCGAGCTGGAAGGCAAGGCCGATCTTTTCGCCGAAGCTGCGCAGCCGCTTCCGGTCTTCCGCCAAGGCGCCGGCAACGATCGCGCCCGCCTCGCAGGCGAAACGGATCAGCGCGCCGGTCTTCATCGCCTGCAGCGTGGTGATGCCTTGTTCGTCCGGCGCCACCTTTTCGGCGGCGAGGTCGAGCGCCTGGCCGCCGGCCATGCCGCCGATGCCGGAGGCGCGCGCCAGCGCCAGCACCAGCGCCATCTTGCGGTCCGCCGGCAGGTCCGTGTCCGGCGCGGCGATGATGTCGAAGGCATAGGTCAGCAGGCTGTCGCCGGCGAGGATCGCCGTCGCATAGTCGAAGGCGATGTGCACGGTCGGCTGGCCGCGGCGCAGATCGTCGTCGTCCATGGCCGGCAGGTCGTCATGCACCAGCGAATAGCAATGCACGCATTCGAGCGCCGCGCCGATCCGGAGCGCCGCATCCGCGCTACCGTCGAGAAGAGCCGCGGTTTCCATCACGAGAAAGGGCCGCAGCCGTTTGCCGCCGTTCAGCACGCCGTGGCGCATCGCTTCGAGCAGGCGGGTAGGGCGGGTGATCTCGTCCGCCAGGCTGGCATCGGCCAGAAGCCGGCTCAGGACAGCCTCGACCTTGCCGGCATTGTCCCTGAGGCGACGTTCGAAGGAGGAATTGGTGCTGTCCATGGCCGCTGTTTGGCACGAGTGCCGGTCGCTGGCAACGAGAATTGTCAACAGCCGGTGGGGGAATCTCGTCGCACTCTGGTCATCGCTTTGTGTAGACGGTATGACAAATGGAGCATTCCCGGCGCGTTCCCCGAATGCGCAAGGAGCGCCGCGGGACAGGGCGATGGTGGACCTAGGGCAATTGGACATATCGACGGACAGCGAGGAGGAAGCCGAGATGCCGAGACGGTCGGCCCTCGTCGCGCGCTTCATCGACCGCCCGCTCTGGCAACGCATCGGTCTTGCCGTCCTCGGTTTTGTGCTGCTGCCCTATCTGCTCATCGTTTTCTACCTCCTGCCTTTCGTTCATCCGATCTCCACGCTGATGCTGCGCGATGCCGCCACCTTCCAGGGCTACGACCGGCGCTGGGTGCCGCTCGACCAGATATCTCCGGTGCTGGTGAAGTCGGTCATGGTGTCGGAGGACGGGCAGTTCTGCTTTCACGGCGGCGTCGACTGGGGCGAGATGCGCGCGCTGGTGCGCCAGACGCTCAAGGGGGAGGCGACGCGCGGCGGCAGCACCATTCCGATGCAGACGGCGAAGAACCTGTTCCTCTGGAATGGCCGTTCCTTCGTGCGCAAGACGCTGGAGCTGCCGCTTGCCGTCACCTCCTCCTTCGTCTGGTCGAAGCGGCGGATGATGGAGATCTATCTGAATATCGCCGAATGGGGCCCGGGCATCTACGGCATCGAGGCCGCCGCCCGCTACCATTTCAAGGTACCGGCCTCGAAGCTGACGGCCCGCCAGGCGGCATTGCTCGCCGTTTCCCTGCCCAACCCGATCGACCGGGTGGCGAGCAAGCCCGGGCGGGGCCTGCGCCAGCTCGCCTCGCTGATCCAGCGGCGGGCGGCCAATTCCGGCGAATACATCAAGTGCCTTTATAACTGATATCAGAACTTGTCGTTCGATCGGGCGGCCGTCATCCGGCATTCTTCGCTGGCGAAGGATGCCGGCGCCCCGCGTTCGCCCTTCGCCCATCGCAACAGGACGTTTTCAAGAAACGCCTCGTTTCAAAATTGAGGCCAGAGGGACGAACCATGGACAAGCTCACGCTCTATATCGGCAACAAGAACTATTCCTCCTGGTCTCTGCGGCCGTGGATCGCGCTGGAAGGATGCGGCATCGCCTTCGAGGAGGTGCTCATCCCCTTCGATTTCGCCGCCGGCAATCCCCGTATCCGCGAGGTCTCGCCGACCGGCCGGGTGCCGATGCTGGTGCATGGCGATCTCAAGGTCTGGGAATCGCTTGCCATCATCGAATATGCGGCGGAGCTTTTCCCGGATGCCGGTCTCTGGCCCAAGGACAGGCGGGCGCGGGCGCTGGCGCGGTGCTATAGCATGGAGATGCTTTCGGGCTTCCGCGCCCTGCGCAACGCCTGCCCGATGAACATGCGTCGCCCGGTCAGCCCGCTCAATCTGCCGGAAGGCGTCATGGAGGACGTGGCGCGCATCGAGGAGATCTGGCGCGAGGCGCGCCGCTCTTCCGGCGGCCCCTTCCTGTTCGGCGCGTTTTCCGGCGCCGATGCCATGTTTGCGCCGGTGGTCAGCCGTCTCGAAAAATATGATATTGCCGTTGCGGCCGATACGCGCGATTACATGGCCGCCATGAAGGCGCTGCCGGCCTGGAAGGCATGGGAAGAGGCGGCACTGAAGGAAACATGGATCGTGCCGGTCGATGAAGCCTGATGGCCGATTCGATCCGAATCGGAGGGAATCAGGCGCCACCGGCAAAAAATGCTGGGAGGGACTGGTCAAAGCCGCATAAGCCATGTATAAGCCGGCCCAATTTCCGAAATTGATGCATGTCTGTTTCGGCCGCCAGGCTGGCCGCTGATATGTTTCGTCCGCAAAGTGGAGTAACGAAAATGGCTGTACCGAAGAGAAAAACGAGCCCGTCCAAGCGCGGTATGCGCCGTTCGGCTGATGCGCTGAAGGCTTCGACCTACGTTGAAGACAAGAACTCCGGCGAACTGCGTCGCCCGCACCACATCGACCTGAAGACCGGCATGTACCGCGGCCGTCAGGTTCTGACGCCGAAGGAAAGCGCATAATCTAGCGCTGCCTCAGGGCTGAGATTGAAAGGCTGGCGTTTCGCCGGCCTTTTTCTGTTTTGATCGGGATGTTTCTACCCTCACCCCAACGGGGAGAGGGTAGCGCGGCACGCGCGGATGGGGGGCGTTACCGGGAAACGTTTGTCGGCATAGCAGATCGACCCGGAATATACCGCGCGCCCCTTATCCGACCCTTCGGGCCACCTTCTCCCCAAAGGGAGAAGGATAGATCTCACAAGCTGTCCAGCTTGTTCTGCATGGCGCGCAGCTGTTCCTTCAGCTCGTCGATGTCCTTCGCCTCCGCCTTGCGGCTTTCCTTGACCGGCGGCTTCATGAAGGGGGAGAACATCTGCATGGCCTGCTGGAACATTTCGGTATTGCGCCGAACCTGTTCCTCGACCATCTGCATGGGAAGCTGCAGGTTCTTGCCGAGCGGCGTTTCGCCGAAGGCGCGGTTGATCTGTTCGCGCATCTGCGTCTGCTGTTCGGTGAAGGCGCGCATGGAATGTTCGAGGAAGCTCGGCACGACCATCTGCATCTGATCGCCGTAATAGCCGATGAGCTGCCGGAGGAAGGAAATCGGCAGCAGCGTATTCCCGGTCTTCGATTCCTGTTCGAAAATGATCTGCGTCAGGACCGAATGCGTGATGTCTTCGCCGCTTTTCGCATCCTGGACGGTAAATTCCTCGCCCTTTTTCACCATTTCCGCCAGGTCATCCAGGGTCACATATGTGCTGGTGCCGGTATTGTATAGGCGGCGGTTGGCATATTTCTTAATTACGATCTGGCCGTCAGTCTTTGCCATTATCAGTCTCCTGGCCCCCATCTGATTGCATGGAAGTTCCTCCGTTTATGAGTGTAGACGGAAAAGAAGCTTGGTGACAATCGGTTTGTGCGATGCGGCAAGCCCTTTCTCACGGTTGTATTTTTCGCTGGCGATGACGGCATGATGAAATCTGCGGGAGCAGGAAGTCTTGCAGTTTGACTCAGGCGCAAAGCTTTGCCAGTTTCGCCTCATATACTTGTTCATTTGTGAGGAGGCTTCCATGAGCAATTCATCCATCGTCGTCGCCGGCGCGGCCCGTACCGCCGTCGGTTCCTTCAACGGCGCCTTTGCGAGCGTTGCGGCGCACGAGCTTGGTGCGACCGCCATCAAGGGAGCCCTGGAGCGCGCCGGCGTCGACGCCAAGGAAGTCGACGAGGTCATCCTCGGCCAGGTTCTGCAGGCCGGCGAAGGGCAGAATCCGGCCCGCCAGGCCGCGATGAAGGCCGGCATCCCGCAGGAGGCGACCGCCTGGAGCGTCAACCAGCTTTGCGGCTCCGGCCTGCGCGCCGTCGCACTCGGATTGCAGCAGATCGCGACGGGCGACGCCAAGATCATCGTCGCCGGCGGCCAGGAGTCCATGTCGATGGCCCCGCATGCCGCCCATCTGCGCGCCGGCACCAAGATGGGCGACATGAAGATGATCGACACCATGATCAAGGACGGCCTGACGGACGCCTTCTACGGCTATCACATGGGCATCACGGCGGAGAACATCGCCCGCCAGTGGCAGCTTTCGCGCGACGATCAGGACCAGTTCGCCGTCGCCTCCCAGAACAAGGCCGAGGCCGCGCAGAAGGCCGGGCGGTTCAAGGATGAGATCGTTCCCTTCACCATCCAGACCCGCAAGGGCGACGTCACCGTCGATGCCGACGAATACATCCGCCATGGCGCGACGCTCGACGGCATGACGAAACTGCGCCCGGCCTTCGACAAGGACGGCACGGTGACGGCGGCCAATGCGTCCGGCCTCAACGACGGTGCGGCCGCGGCCGTGCTGATGACCGAGGCGGAAGCCTCGCGCCGCGGCATCCAGCCGCTTGCCCGCATCGTGTCCTGGGCGACGGCCGGCGTCGATCCCAAGATCATGGGCACCGGCCCGATCCCGGCCTCGCGCAAGGCGCTGGAAAAGGCTGGCTGGTCCGTCGGCGACCTCGATCTCGTCGAGGCCAACGAGGCCTTCGCCGCCCAGGCTTGCGCCGTCAACAAGGATCTCGGCTGGGATACGTCGATCGTCAACGTCAATGGCGGCGCCATCGCCATCGGTCACCCGATCGGCGCATCCGGCGCCCGCATCCTCAACACGCTGCTGTTCGAAATGAAGCGTCGCGGCGCCCGCAAGGGTCTCGCCACGCTGTGCATCGGCGGCGGCATGGGCGTTGCCATGTGCTTCGAGGCGCTGTGACGCGCCTTTGCGCGTCGGCGTCGCAGAGCAATTCCAGGAAAAGTGCGTGAGCCGCTTTCCGTCCGGAATTGCGTAGCAACCAAGAGATAGAGCGTTTTCGCGATTCGGCGAAAAGCGGAAATGCTCTAGAAGACAGTCTCGAATTATTGTCCAGAAGAAACGGCAAAGGCGGAGCGGGCGACCGGAGGATCGGTCGTCCCGTCCCCGCCGCAACAAGGGGAGTGGCACATGAGCAGAGTGGCGTTGGTGACGGGGGGGACGCGCGGCATCGGAGCGGCGATTTCGATGGCGCTGCGCAATGCCGGCTATAAGGTTGCGGCGACCTATGCCGGCAACGAGGAGAAAGCCCGCGCCTTTCATGAGGTGACGGGCATTTCCGTCTACAAGTGGGACGTGACGAGCTACGAAGACTGTGGCAAGGGCATCGCCAAGGTCGAGGCCGAACTCGGCCCCGTCGAGATCCTCGTCAACAATGCCGGGATCACCCGCGACGCCATGTTCCACAAGATGACGCCGCAGCAATGGAACGAGGTGATCAGCACCAACCTCACCGGCCTGTTCAACATGACGCATCATGTCTGGCAGGGCATGCGCGACCGCAGTTTCGGCCGCGTCATCAATATTTCCTCGATCAATGGCCAGAAGGGTCAGATGGGCCAGGCGAACTATTCCGCCGCCAAGGCCGGCGACCTCGGCTTCACCAGGGCGCTTGCCCAGGAAGGTGCTGCCAAGAACATCACGGTCAACGCCATTTGCCCCGGCTATATCGGCACGGAAATGGTGCTTGCGGTGCCGGAAAAGGTGTTGAACGAGCGCATCATCCCGCAGATCCCGGTCGGACGCCTGGGCGAGCCGGAAGAGATCGCCCGCGCCGTCGTCTTCCTGGCCGCCGACGATGCCGGCTTCATCACCGGATCGACGATCAGCGCCAATGGCGGACAGTTCTTCGCCTGATTGCGAAAAGCGATACGGTGATTGCCGGGGCTCCCGGCAATCACCGTGCGCGGGAATTCGTGGAGTGCGGCTGTCTCGGTTTGAATTCGAGGACGACGGGCTTGAAGACCATGCGGCGCATTTCCCGGTCGCGGACCCGCGACGCATAGATGAGCACGACGAAACTCGTGCCGACGAGGGCGAGCGCTGCGATGCTTGCGATGATCAAGACCATGATGCCGTTTCCTCCTTACATCATTTCCCGCGCGGCTGGCGCGCGGTAAACCTCTCGTCGCGGTCATCTCCTCAAAATGGTGCCGCGGCGACTTCGGCCGGTCGCCAATGGTACATAGGCAACCGGCCGCGCACAACCGGCTTTTACCGGTCAGACCTTCGAGCGTTTCAGAGAATCGCTGAAACGCTCCAACTTTTCGCTTCTATGCAATTCCGAACGGAAAACCGCTCTGCGCTTTTCCTGGAATGGCTTTAGCGGCAACGAGCCTCGTAGCGGTTGCCGTAGCGGTCGCGGTAGATGCAATAGCCGCGGCGCTCATGGGAGCGGCCGATGAGATTGCCGACAACACCGCCCGCAACCGCGCCGACCGCGGCACCGCCCCAGCTATTGGTGGCGACGCCGCCGATCAGCGCGCCGGTTCCCGCGCCGATGGCCGTCCCTTTTTCCGTTGCGGTGCACGAGGCGAGTGCCCCGACCAGCGCAATCGCGACGATGACTTTCTTCATGGTGGTTGCTCCCTGATGTAGCGAGGTTTTCAACATTATTCGCCGGATCAGATCCGGCCCATCAGCAATAGAATGAGAACAATGACGAGAACGAGGCCAAGACCGCCAGATGGACCATATCCCCAGGCTCGGCTGTATCCCCAGCTCGGGAGAGCGCCGATCAGCATGAGAATCAGGATGACGAGTAATATCGTGCCAAGCATGGCTTGTTTCCTCCGCGTCCAGCGTCCGGAGCATCCGCCCGAATGAGATTTCACCCGTTCAACGCCGCTCCGGCCGATGCACCGCTTTTTCGCTCCTACCAAGCGAAGGGCGCATCAGTTTCGCTAGAGACAGAACTCGTACCGGAAGAAATTGTTCCGGCTCAGAAATAACAGCGGCCGCGAAAGCAGGTCGAAACGCCTCACCAAAATATTAACGAACGATGCCGCGATGCCGGTAAAATCAGGCCCGCACAGCTTGAGCGTATGGTTAAAAATATATTTAAATACAATATGTTGCGGTGAGCGAAACGAGAAAGTTCCGATGTCCGTGATTCGTCAGCGATTCGTTCCGCATTTGGCCCTTGGTTAACGTCGGGGCGCCGTCGAAGGCAAAAGGGCCGGCCTCCAACGCCTGCGTAGCGTCGGACTCGATCGCCGAAAAGTGGTGCTGCATCATCGCGAGAGGTTAAGATCGGGCGTGCCGCCGGTCGATCTGGCTTCGCACCTCCCTCTCGATCTGGAGGGGTCTTGCGACTGGTCCGCTACATCTAGTCGTGAACAAATGCGATACCCGATGGAATCAGCGATTCGTCGCCGATTCGTTCCGGCTTTGGTCGAAGTGTTAATGAGTTCAATTTTTACGCGAGTTTTCCAATTCGGATTGCTTCATTTCGCTCAAAGGTTAATTGCAATCCACGATTCGGTCCGAATCAACGCTTCTACCATGCAGAGTCCTGTGTATTTTGCTCGTCGAGACGCTAGATCTTGTGGGGAACAAACAAGGAATTTGTCGAAGTCGGCGATTCGTCGCCGATTCGTTCCGGCTTTGACCCGAATCTTAACGGAGCGGCTTCCTGAGCCGGATTCGGCAGAAAATTATGGGAATTTACAATTGGTTAACCATGTTCTCCGGTCCGCCTTCCAGCTTCGGGCGAATCCTTGCTTGACTCTGTTTCCTCGAAAAATGCGGGTCTGGGCATGATTCAGTATCTGGTGGGAATCGGTGCCGGAAAATCCATATATAGCGGTGAACGGAAAGGGAACGATGGGGAGTCAGCGATTCGTCGCCGATTCGTTCTCAAGCTGTTCCGGACTCGCCGGGACTCGCCCTGGCTGTGGCCGCAATGTAGCCTGTGGTTGAGGTTGCCAATTATAAAATCGAATGTTGTGGCCGTTGTTTTTGCATTCAGGTCTTGCCTTTGTCACATATGGTCGTCATCTGTTCTTCTCTTCCCTGGGGAGCTTGCTGATCGGAAGACGGTGGTTTCTCGCGCATGCATGGACCTATGACTCAAACCTCGCAGCCAATGATCCTGAGCGGACGCGGTGTGACCGCGGTGCTCGGGCCGACCAATACCGGCAAAACCCATTACGCCATCGAGCGCATGGTGGCGCACGGCAATGGCGTGATCGGCCTGCCGCTGCGGCTGCTGGCGCGTGAGGTCTATGGCCGCGTCGTCGAGAAGGTCGGCGTCCAGAACGTCGCGCTGGTTACCGGCGAGGAAAAGATCTCGCCGCCGAATGCGCGCTATTCGGTCTGCACCGTCGAAGCCATGCCGCGCGACACGCGCGCCTCCTTCGTCGCCATCGACGAGGTGCAGCTTGCCGGCGATCTGGAGCGCGGCCATATCTTCACCGACCGCATCCTGCATCTGCGCGGCCGCGACGAGACGCTGCTGCTCGGCGCCGGCACGATGCGGCCGATCCTGGAGCAGCTCTTGCCGGGGATCACCGTCGTCGAACGGCCGCGCCTGTCGCATCTCTTCTATGCCGGGCAGAAGAAGATCACCCGCCTGCCGCAGCGCACGGCGATCGTCGCCTTCTCGGCCGACGAGGTCTATGCCATCGCCGAGCTCATCCGCCGCCAGCGCGGTGGTGCTGCCGTCGTCCTCGGCGCGCTCAGCCCGCGCACCCGCAATGCCCAGGTGGCGCTCTATCAGGCGGGCGACGTCGAATATCTGGTGGCGACCGATGCCATCGGCATGGGCCTCAACCTCGATGTCGATCATGTCGCCTTCGCCCAGGACCGCAAGTTCGACGGCTATCAGTTCCGCAATCTCAATCCGGCCGAGCTCGGCCAGATCGCCGGCCGCGCCGGCCGTCACCTCAAGGACGGCACTTTCGGCGTCACCGGCCATGTCGATCCCTTCGACGACGAGCTGGTGCGGCGGATCGAAGGTCACGAATTCGATACGGTCAAGGTGCTGCAATGGCGCACCAAGGAATTCGATTTCTCCTCGATCGCCGCGCTGCGCGCGAGCCTCGAAAGCGCGCCGCGCGTTCAGGGCTTGACGCGGGCGCTGCCGGCGGTCGACCAGCAGGCGCTGGACTATTTGTCGCGGGATCTGGAGATCGCCGATCTTGCCAGCAATCCGGCGCGCGTGGAAAAATTATGGGAAGCCTGTGCGCTTCCCGACTATCGGCGCATTACGCCCGCCCAGCATGCCGATCTTATCGCAACCCTCTTTTCCGACCTCGTGCGCTATGGCACGGTGAAAGAGGACTTCCTTGCCGAGCAGGTGCACCGCGCCGATCGCACGGATGGCGAGATCGACACGCTTTCGGCGCGAATCGCGCAGATAAGGACTTGGACCTATGTGTCGAACCGGCCAGGTTGGCTTGCCGATCCGACACACTGGCAAGAAAAGACGCGGGAAATCGAAGATCGATTGTCCGATGCGTTACATGAGAGGTTGACGAAACGCTTTGTTGATCGCAGGACATCTGTGCTCATGAAGCGCCTGAGAGAGAATGCGATGCTGGAAGCTGAAATCAGTGTGAATGGGGATGTCTTCGTTGAGGGGCATCATGTGGGACAGTTGACCGGATTCCGGTTCACGCCAATCGCGGGAACCGAGGGGCCGGACGCCAAGGCTGTCCAGACCGCCTCGCAGAAGGCGCTGGCGCTGGAGTTCGAGGCGCGCGCCGCCCGTATCCATGCGGCCGGCAACAGCGATCTGGCGATCAGCGCCGATGGACTCGTCCGTTGGCTCGGCGATCCCGTGGCGCGCCTGTCGGGCAGCGATCATGTCATGCGCCCGCGCGTCATCCTGCTCGCCGACGAGCAGCTGACGGGCAATGCGCGCGACCATGTCGCCGCGCGCATCGAGCGTTTCGTGAACCATCACGTCAGCACCATCCTGAAGCCGCTCGACGATCTCCAGCGCGCCGAGGACCTGCAGGGGCTGGCCAAGGGGCTGGCCTTCCAGCTCGTCGAAAATCTCGGCGTTCTGTTCCGCCGCGACGTCACGGAAGAAGTGAAGTCGCTGGATCAGGATGCGCGCGCCTCCATGCGTCGCTACGGCGTCCGCTTCGGCGCCTATCATATCTTCGTACCGGCTCTCCTGAAGCCGGCGCCGGCCGAACTCATCACCCTGCTCTGGGCGCTGAAGAACGACGGCCTCGACAAGCCGGGCTATGGCGATCTGATTCCGGTTCTGGCCGCCGGCCGTACCTCCGTCGTCACCGATCCGAGCTTTGAGCGTACCTTCTACAAGCTCGCCGGTTTCCGGTTCCTCGGCAAGCGCGCCGTGCGCATCGACATCCTCGAGCGCCTGGCGGATATCATCCGTCCGCTGCTGCAGTGGAAGCCCGGCCAGGCCTCGCGTCCGGAAGGCGCCTATGACGGCCGCCGCTTCACCACCACGACGGCGATGCTCTCGATCCTCGGCGCGACGCTGGAAGACATGGAAGAAATCCTCAAGGGTCTCGGCTATCGCGCCGATGCCGTGAAGGCGGAGGAGGCGGCAGCCTTCCTCGCGCAGCAGGACGCTTCCTCGGCTCCGGCGCCGCAGGCCGCCGAAGCATCGGCCGAAAAGGCCGATCATGACGACGCCGACGGCGCGGGCGATGAGCCGGCTACGGAAGGTGCGGCCGCCGTACAGGATGCGGCTCCGGCCGCGGATGTGCCGGCCGAGCCGGTTGCCGCCGCCGAGGACACCGCAGCCGTTGCCACCGACCCGGAGGCTGTCGCCGCCGAGCCGGTCGAACCGAAGCCGGTTCTGTTGTGGCGCCTTGGCGGGCGCGGCGACAACCAGCAGCGCCAGGGCGGACGCGGCCATGGCGATCGTCGCGGCCAGCAGGGCCAGGGCGAGGGACGCGGCTATCAGGGCAACCGTCGCGGCGGTGAGCAGGCGCAGGCAAGCGGCGAAGGCCGACGCGACGGCCGCGACAACCGCGAGGGGCGCGAAGCGCGCGGCGACAACAAGGGTCCGCGCGGCAATCGCGACGGCGGCCGTCCGCAGAACCAGGGCAATCGTTCCGACCGCAACGACCGTCAGGATCGCGGCGAACGGAAGGATCGCAATGACCGCAACAACCGCGGCGCATCGCAGCCGCTGCGCTTCGAGGCCAAGCCGCCGCGCAAGGAGAAGCCGATCGATCCGGATTCACCTTTCGCCAAGCTCGCTGCCCTCAAGGAGCAGATGAAGAAATAAGCCATGACGGACGAAAGGCAGCCATTTTCCGGTTCGCGCCAGCGCATCGACAAATGGCTGTTCTTTGCCCGCATGGTAAAATCCCGCTCGCTGGCGCAGGTCTATGTGCAGAACGGCAGCGTGCGGGTGAATGGCGAGCGCGTGGTTCAGCCGAGCCATGGCGTCAAGGTGGGCGACCGGATCGAGCTTTCGCTGGAGCGGCGCGACGTCGTCCTGATCGTGCGCCAGCCGGGCGAGCGCCGGGGTCCCTTCGAGGAAGCGAAGCTGCTTTACGAGGATCTGACGCCGCCGCCGGATGAGACAAAACGTCTCACGCCCTTCGAGCAGGCGCTGCGCGCGCCGGGCAGCGGCCGGCCGACCAAGCGCGATCGGCGCGCCATCGATCGGCTGACATCCGACGACGATTAGAAAACTCTGTGCGACCACCGGGCTTTTCCGGATTGTTTCTCCTTGAAATTGGCGGATAAAGTCGATACCTGACGGTCAACCCGCTGGTAACAAGCTGGGCGGCATGCCTGCGCTCACGCGCATCGGCCTGTCCGCTCCGGCTTCCGAGGGCAAGGCGCGACGTTCCAGGTTGCGCGCCCACGGAAAACTAGAGCCATTCCTGGAGTGCTTCATGACATATGTCGTGACCGATAATTGCGTTCGCTGCAAATATACCGATTGCGTGGAAGTCTGCCCCGTCGACTGCTTCTACGAAGGCGAGAATTTCCTGGTCATCCATCCCGACGAGTGCATCGATTGTGGTGTTTGCGAGCCGGAATGTCCCGCCGAGGCGATCAAGCCGGATACCGAGCCGGGCCTCGACAAGTGGCTGAAGATCAACGCCGAATATGCGGCGATCTGGCCGAACATCACGGTGAAGCGCGATGCCTTGCCGGAGGCCAAGGAAATGGACGGCGAAGAGGGCAAGTTCGAGAAGTATTTCTCGGCCAATCCCGGTTCCGGCGACTGATCGAAGGTCGTGACAGACCGGCGATTAAGGTGTAGTCGGTAGGACATCGAGACGAATCATTGCCGTTGGCCGACAAGCGCGGTCAACGTCGCCAATATGGCGCGTGTAAAGCAAATTATTGATTTCCTCAGATTTTTGTGATAGCTTCCTCACACTGATCCACCTGCGGCATTTCGCGTGCCCCAAACCATCACGAAAGCAAATAACCAATCCGTACGCGGTTTCCTTGACATATCAACGATTTGAGTTGTCGGGTCTGGGATCGCGATGAACGGATTTCTTTTTGCATGCGTCTGGCTGGACCAGGATGAAGTCACCCGACGGTGCTTCCGTCTCATCCGGGCCTGACTGACCCGGCCCCGGTCCTTGCCGGGTGCGTAACAGGGAGTTTTTGAAAAGAATGACGACCCAGCAGAAAAAACCTTCAGCAGCACGCCATGGCTTCAAGAATGGTGAATCGATCGTATATCCGGCGCATGGCGTTGGTACGATCACCGCAATTGAAGAGCAGGAAGTCGCAGGCATGAAGCTTGAGCTTTTTGTGATCGACTTCGAAAAAGACAAGATGCGTCTGAAGGTGCCCGTGGCCAAGGCCATGAGCATTGGTATGCGTAAGCTTTCCGAGACGGATTTCGTCGATCGTGCTCTGAAGGTCGTCCAGGGCAAGGCCCGCGTGAAGCGTACCATGTGGTCGCGCCGTGCCCAGGAATACGATGCCAAGATCAATTCCGGCGATCTGATCTCCATTGCCGAAGTGGTTCGTGATCTCTATCGCGCCGAAAATCAGCCGGAGCAGTCCTATTCCGAACGTCAGCTCTATGAAGCTGCGCTCGATCGCATGGCGCGCGAGATCGCCGCCGTCAACAAGATGTCCGAAACCGAGGCCGTTCGTCTCGTCGAGGCCAATCTGAACAAGGGCCCGAAGCGTGGCAAGATCGTCGAGGAAGACGATTCCCAGGACGAAGCCGCATAAGCCGAAGCCAAAATATCATCTCCAAAAAACCCGGCCCTCGTGCCGGGTTTTTTCTTTGGAACCTTTTGCCGTCTGCTGCGTTTATGCCTCGTGTTTTGCGGCGGGTTGCGGGTTTTCGCGTGATGCGAGTCTTCTCAATCAGTCGTTTCCATTGACGCCACGAGGACCGGCCCATGCATTCTGATTGGAGATTTCCCGGCGATCCGAAGCCACTTCGCTCGCCAGGTTATTTCAGCGAAATCGAGCTAGACCTGTAACCGACCGTCCGGATTTTCCGGGCATCGGTCTCCAATTGCGTTCCATTCATAGATTTTCATCCGCGCAGCAATGTTCGGAAATGATGTTTGCTGCCTTTTTCATCGACCGCGGCACGGAAACGATCATTGGGCCGAATTTTAGGGAGATGCATATGAATATGTCCGCAGATCGGCGCATGATAAAGATCGCAATGGCGGCTCCTTATCTCGCCCGCGACGAGGAACATGATCTCGCCATCCGCTGGAAAGATCACGACGACCGTAGCGCCCGCAACCAGATCGCCACTGCCCATATGCGGCTCGTCATCTCCATGGCGGGGAAATTCCGCAATTTCGGTCTGCCGATGAGCGACCTGGTACAAGAAGGCTATGTAGGGCTCCTGGAAGCGGCGGCAAGGTTCGAACCGGAACGGGAAGTGCGTTTTTCCACCTATGCAAGCTGGTGGATCCGCGCCTCGATCCAGGATTATATCCTGCGCAACTGGTCGATCGTGCGCGGTGGCACGAGCTCGGCGCAGAAGGCGCTGTTTTTCAATCTTCGCCGGCTGCGCGCCAAGCTTGCCAGGGGCAATACCGGCGTCACCGTGCAGTCCATCCATGAGGAAATCGCCGTCGCCCTCGGGGTCAGCCTTGCCGATGTGCAGACCATGGATGCCCGTCTTTCCAGCAACGACGCCTCGCTGCAGGCGCCGTCGATCTCGGGCGATGCCGAAAGTGCGGAACGGATGGATTTCCTGATCAGCGACGAGCCTTTGCCGGACGAGCAGGTCTCCAACATGATCGACGGCGAACGCCGCCGCATCTGGCTGGCCTCCGCGCTGAAGCATCTCAACGAGCGCGAAATGAAGATCATCCGCGCCCGCAGGCTGGTGGAGGACGGTGCGACGCTGGAGGAGCTGGGCGCCGATCTCGGAATTTCCAAGGAACGCGTGCGCCAGATCGAAAGCCGCGCCATGGAAAAGCTGCGCAGCGCGCTGGTCGATGCCGATCCGCGCATGGCGAGCTATGCGTGATACACCTTTCTCCCCTCGGGGAGAGGGTGCCGGGGGCGAATAAGGGGACGAGGAGCGTTCGTTCCCCAACGTCTTTGGTGCGGGCGAAGGGCGTTGCTGCGGCTATGCCAGTCGACCTGCGCACACCGAGCACCTTCTCCCCGTTGGGGTGAAACTGGGCTCCCCGTTGGGGCGAAGCCGAAGCCTTCCTATTCCGAGATGATCTTGACCCTGTCGCCGGGCGCGATCGAAGCGCCGGTCGGCAGCGCGTTGATCAGCTTGAACAGATCGAGCTTGCGGTCGGTGCCCATCATGCGGGCGGCGAGCGTCGTGATGGTGTCGCCCGCCTTGACGGTGACGACCCGCACGCGCAGCGGCTTCAGCGACGAGGCCTCGTCCGGCGTCATGTGCCGGAAGCTCGAGCGCAGCACATTGGCGGCCTGCTCCAGCTGCGTGACATTGCCCTTCGGCACGGCGGTCAGGAAGCGGAAGATCTGCGAGCGGTCGCGCACGACGGTGACGTCGAAATCCCAGCGGTCGGCCGAGGCGCGCGCGGTGGCCGCTTCCATGCCGTTGACCGTGATCGCCCGGATCGAATTGGGATCGAGGCCGGTGACCCAGCCGCTGGAAATATAATTCGTGAGATTCTGGTTCTGGCTGTCGGCGACGCCGTCGAAGCGGATGGCGATATCGCCGGGGCCGGTCGCCATGACGGCTTCGACCTTGTTGTCGATGCGGAAATCGGGCGGCACGTCGAAGCGGATGCCGAGGCCGCCATGCAGGAAGGTCTGGCCGCGCACATAGCCCTCTTCCGGGCTGTCGCCGTAAAGCAGGCCGTCGATGCCGTTCAGATAATAGTCGCGGCCGGTGTCGCCGACCTTGCCTTCCTCACCGAATTCGCGCGCATGACCTTTGGCAAGGTCGATGCGCTGCGGCGTGCTGGGATGGCTCGACAGGAAGTCCAGGCTCTGGTCGGCGTCGGAATTGGCCGTCATGAAGCGGCTGTAGTCTTCCATGGCATTGAGGAAGCGGGCGGCGGCATAGGGATCGTAGCCGGCCTGGCCGAGCGTGCGGATGCCGATCTCGTCGGCCTGCAGCTCCTGCTGGCGCGAGAAGGCGGCGAGCCGCAGCTTGCCGCGCGCGAGCGCCTGCTTGCCGGCAAGATCGCTGGACAAGACTTCCGCGACGACGCGGCTGGCGATGACCTCGGCCTCTTCACGCTTCTGCCGTTCGATGCCGTGATTGGCGGTGACGTGCGCCATCTCGTGCGACAGCACCGCGGCCACTTCCGAGGCGTCGTTGGCAAGCGCCAGCAGGCCGCGGGTGACGTAGAGATAGCCGCCCGGCAGCGCGAAGGCGTTGATCGACGGCGAATTGAGGATGGTGATGCGATAGGACTGCTGCGGATTTTCCGAGACGCTGGTCAACGCGCCGGCGATGCGGGCGACGAGGCGCTCGGTCTTGGCGTCCTTATATTCGCCGCCATAGCTCGCCAGGATGCGCGGATGCTCGCGGGCCCCCATCTGCGCGCGGGGATCGTTCTTCTGCACTTCGGAGACGATCTGCGGATTGGCCGAGGGCGACACGTTCGGCTGATAGGACTGGTCCATCACCGACTGGCAGCTGTTGAGCATGGCCGCGGCCAGGAGGACGACGGCGAAGCGGCGCGCATGAGCGGCGGCAGTCGTGTGCATTCGTCCTGCTGCGTGCTTGCTCTGCTTCAGTTCCTGTGTCCCACTCATTTCGCTGCCATATCGGCTGGACGCCAAATTCGCTTGATCATGCCAGACTTGCTTGAGCACGATCGGGCCGATCATCGCCGCGTTGTGTCAAAGGTTGCATCCATCGCGGTCAGACCTGGGTTCAACCGGATAGCCCCGCCCTTTGCTGTAGCCGATTTCGGCATCCGTTGCATAGCGAGACTCCGTTTAATTGTGACTGCGTTGTATTTTAGCAAGCATTTCCCAGGACTTTCAGCCGGATGCGGCGACGAAATTATGGCAAAATCGCCGCGGGAATGCTGCATTGCACTTAATGTTGCAAAAATGTGGTCAGCGCCGGGATGCCGTCCTGCGCCAGAAAGTCGCCGATCGGCGCCGAAAGCCGGATCGTGCCGCCTTCGATGAAGATCGCATGGTCGGCAAGGCGACGGACTTCGGCCGGATCGTGCGACACCAAGAGCACGGTATTGCCGGTCTCGCGGTGAAGTGCCGTCAGAAGTTCGGCCATGCCGGCGCGCAGGCCGGGGTCGAGCGCGGCGAAAGGTTCGTCCAGGAGTAGGATCGGCTTGTCGCGCACCAGCGCCCGGGCAAAGGCGGCGCGCTGCCGTTCACCGCCGGACAGCGTGCCGGGTAAGCGCTTTTCGTAGCCGGCGAGGCCGACACGCGCCAGGGCCTGCGAAATCCTCTCGCGGTCGCGCGGCGACAGTCTCAGCGATGGATGGATGCCGAGCCCGATATTGGTGAAGAGGTCGAGATGGGCGAAGAGGTTGTTGTCCTGAAAGACCAGCGAGACCGGCCGCTCCGAGGGATGCCGGGCCGTGACGTCCTGCCCGGCGAGCAGGATGCGGCCGCGGTCGGGCGGCTCGAAGCCGGCGAGCAGGTTGAGGAAGGTCGACTTGCCGGAGCCGGAGGGGCCGGTGACCGCGATGATCCTGCCCGGCGGCAGGGCGCAGTCGAAGCGGAAATCATGGGTGCCGAGACGCAATTCGACGCCGCGCATCGCAATGCCCCCATCTGCAATCGCCCGCCCGTCAGTCATTCCGTCCGCTTTCGTTGTCGCGTAGTCCCTGGCCGGCCGTGCCGGCAATGGTCAGCAGAAGACATATCAGCCCGAGGATGAAAGCAAGCCCGTCGGCATCGTTGGTGCGGTAGCTGCCGAGCTTGCTGTAGAGCAGCCAGGGCAGGGTCATCAGGCTGTCGGAGCCGAAGAGGGCGACGGCGCCGAGATCGCCGAGCGACAGAGCCATGGCAAAGGAGAGTGCGGTGAAGAAAGGCTTGCGCAGGCCGGGCCAATCGATCAGCCGCAGCCGGGCAAGGCCGGTCAGCCCGAGGCTCGCCGCCAGCCGTTCCGTGCGGCGGCGATGGACGGCATAGGCCGGCTCGACGACGCGGATGACGAAGGGCAGCGCCATCAGGGCATTGATGGCGACGATCAGGAGTGCCGCGAAACGGGCGGGATCGCCAAGGGGGCGCAGCGCCAGGAACCATCCGGTTGCCAATACGATCGGCGGCACCAGCAAAACCAGCGAGGAGGTGCCGCTGAGGCCGATCGCCAGACCGCGCAGGCCGGCGGCGCCTCGGCGCTCGGCAGCGATGACGGAGCGGGCGCGGACAATGGCGAAGGAGGCGAGAACCGCAAGGAGACCGGCGGCAAGGGCGATGGCGAGGCTGGTGGCGGTTGCCTGCAGGAAGATCGGCTGGACGACGAGCCGGGCGAGATCGGCCTCCAGCCCGGTGACGACGACGGAGGCCAGCGGCAGGCCGATGAACAGGGTGGCGGCAAGCAGCAGCGCGGCGTCCGCCCAGCGGGCGAAGGAGAGGGAACCGTCGATGCGCCTGACAGCGCGGCCGCTGGTCAGCCCGTGATCGTCCGGCGCCGGCAGCAGCGCCATCAAGGCGAGCACCGCGGCTGTTATGACGATCTGCAGCAGCGACAGGACGACGGCCCGGCCGGGATCGAAGTCGAAGCGCAGGGCCTGGTAGATCGCCACCTCGATCGTGGTGGCGGCCGGGCCGCCGCCAAGGATCAGCACCAGCGTGAAGCTGGTGGCGCAGAGCATGAAGATCAGGCCGGCAATGCCGGGAATGAGGCCGCGCAGCACCGGCCACTCGATGAAGCGGAAGACCGAAGCCGGGCGCATGCCGAGGCCGCCGGCCATCAGCCAGTATTCCGCCGGCACGCGCTCAAGCCCGGCCAGCATCAGGCGGGTGGCCAGCGGCAGGTTGAAGAAGACGTGTGCGAGCAATATGCCCGTCAGCCCGTAGATGCTGACCGGCTGCGTCAGGCCAAGCCCGGTCAATAGCTGATTGAGGATGCCCTGGCGTCCCCAGATGCCGAGTAGGCCGAGCGCGCCGATCAGCACCGGCAGTCCCATGGGAACGGCCATCAGCCGGATCAGCCAGAGCCGGCCGGGAAAACGCGGCTGACGCGCCAGCGCGCGGGCGACCGGGATCGCCAGCGCCACGGACAGCAGCGTGGAAAGCGTCGCCTGCAGCAGGGTGAAGCGCAGCACCCGCAGCAGATAGGGATCGGTCAGCGGATTGCCGCCGGAGGATTCGATGCCGGCGGTCAGCAGGGTGATGACGGCAAGGCCGATGAAAAGCGCGATGCCGGCGAGGCTGAACGCTCCGCCGGCAACGGCATGTCTTCTCTCGGATGCGGTCAGTATCATCCGGCCGTCAATTCGCGCTGGTGGCCGCCAGCCATTCGTCGATCCAGGCCTTGCGGTTCTTCTCGACTTCGTCGGGGCTCATGAGGAAGGTCTTGGTGGGAACGACCAGCTTGCCGAAAGCCTCCGGCAAAGGCTCGGAGGTGGCGGCGACCGGCATCATCCAGTTGTTGGTCGGGATCGTGTCCTGGAAGCCGGGCGAGATCATGAATTTCAGGAAGTCGCGGGCGAGATCCTTGTTGGCGGAGGATTTGATCAGGCCGGCCACCTCGATCTGGATGTAGTGGCCTTCCGAGAAGGCGGCGGCCTGGTAGCGGTCCGTCTTGTCGGCGATCATGTGATAGGCAGGCGACGTCGTGTAGGAGAGCACCATCGGCGCCTCGCCCTTGGTGAAGAGGTCATAGGCTTCCGACCAGCCGGGCGTCACAGTGAGAATGCGGCCTTTCAGCTTCGTCCAGGCATCCGCCGCCTTGTCGCCATAGACCGACTTGACCCAGAGCAGCAGGCCGAGGCCCGGCGTCGAGGTGCGCGGGTCCTCGATGACGATCTTCTGCTGCGGATCGCCCTCGACCAGATCCTTCAGGCTCTTCGGCGGGGTCTTGATCGCCTGGGTGTCGTAGACGACGGCGAAGTGGCCGTAATCATAGGGCACGAAAACGTCGTCCTTGAAGTCGCCGGGGACCTTCAGCGCGGAGGTGTCGATGCCGCTCGCCTCGAACAGGCCGGTATCCTTGGCCTCGTCGACGAGATTGGTGTCGAGGCCGAGAACGATATCGGCCTTGGTGCCTGTGCCCTCCAGCTTCAGGCGGGAGAGCAGCGCCACGCCGTCGGTGACGCTGACATAGTTGACGGTGCAGCCGCAGGTCTTCTCGAAGGCGGCCTTGACCTTGGGGCCGGGACCCCATTCGGCAGTGAAGCTCTCATAGGTGTAGATGGTGAGCGTCTTGTCGGCCGCTTCGGCATGGGCGGAAAAAAGCGCGGCACCGGCGGCGAAGGCCAGGCCGGTGAACAAGGACAGCAGTGATCGGTTGGGCATGGCAGAGCCTCCTCTTGGGTTTCGTCTTGAAGGGGAAAGGGCGCCATGATTTCGTCACGCGTCTAATCCCTCCGCCGGTGTTAGCCGGATCAGGTTCCGCGGGTTGGCTGGTGAAGGCCTCTCAGCCAGATGTCTTTGAAAGACATAAGGCACCCCGTTAGAGCGTTGGCAGATTTAGCCCCGTGACGAAGGGATGACAAGGGGAATGATTCCCCTGCCGATTGCAGCGATACCGGGCCTATTCGGCCGCCTGGGCGGCGGCATTGCTCTCGAGCTTCTTCGTCGCGCTGGGGAGCTGGACGTTCTTCAGCGAGATGGCGGTGACGAGACCGACAAGGCAGAAGGCGGCGGCGGTCAGGAACAGCGGGCTGAAGGCGCCGGCATAGGCGTTGGCGACGGCGTCGCGCGTGGCGTCCGGCAGGGCGGCCATCATCTTCGGCGTCAGCTCCTTGATGTCGGGAACGCCGGCGATGGAAAGGCCGGGACCACCGAGCTTGGCGGCGATGATGGCGCCGTAGATGGAGATGGCGATCGAGGCGCCGCCCATGCGCGAGAGCGTCACGGCGCCGGTGGCCGCGCCGACGTCGCGGCTGCCGGCGGTATTCTGCACGCCGATGACCGGCACCTGCTGCGCAAGGCCGATGCCGATGCCGTGCAGCAGCATCAGGGCGCCGATGAAGACGATGGGCGTGCCGGCATGGACAAAGGCGAGCGTGGTGAAGGCAACGGTGCTGCAGGCGGCGCTGGCGATGGCGAAGGGCTTGTAGCGGCCCTTGGCCGCGATCAGCCGGCCGGCCGAAAGCGAGCCGCAGACGATGCCGCCGGTCAAAAGGATGAACAGCAGGCCGGCCATCGACGGCGACAGGCCCGTGGTCGTCTGCAGGAAGAGCGCGAAATAATTGACCATGCCGATGGCGACCGTGCCGCTGGTGACCGAAATGATCAGCAGCAGGCTAAAGGTGGGATTGCGGAACAGCGTCATCGGCACGATCGGTTCCGGGGCGCGGCGTTCGACGAAAACCCAGGCGCAGGCGCAGAGCACGCCGAAAGTGATGATGCCGAGGCATTGCGGCGACAGCAGCGAACCGAAGAGTTCCGTGCCGTCGGCGGCCAGCACGATGCTGGTGGTGGTCATCGCCAGGAGCAGCGCGCCGGCATAATCGATCTTCGGCTTGCGGGCGGGCTTGCGATAGGGGAGCATGACGGCGAGGCCGGCCAGAACGACAAAGCCGATCGGCACGTTGACGAGGAAGATCGAACGCCAGCCGAAGAGATCGCTCATCGTGCCACCGAGCACCGGGCCGATGGCGCCGGAGGCCATCAGCACCAGGCTGGAATAGCTCTGGTAGCGGGCGCGCTCGCGCGGCTCGAAGAGATCGGCGTTGACGGCGAAGATCGACACCAGAATGCCGCCGCCGCCAAGGCCCTGCAGCACGCGGGCGGCGATCAGCGTGTTCATCGACACCGCAAGGCCGCAGACGGCCGAGCCGACGGTGAAAATGGCGATGGCGGCCATCATCACATATTTGCGGCCGAAGAGATCGCCGAATTTGCCGTAGACCGGCATGGAGGCGGACAGCGCGAGCAGATAGGCCGAGCCGATCCAGCCGAAGCGCTCCAGATGCCCGAATTCGCCGACGATGGTCGGCAGCGCCGTCGAGACGATCTGGTTGTCGAGCGTCGCCATGAACATGGCGGTCATCAGGAAGAGAAACAGGATCAAGCGGCGGCGGTGATCCGCCACAAGCGGCGCGGGCGTGATGTGCATATCCATGGGGCGAGAAATCCGAGCTTGCCCGGAACGCCATACGTTCGGCCGAACGCATGGGAACGTGCCGGTTCATCAATCCGGAACAAGGCGTCTTCGGAGGGATTTTCGAAAGCGGAATGTCCCGAGGCAATATGTGCTATCAGCATATAATTGTCAACAGCAGATGGTTGCCGTTTGCATGTTTTAATTCCGGCCCGTCTCTGATATATTGAAATGATGACATCAGCCACGAACACACGGGAAATCGAGGCCCCGACGCTGCCCGAAGACGAGAATCTCCTGCGCATCGGCCAGGCGATGTCGCGCATGCGCGTGCTGACCGGCCGCCGCATGATCGGCAGGCTCGCCATTCAGAATGTCGCCCCGGGGCTCGAGCTTTCGCATCTCGACGTGCTCGACGTGGTGAGGCGGGCGGAGGCCACCGGTGAGGTGACGGTCGGGACGATCGCGGACAATCTGCGGATCGATCCGTCGCGGGCGAGCCGCATCGTTGCCGACATGGTGACGCGCGGCGTTCTGCGCCGCAAGGCGTCACAGGCGGATGCGCGGCGCATCGTCGTCGTGCTCACCGCGCTCGGGCAGCGGCTCCTGTCGGAGATCCAGGCGCAGAAATACGCCGTCATCGGCGGCATATTCGCCGATTGGACGCCCGAGGAGATCGAGCACTTCTCGCTGCTGTTCGACCGGTATGTGACGGGCTACGAGAATATTTTCCAGGCGAGCATCCGGGACGCGGGCGACTGAATGATGCCCGGGGGCTGAACGGCGCTCTTCCCTAGGGCCATGTCTTTGCGCTATGGGCTTGGCGCATGAGCCGATCCACGACCTTCACCATCCTTCTCGGCGGCGAGCTGCGCCTGACGGAGCGGCTGCGCTCTGCCGTCGCCGGCAGCCGTTTCATCGCGGCGGATGGCGGCATGCGCCATGCGGTAGCGCTGAACGTGACGCCCGAGCTCTGGGTCGGCGATTTCGATTCGACGCCGGCGGATCTGCGCGGCGCCTTTCCCGATGTGCCGAAGCAGCCCTATCCGGCCGCCAAGGCGGCGACCGACGGCGAGATCGCGGTCAGCGAAGCGATCGATCGCGGCGCCAAGCGGCTGATCCTTGCCGGTGCCATGGGCGGGGAGCGCTCGGATCATGCCATCCAGCATCTGCTCTACGGTATCCGGCTGGCCGAAAAGGGCTTTGGCGTGCTGTTGACCTCGGGCGACGAGGAGGCCGTGCCCTTGCTGCCGGGCGACCTGGAGCTGGTGTTGCCGGCGGGATCGCTGTTTTCCGTTCTCGGATTCAGCGATCTGACCCGTCTGTTCATCGACAATGCCCGTTATCCCCTGCGCGATTTCCATCTGCCCTTCGGCGCATCGCGCACCATTTCCAATGTGGCGGAAGGCCCCTTGCGTCTTTCGCTCGGCAGCGGCAGGGCCATCGTCCTTGCCCGCCCCTATGATTTTACCGGAGTCTGATCTTGGCCCCCCCCATCCTGAAACTCGACGATATCTTCCTGAGCTTCGGCGGCGCGCCGCTTCTGGCCGGCGCCGGGCTGCAGGTCGAGCCGGGCGACAAGATCTGCCTGGTCGGCCGCAACGGTTCCGGCAAATCGACGCTTTTGAAGATCGCGGCCGGCATGGTCGAGGCGCAGTCCGGCGAAGTCTTCCGTCATCCCTCATCGACCGTGCGCTATCTCGAGCAGGCCCCGGATTTCGCCGGCTACAAGACGGTGGCAGCCTATGCCGAGGCCGGGCTCGGACCGGGCGACGATCCTTATCGCGTCACCTATCTGCTGTCCCATCTCGGCCTCACCGGCGAGGAAGATCCGAAGAACCTCTCCGGCGGCGAGGCCCGACGCGCCGCCCTCGCGCGCGTTCTCGCGCCGGAGCCGGATATCCTGCTGCTGGACGAGCCGACGAACCATCTGGACCTGCCGACCATCGAATGGCTGGAAGGCGAGCTGCAGAAGAGCCGCAGCGCGCTGGTGCTGATCTCGCACGACCGCCGTTTCCTCGAAAAGGTCTCGACGGCGACCGTCTGGCTCGACCGCGGCACCTCGCGCCGGCTGGACCGGGGCTTTGCCCATTTCGAGGCCTGGCGCGATCAGGTGCTGGAAGCCGAAGAGTTGGAGCAGCACAAGCTCGGCAAGGCGATCGAGCGCGAGGAACATTGGCTGCGCTATGGCGTGACCGCGCGGCGCAAGCGCAACATGCGCCGCCTCGGCGAGCTGCAGGACATGCGCGCCCGCCATCGCGGCCATAAGGGCGCTCTCGGCACGGTGCAGGCGGCAGCCGCCGACGCGCAGGAAAGCGGCAAGCTGGTGATTGAAGCGGACAAGATCACCAAGACCTATAATGAGCGCCTCATCGTCGCGCCGTTCTCGATCCGCGTGCATCGCGGCGATTGCATCGGTCTCGTCGGCCCGAACGGCGCGGGAAAGACGACGCTGCTGAAGATGCTGACCGGCCAGCTGGCGCCCGACAGCGGCACGGTGAAGCTCGGCACCAATCTGGAGATCGCCACCCTCGACCAGAAGCGCGAGGAGCTCAATCCGGAGGATACGCTCGCCAATTATCTGACGGACGGCCGTGGCGAAAACCTGCTGGTCAACGGCGAGCAGCGGCATGTGACCGGCTATATGAAGGAATTCCTGTTCCAGCCGGAACAGGCGCGCACGCCGATCAAGAACCTCTCCGGCGGCGAGCGGGCCCGGCTGATGCTGGCGCGCATCCTGTCGCGGCCGACCAATCTGCTGATCCTCGACGAACCCACGAACGACCTCGACATCGAGACGCTCGATCTGCTGCAGGAAATCGTCGCCGGCTTTTCCGGCACGGTCATCCTCGTCAGCCACGACCGCGATTTCCTCGACCGCACCGTGACCTCGACCATCGCGCCCGCCAATCCGGAGGAGCCGGACGGCCGCTGGATCGAATATGCCGGCGGCTACTCCGACATGCTCGCCCAGCGCAAGGGCGCGATCGAGGAGCGCAAGCGGGCGGAGAAGGCGGCCGAGAAGCCGAAGGCCGCGGACACGACGGCTGCCCCTGGCGCCGAGCCTTCGAAGGGCAAGGGCAAGCTTTCCTACAAGCAGAAATTCGCGCTGGAGAACCTGCCGAAGGAGATGGCCAAGGCCGAAGCGGAAATCGCCACCCGTGAACAGAAGATGGCCGATCCCAACCTCTTTACCAAGGACCCGGCAACCTTCAACCGGCTTGCGGCCGAAATGGAAAAGCTGCGCGACAGCCTGACCAGGATGGAAGAGGAATGGCTGGAACTGGAGATGCTGCGGGAAGAGCTGGAAGGCTGAGCGGCGGGCGCAGCCTCCGTTTCGCACCCTCGATCTTTGATCGCGGCCGCCGGCATAATTGCATGATCGACCTTCAATATTAGAGAAAACAAACAGTTGCGGCGAGCCGTATCGCGCTATTGCCTGTTGTCGAATTCGACAAAGGGTTTATACATTACGCATAAATTACCGGCCTCGTGCGGCCGGACGATCGATGGGCCGGCGCGGCCCGCGATGCATGGGGAAGCCTGAAGGAACCTGCGGGGGTTTCGTGATGGGCGACAGATTCCCTACAGAGAATTGCAAGGCAGACATGATGAACAATTGACGCGACGGCTTCGATGCCGCCGGTTTACTTGGGGGGCCTTCATGACGCTGGCGCGTGTTGCTTTCTTCAGCTGTGCAATTGCCGTTCTTACCGCATCCCCGGTGCTGGCGCAGGGCGCCCCGCCCGCGGCCCCGGTCACGGTCGCCAAGCCCGTCGTCCGGGACGTCATCGACAGCGACGAGTTCATCGGGCGCTTCCAGGCGGTCGACGAGGTCTCCGTCCGCTCGCGCATCGGCGGCTATCTGCAGGGCGTGCATTTCGAAGACGGCACCATGGTCAAGCAGGGAGACCTGCTCTTCGTCATCGACCAGCGGCCCTATGTCAACGCGCTGAACGAAGCCACGGCGTCGCTGGAGGTCGCCAAGTCGACGCTGACGAATGCCGAGGCGCAATTTACCCGCACGCAGGCTTTGGCGGGCACCGGCAGCCTGTCCGCCTCCAATCTCGACGACCGCCGCCGCGACCTGATCTCGGCGCAGGCCAATGTCCGCGGCGCGCAGGCCTCCGTCGATCGGGCCACGCTCGACATGGAATATACCAAGATCACCGCGCCGCTCAGTGGCCGTATCGACCGCCGCCTGATTTCGGTCGGCAATCTCGTGCAGGCCGACCAGACGGTCCTGACCACCATCGTTTCGCTCGATCCGATCGATTTCTATTTCGATGTCGACGAGCGCCGCCTGCTGTCCTATGCCGACGAGGCGCGCAAGCATGGCAGCGCCCTGCAGCAGGGCGGCGGCGGGCTCAACGTCACCGTGACGATTGCCGATCGGCGCCAGAAGCCGTTCAAGGGCAAGCTCGACTTCTCGGAGAACCGCGTCGACAACGAAACCGGCACGATGCGCGTGCGCGCCCGCTTCCCCAATCCGGATCTGGTCCTGCAGCCCGGCCTCTTCGGGCGCATCCAGGTCGAAGGTTCCAACAGTTACAAGGCGATTCTCGTTCCCGATGAAGCCATCGGCTCCGATCAGAGCCAGCGCGTCGTCTATATCGTGGGCGCCGACGGCAATGTGACGCCGAAGGCCGTCCGGCTCGGGCCGAAGCTTTACGGCTACCGCGTCATCCGCGAGGGCATGACCGGCGACGAGACCATCGTCGTCAACGGGCTGATGCGCATCCGGCCGGGCGTCAAGATCGCGCCGCAGCTGATCGAGCTGCCGCAGGAAGCGCCGAATGACGAGGCGCCTGCCCAGGCAGCGGCGCAGGGGACCGACCAATGAGGTTCTCCCATTTCTTCGTCGACCGGCCGATCTTCGCCTCGGTCCTGTCCATCCTGCTGCTGATCATCGGCGGCCTTGCCTATTTCCAGCTGCCGGTGGCGCAATATCCGGAGATCGCGCCGCCGACCATCGTGGTGCGCACCTCCTATCCCGGCGCCGACTCCCAGACCATCGCCGATACGGTGGCGACGCCGATCGAGCAGGAGGTCAACGGCGTCGAGGACATGCTCTACATGTCCTCCTATTCCAGCGCCGACGGCTCGATGGCGCTGACCATCACCTTCAAGCTCGGCACCGATCTCGACAAGGCGCAGGTGCTGGTGCAGAACCGCGTCTCGATCGCCGAGCCGCGCCTGCCCGAGGAGGTCCGCCGCATCGGCATCACCACGGTCAAGAGCTCGCCAGACCTGATGATGGTCGTGCATCTGCTGTCGCCGGACAACCGCTACGACCAGCTCTACATCTCCAACTATGCCCGCACCCGCATCCGCGACCTTCTCGTCCGGCTCGACGGGGTCGGCGACGTCCAGCTCTTCGGCGAGCGACAATATTCGCTGCGCATCTGGCTCGATCCGGAAAAGCTCGCCGCCTATGGCATGACCGCCGGCGATATCGTTCAGGCGCTCCGGGACCAGAACGTACAGGTCTCCGGCGGTTCGATCGGCGGCCCGCCGGTCTCCGGCACCAACGCCTTCCAGTATACGGTGACGACGCAGGGGCGCTTTTCCGATGCGCGGCAATTCCGCTACGTCATCGTCAAGGCGACGGGCGATGGCCGACTGGTGCAGTTGCAGGACGTGGCGCGCATCGAGCTCGGCGCGCAGGATTACGTCACCAACAGCTATCTGAACGGCAGCCCGGCCGTCGCGCTCGGCGTTTTCGCCCGGCCCGGCACCAACGCACTCGATGCCGCCGCCGATATCCAGAAGACGATGAAGAGCCTGGCGCAGGATTTCCCGCAGGGCCTCGAATATCGCATCATCTACAATCCCACGGAATTCATCTCGGAATCGATCAACGAGGTCTACAAGACGATCTTCGAGGCGGCGGTGCTCGTCGCCATCGTCGTGCTGATCTTCCTGCAGTCCTGGCGCACGGCGATCATCCCGATCGTCGCCATCCCGGTATCGCTGATCGGCACCTTCGCTTTCCTGCTCGCCTTCGGCTTCTCGCTGAACATGCTGACGCTGTTCGGCCTGGTGCTCGCCATCGGCATCGTCGTCGACGACGCCATCGTGGTGGTCGAAAATGTCGAGCGCAATCTCGCTCTCGGCATGACGCCGCGGGAGGCGTCGCATGTGACCATGAACGAGGTCGGCACGGCGGTGCTGGCGATCTCGCTGGTGCTGATCGCCGTCTTCCTGCCGACGGCCTTCATTCCCGGCATATCGGGCCAGTTCTACCGGCAATTCGCCGTGACCATCTCGGTGGCGACGGCGATCTCCTGCCTGAACTCGCTGACGTTGTCGCCGGCGATCGCCGCCATCGTGCTGCGTCCGCACGACCACAAGAAATCCGACAACATCTTCTCGCGCTTCGGGCGCGCCCTCGGCGACGGCTTCAATCGTGGCTTCGAGGCGATGAGCCGGGGCTATTCCTGGCTCATCCGCCATCTGGTCAGCACCTGGGTCGCGTTGGGCCTGGCCCTCGTCGTCTTTGTCGGCCTGCTCGGCGCGACATGGTACATGGGCCGGATCGTGCCGCAGGGCTTCATTCCGACCATGGACCAGGGCTACGCCATCGTCGTGGTGCAACTGCCCGACGGTGCGTCGCTGGCGCGCACCAATGCGGTCATCGAGAAGGCGACCGACATCATCAAGAAGACGCCCGGCGTGGCAAACGCCGTCGCCTTCGCCGGCTTCAACGGTGCCACCTTCACCAATGCCTCGAATTCCGGCGTCATCTTCACGCCGTTCACCCCCTTCGAGGAGCGGCTGAAGAGCGGGGAAAGCGCCGATCACATCATCGGCCAGCTCTTCGGCAGCCTGCAGGGCATCCAGGAGGCCTTCATCATCGCCGTGCCACCGCCTTCCATCCGCGGCGTCGGCAATTCCGGCGGCTTCAAGATGCAGATCATGGACCGTGAAAATCCCGACATGCGCCGCATCCTGCCGCTCGCCTACCAGCTCATGGGGGCGGCGGCGCAGAACAAGGGCGTCAGCGGCGTCTTCACCACCTTCTCGGCCAACAGCCCGCAATATTTCCTGGCGATCGACCGCGACAAGGCGCGGGCGCTCAACGTGCCGATCCCCAACATCTTCGAGACGCTGTCGATCAATCTCGGCACCTCCTATGTCAACGACTTCAACGCTTTCGGCCGCGTCTACCAGGTGCGCGCGCAGGCCGACCAGCAATATCGGATGGACCGCGAGGACATTCTGGCGCTGAAGGTCCGTTCGGCGACCGGTGCGCTGGTGCCGCTCGGCACGCTCGTCGATATCCGCGACACGACCGGCCCGACGCTGGTCCAGCGCTACAACATGTATGTCTCGGTTCC
>JASGEG010000102.1:0-2653 GCA_047606605.1 Rhizobium sp.
CTTCCTGACCACCAAGGTCTGGGTCGAGCATTATCGGCACGATGCCTTCCTTGCCTCGGTCGAGGACAGCCTGACGAAGCTCAAGACCGATTATATCGATCTCTTGCTTCTCCATTGGCCGAACGATGCCGTGCCGCTTGCCGAGCAGGTCGGCGCGCTGAACGAGGTCGCGAAGGCCGGAAAGGTGCGCCATATCGGCGTTTCCAACTTCAACCGGGCGCTGATGACGGAGGCCGCAGCACTGAGTGACCTGCCGCTCGTCACCAATCAGGTCGAGTATCATCCCTATCTCGACCAGTCGCCGGTGATCGATATGGCCAAGAGCCTCGGCATGTCGTTGACCGCCTATTACGCCATGGCGGATGGCCGGGTTCTGGCCGACCCGGTCCTGAAGGAGATCGCCGGCCGGCACGGCAAGTCGATCGCGCAGATCGTCCTGCGCTGGATCGTGCAGCAGGGGCTGGTCGTGCTGTCGAAGACCGTCTCGGAAGCGCGCGCCATCGAGAATGCCGCAATTTTCGATTTTGCACTATCGGCCGACGAGATGGCGGCGATCCATGCGCTGGCCGAACCGAAGGGCCGGATCGTCAGCCCCGACGGCCTCGCGCCGGTCTGGGATGCCGCTGCCTAGTTCAGCATGGAAGGGGGAGCCGCCGAAACGGCTCCCTTTCGCCATTCAGGCCTCGAAATCCAGCTCGATCTTGGAACCGGCGATCGATGGCGCCAGCAGCGGTTTGCGGCTGCGCCGGCCGAAATGGCGCTGGAAGCCGAAGACGTTGCCGATCAGGCTCTTGGTGAAGAGCCCAGGGCCGCTCGAATAGATGCGCCAGCCGCCATCGACGGCGATATTGCCGGCCTTGACACGATCCCAGTCGGAAGATGCATGATAGCGGTCGTCGAAGGCCGCGTCACTGCTGCTGAAATAGGTGTTGCGCTGACGCGGCGATGCGTGGTCGAGCCTGTCGCTGACGGCGATCGGATTGGCGAGCGCCAACGCGGTCCACATGCCCTCCGCATCACCCTCCAGGGCCAGCGCCTCGCAATAGCGCAGATGCGCATGCACATACATCAGCCCGATCTCGCGCCCGAAGAAGGACGAGGATTCGGCGCGGCGGAACAGCGTCTCCGGCCCGCCGGCATAGGTCGCCGGCTTTTCCATCAGCCGGACGCCATCCGGGAAGAGCAGGTTTTCCTTGATCAGCGTCAGATGAGTGTGCCGCTGTTCCGGCGTGAACAGGCCGCCGAGCATCGGCTGCGTCATGGCGATCAGCGAATAATGCAGGCCGGTGCGGGTGTCGGTCGGATGCAGCAGCAGTTCGACCCCGTCATGGCTCGGATCGAAGACGCCGTAGCCGGCGACGACGCCGTCGCGCATCAGGAGCCGATTGAAATCGTCGCGCATGGCGGCGGCGGTTGCCTTCAGCGACTGTGCCTCCTCGTCCCGGCTGGCAAGCGTCAGGATCGCGGCATAGCGCAGCAATTGCTCGTAGAGCAGCGAGACGGTCCAGCTGCTGACCATCCAGTCGCGCAGATGCGGATCGGCCGGCTGCAGACTGTCGTTCCAGTCGCCCTCGCCGTAGCGGATGAGGCTGGTGCCGGGCACGAAGCGGCTGCGCACCGTGTCCAGCAATTTCTCGACATGCTCGGAGATCGTCGCCGTCTCTTGCGTCCGTTCGACGGTATCATCGGCCCGCCAGGGCGCGGTTTCGGCGAGGAAGGCGATATCGCCGGTCGCCTCGATATAGTCGCAGAGCGCCTTCAGCGGCCAGATGACGATGTCGCCATGGCTCTCGCCGGCGCGGATATTGGCATAGGGCTCCAGCATGAACCATTGCGGCCAGTCGCCCCGGTCGCGATATTGCTCGGAAAAGACGGTGCGCAGGACCTCTTTCACCTCGGCGTCGTGCTCGTAGGCCAGCAGGAATTCCACCGGCCCCTGGCAGACGTCGCGTGTTCCCCAGGCCGCTCCCGTATATTGCTCCAGCCCGTGCGGCACGCTCAGATGCACAATGGCGTCATGCGCGAGCCACGGCAGCATGACGGCCTGGGCGACGACATCGGGGCCATCGCCCTTAATGCGCAGCCCGCGCGTCACATGGTTCCAGAAGTGCTGCGCCGGCGCCAGCATCTCTTCGCTGGCAACGCCCGCCTGATAGCGCGCCGCAAGCGTTTCGCCTGCCTCCGCATCGGCCATCGAGCCGGTCACGGCGAAGCGGAATCCCTGGGTCGGGCGCGATTTCAGCGCGATGAAGGGACCATTGCGCGCGATGCCATCCTCATAAAGCAGCTCGTCGCCACCGACCGCCTCGAAGGCGTCCGGCGTCGACGTGACGAGATGATAGGCGGCCTGCGGATAGCGGTCCCACAGCCAGGAGGGTTGCGGGCGGAAGGATATCCGTTTGCCGGCCGCCTCGATCGCAATATTCGCCACCGCCTCATAGTCGCGCTCGCCGAGCACGATATGGCCGAAGACCAGGAAGCGGCAGACTTCGCCCTCGACAGTGACATCCCATTGCATGGCGGGATCGTCGCCGGAGGCGGCGGCCGTTACCGTGATGGTGCGGCCGGCAAGCCTGTAGAGCCAGCGCGTGTCGCTCAATCCCATGTCGAAGGCCGAGGGCACGCCGAGCAGGCGCCAGCCGTCGCCCAGATC
>JASGEG010000103.1:0-31331 GCA_047606605.1 Rhizobium sp.
CTTCACCAGCGCCTGGGTGCCGTCGCCCAAGCCCTTCATGGTAGGGACGATCCAGTTCGAGGATATTGGCAACGGCAAGACGCGCTATACCGCGACGGTCCTGCATTGGACGGCCGAGGATCGCGAGAGCCATGAGACCATGGGTTTTCACGAGGGCTGGGGCCAATGCACCGACCAGCTCGCATCGCTGGCGGCCAGGATCTCAATTCCCGATTCATATCGGATAGATGCGTCGAAGCTTTCTGCGGGAGATTCAGGCGCGAAAACCGAGGGGTAGGCACGGGTGGGAGATGGCGCCGGCTTGGGAAATTGAGTCCGCTTCGCAGCCGAAGCTGTTGATTTCGGATTCGATTTGCTAAGGCTCGCTCCGCCAGGGATGAGAGGAGTGAGCCATGCTGCACGTCACCATAGCGCCGGTCGCGCAATCGGACGCCGAAGATCTGATCGCCGCGAATGTCGCCAGCCGCGCCTATCATGCGCCCTGGGCCTATCCATTCGTCGATCGCGACGGCTTCGATGCCTGGTTCGGGCAGACGGTGACCGGACCCAACATCGGCCTGGTGGCGCGCGATACTGGTACGGGCGGGATCGTCGGCGTCGTCAATATCAGCCAGATGGTCTGGGGCGGCTTCCGCAGCGCCTTTCTCGGCTATCATGGCATGGTGGGTTTTGCCGGCCGTGGTTTCATGACCGAGGCGTTGCGTCTGGCGATCGCCCATGCATTCGATACCGTCGGGCTGCATCGGCTGGAGGCCAATATCCAGCCGGCAAACCAGGCCTCCATCGCTTTGGTCCAGAGGCTTGGTTTCCGCATGGAGGGATTTTCGCCGAAATATCTGAAGATCGGCGGTGTCTGGTGCGATCACGAACGCTGGGCGCTGCTGGCCGACGATCCTAGGCTCTGATGTTGAAGTTTAGGCGCTTCGGAGGATGAATCCGCGGGCGGCGAGAAGTGGTTGATTCCGGATTCTTATTAGGGACCGCCATCAACATTATCGAACAAACCGTTCGATAATTCACATTTGTGATTTCGGCCGCTCATTCCTATCTCATCCATCGACAACAGATGGGTGTTTCATCATGGAACTTGGCGTTTACACTTTCGCCGACGTCAATCCCGATCCCGCTCTCAACAAGGGCGAGGAGGCGGCGCGGCGGCTGAAGAATCTGATCGAGGAAATCGAGCTGGCCGATCAGGTCGGTCTCGACGTTTTCGGGCTGGGCGAGCATCATCGCCCGGACTACGCAGCCTCGGCCCCGGCGGTTGCGCTGGCGGCGGCTGCGACGCGGACGAAGAATATCCGGCTGACCAGCGCCGTGACGGTGCTGAGCTCGGACGATCCGGTGCGCGTCTTCCAGCAGTTTTCGACGCTCGATCTTCTGTCCGGCGGTCGGGCGGAGATCATGGCCGGGCGCGGTTCCTTCATCGAATCCTTCCCGCTCTTCGGCTACAATCTCGAGGATTACGACCAGCTCTTCGAGGAAAAGCTCGATCTGCTGCTGGCGATCCGTGATGGCGAGCAGGTGAACTGGACGGGCGAAATGCGCGCGCCGATCAACGGGCGCGGGGTCTATCCGCGGCCGCTGCAAGACCCGCTGCCGGTCTGGGTCGCGGTCGGCGGCACGCCGCAATCGGTGGCGCGCGCCGGAGCGCTCGGCCTGCCGGTGGCACTTGCCATCATCGGCGGCGAGCCGCGACGGTTCGCACCGCTCTTCGACCTCTATCGTGAGGCGGCCCGGCGCGCCAAGCAGGACCCCGCCAAACTGAAGACCAGCATCAATGTTCATGGCTTCATCGCCGATACGACCGAGGCGGCGGCCGATCAGTTCTACGGGCCGCAGGCCGAGGTGATGGACCGCATCGGCCGCGAGCGGGGCTGGGGGCCGACGAGCCGGGTGCAGTTCGATCAGTCGCGTGGGCCGCACGGGGCGCTCTTCGTCGGCGATCCCGAAACCGTGGCAGAGAAGATCGTGGCGCATCACACGTTGTTTAAGAACGATCGCTTCCTGCTGCAGATGGCGATCGGCACCATGCCGCATGAGCAGATCATGCGCGGGATCGAGCTCTATGGCACGAAAGTCGCGCCGCTTGTCAGAAAGGCATTGACTGAACCGGGCGGAGAGGCGAAAGCGTCGGCTTGAGCCTTCGCGTCGAAAATGCGGGGCGCGCGTGCGAGCCAAGCCGGAAGCTGTGAATGATCATTTCGAACGATGACGAACTGACCAAGCTGAAAGAGATCGGCCGCATCTGCGCCAATGCGCTGCAGGCGATGGCCGCCGCCCTGGAGCCCGGCATCACAACGCTGGAGCTTGACGCCATCGGCCGCAAGGTGCTGGAAGATGCCGGCGCGCGTTCGGCGCCGGAGCTGGTCTATAATTTTCCCGGCGCCACTTGCATCAGCGTCAACGAGGAAGTGGCGCACGGCATTCCCGGTCCGCGGGTGATCCAGGCCGGCGATCTCGTCAATCTCGACGTTTCCGCCGAGAAGGACGGGTTCTTTTCCGATACAGGCGCCTCCTTTGCCGTGCCGCCGGTCAAGCCGAAGGTGGAGCGCCTTTGCCGCGACGGCAAGCGGGCGCTCTGGGTCGGGCTGAACCAGGTACGCAGCGGCGCGCCTTTCTCCAAGATCGGTCAGGCGGTCGGCGCTTTCGCCCAGAAGAACCGCTACACGCTGATCGCCAATCTCGCCAGCCACGGCATTGGCCGCTCGCTGCATGAGGAGCCGGCCGAGGTTTCCACCTGGGCCGACCCCGACGAGACGCGGATCATGGAAGACGGTCTCGTCTTCACCGTCGAGCCGTTCCTGTCGCTGGGCGCGACCTGGGCGGAGGGCGGCGACGACGCCTGGACGCTTTACGGTGATCCGCGCGCCGCGACCGTGCAGTATGAGCATACGGTCGTCGCCACCCGCAACGGCCCGGTCATCCTGACGCTCGCGGACAATTGAGCGGGCTGCTCAATCATCCTTCTTCGCCTCGCCGCGGATGATATCGGCGGCGGCCTGTTCGAGGATCGCCGCGATGCGGGCGCCTTCGGCCTTGCTCCAGGGATGTTTCGACCGCAGAGCCGAGCGCAGCAGATCGCGGGCGCGGTGAACCTCGCCGCCATCGCGGCCGAAGGGACGGCCGTCGTCTTCACCGGCATCCTCGCCGCCGAAAACCCGCTTCACATGCGCCATCTTCTCACCGATCGCGCTGAGCTTGGCGAGCGTGGCTTCGACCAGCGCCTGGTTTTCCTCGACGCGCGTCCGGCCGCTTTCGGTGATGCGGTAGAGCTTCTTGGCGCCGCTCGCCTCGACTTCGGCCAGGCCCGTTTCCTCGAGATAGGTGAGGGCCGGGTAGATGACGCCGGGGCTCGGCACATAGAAGCCGCCGGAGCGCTCTTCCAGGGTCTTGATCAGCTCGTAGCCATGCCGCGGCTGTTCGGCGAGCAGGGCGAGGATGATGAGCTGCAGGTCGGCGGCGCCGAATTTGCGGCCGGTGCGAAACCCGCCGCCGAACATGCCGCCCTTGAAGCCTCTCATGAAGTCTCTCCCATGCCGGCCACGGGAATCGTGGCCTCCGCCATGTCGTAGGATATATGCCTCGACGCTGTCAAAGTCAGCGCCGAACATGCGATCTCCAAAACCTCTCATGTCGTTTCTCCTTTTGGGGTGATGATGGTTTGTATCGTTAGTCATGTCGTAAGATATATATCGTAAGATAATATTTGCAAGAGGGATTGCAGATTATGTGAATCGAAACGGGGAGGGCGCGCGCGGACTCTATGAGCGCAAAGCTGACACAGCTGAACAATCACATCACGATCATGCAATAAGCGGTTACATCCATGTAAGAATAGGGCTCGGCTGGTTGCCGCTTGTTGCGAACTGCCTTAGGTTCGCCGCGAATGAACGTCATTGCGGTTCCTCCCCGACAGAACCCGATTAGGAAAGCTCGCTTATCGTGTTTCACTCTTTCTTCCCCCAGCCGAAATTGTTCTTTACCTCGATGGTGGTCTGGACGCTGGTTTGTATTGCTGCCTGGTATGCATTCTTCTCCGGTTTTGGGACCCGATTGGGTTTCGTCATGCCGCCGGAAGGGCAGGAGCCGTACGATCTCAGCTATTTCCTTCTGTGGGGAAATCTGTGGTTCTATGGATTTTTCCTGCTCGCTATCGTGATCTTCTGCGGCGCATGGCACCTTCGCGCCTGGAATCATCCGTGGAAGGTCTGGTCGCTCTGGGGGTCGGCACTGATCATCCTCGTGACCTATTTCGGCGTTCAGGTCTCGGTGGTCATAAACAACTTCCGCCGTCCTTTCGGGGACCTTCTTCAGGCGGCACTCACAAAGCAGCCGGGCGTCACGACGGAAAGCTTCTACTCGTTGATGATAATCTTCGCGCAGATCGCTTTTCTCAGCATGTTCGTCTCTATTCTGACCGACTTCTTCACCAGCCACTATATTTTCCGGTGGCGGACGGCGATGAACAATTTCTACATGTCGAAATGGGAGAAGCTGCGCCATATCGAGGGAGCATCACAGCGCGTTCAGGAAGACACGATGCGTTTCTCCAGCGTTCTCGAAGGATTGGGTATCAGCCTGATCAATTCGGTAATGACGCTGATCGTATTTCTGCCGATCCTGCTTGCGCTTTCAACCTATGTCACCGAATTGCCGATCATCGGCAAAATTCCCCATTCGCTCTTTTGGCTCGCGCTCTTCTGGTCGATTTTCGGCACGGTGCTGCTGGCGGTTGCGGGCATCAAGCTGCCCGGCTTGAATTTCAAGAACCAGCGTGTCGAGGCGGCCTATCGCAAGGAACTCGTCTATGGCGAGGACCATGAGGATCGGGCGCAGCCGACGACCGTTAGCGAGCTTTTCGCAAATGTCCGGCGGAATTATTTCCGCATCTATTTCCACTACGTCTATTTCAATGTGGCCCGCTATTTCTATCTGCAGGCTGACACGATGTTTGTCTTGTTCATGCTGGTTCCGACCTTCGTAGCCGGTGCCATCACCTACGGTATCTATCAGCAGATCGCCACAGCTTTCGGCCAGGTCAGCAACTCGTTCCAATATCTCGTCAATTCCTGGACGACGATCATCGAGCTGTTGTCGATCCATAAGCGCCTGCGCGCCTTCGAAGCAGCGATCGACGACGAGCCGCTGCCGTCGATCGACCAGACCTATCTGGAGCGCGAGGCGGGCGTCATACACGCGGACGGCTGAACAAGCCTATTCAAAAAAATAAGGGCTCGCGGTCGACGCGGGCCCTTTTGCATAGGATCGGGCAAATTGCTCCCTCTCACCCTTGCTGCGGCTTCTCCCGCACCGCGATCATCGGGATCGCTTCGGAATAGCTGACGCAGGCGACGCCGTCCTTGTGGCAGACGTCGCTGACGAAGCGGTCGAGCGCCCGCCAATAGGCGCCGTCGTTCATTTCGACGAAATGGAAGCCGAATTGCACGGGGATGCGGTCGCCGTTGTACTGCTTGTCGAAGGCGGCTTCGAAGGCCTCGAAGGTGCGGTCCTCATAGGTCTTGGAATTGGCCTTGTCCTCCACGCCCTTCGAATGGCGGACGTAGAGATTGTAGTCCATGCCGATGACGGGGCGGTGGCTCGGGCCTTCCGGGATCAGCGGCAAGCCGAAGCGATAGAGCCCGCCGACCACCTGCGGCAGAGCCGGCCCCTTGGTCACGAGGCTGGCGTCATATAGAAAGCCCATCTCCTTTTCCGCCGGCACGAGGCCGTCGCTGGTGGAGAGATAGGGTGCCCGAAAGCCCTTGACGTCGTGGGTGGCGAAATCCTGCCAGCCCTGCGGCTCCTTGTCGGCGAGGCCGACATTCTTCCAGGCGTCGCGCAGCGCGGTGCGGGCATTCATGAATTCCTGCTTCCAGTCCGCAGCACTCCAGCCCTTGCCGTCGAAATGGCCGCAGGCATGGCTGGAAATATCGTGGCCTTCCAGATGCGCGCCCCAGATATTGTCGATGCGGGTGCGCACGTCGTCTTCGCTCTTGGCGAAACCGACATTGGACTTGCCGACCCTCTGTCCCGGTCCCTGATAGGCCTTGGCCTGGGCGCGGTTCATCAGGAAGGTGCAGGAGAGGAAATAGGTGAAATGCGCGCCGTTGCGCGCGGCGATCTCACGGCTCTTCGTCCACAGCGCATTGTCATGCGCGCCGTCGAAGGAGATGAGCACCAGTTGCTTCGGCTTTTCATCGGCCTTGGCCGCCATGGGCAAAGCCAGGGCGAGAGCGAGGGATACGCTGGAGACAAAACGAGACATGGGCACCGGGATAGCGTGATAGAGCCGCTTTTGTCCGAAGGTCGCTTGGCTGTTTCGGTAGCAGACTCAGGAATTTATCGCTTCCTGTCGTGCAAATGCGGCGAAGCTGCGGTGAAGCTGGTAATTTTTCGCCATAATCGCTAAGCATGTCATCACAAAATGGAACGGGATTCACTCATGTCATTGCTCATTCTCGGCATCGTTCTTTTCCTCGGCATCCACCTCATTCGCGTCGTCGCGCCGGGGTTCCGCCTCTCGATGATCTCCAGCCTCGGCGAATCCGGCTGGAAGATCGGCTATTCGGTTGCGAGCGTCATCTCGCTGATTCTGCTGATCTATGGCTTCGGCCAGGCGCGTGACCAGACGCCGATCTGGTCGCCGCCCTTCTGGATGAGCCATGTTTCGGCGCTGTTGATGCTGTTCGCGCTGATCTGTCTTGTCGCCTCGCTCTTGCCGGCGGGGCACATCGCGGTGAAGACGAAGCATCCGATGGTGCTGTCGGTGAAGATCTGGGCCTTTGCGCATCTGCTGTCCAATGGCGATGGCGCCGCGATCTTGCTGTTTGCGGCCTTCCTCGCCTGGGGCGTCATCCTCAGGATTTCGCTGAAGCGCCGCGAGCGCGCCGGCGAGATCACGCTCCGCCCCTTCGTGTCGGCGACATACGATCTCTATGCCATCATCATCGGCGCGCTGGCCTGGGGATTGATCATCTGGAAGCTGCATGCGTGGATTATCGGGGTTTCCCCGCTGGTTATGTGACGATTTCTGCCATTCCCCCTTACAACGGCCGCAAAATGGGGTAGAAGGCCCCACTACCATAAGCTCTTTGCAATATTTTGGCCTGTGCCGGAGACGAGAATGGCATTCAACGACGATAGCTTCATCCGCGAGGTGAACGAGGAACTGCGTTCGGACCAATTGCGGTTCGTATGGCGCCGTTTTGGCCGGCTCATCATCGGCGCTGCCGTGCTCATCGTTCTCGGCACCGCCGTCTATAGCGGCTATCGCTATTGGTCTGGCCGCCAGGCCGGCAGCAGCGGCGATCAGTTCATTTCAGCGCTGACGCTGGCCGATCAGAACAAGACCGACGAGGCCTTGGCCGCGCTCGCCGCCATCGAGAAGGATGGCAGCGGTTCCTATCCGCTCTTGGCGCGTTTGCGCGCCGCCACGCTGCAGGCACAGAAGGGCGATGCCGCCGGCGCTGTTGCCGCCTTCTCGGCGATCGGCAAGGAAACCGGCATTCCGGCCGTCATCCGCGATGCGGCTCGCCTGCGCGCCGCCTATCTGCTCGTCGATACCGGCACTTACGATCAGGTGGCGGCTGAGGCGCAGGAGCTGGCGGTGCCCGCCAACGCCTTCCGCCACTCGGCGCGCGACGTGCTCGGACTTGCCGCCTACAAGGCCGGCGATTTTGCCAAGGCGCGCCAGTGGTTCCAGGCGATCGTCGACGATCCGCAGAGCCCGCGCAATGTCAGCAACCGCGCGCAGATGCTGCTCGATCTCATTACGGCTTCCGGCAAGGCTCCGGTTGCGAACGGCTGAAGGGTAGATCGCTAAATGAGTTTCACGGTCGCGATCGTCGGTCGCCCGAATGTCGGTAAATCCACGCTTTTCAACCGTCTGGTTGGCAAGAAGCTGGCGCTTGTCGATGACACGCCGGGCGTGACCCGCGACCGCCGTCCCGGCGATGCCAAGCTGATCGACCTGCGTTTCCGCATCGTCGATACGGCCGGTCTCGAAGAGGCCGGTGAAGAGACGCTGGAAGGCCGCATGCGCGCCCAGACGGAAGCGGCGATCGACGAGGCGGATCTGACGCTGTTCGTCGTCGATGCCAAGATGGGCCTGACGCATGTCGACAAGACCCTGGCCGAAATGCTGCGCAAGCGCGGCCGGCCGGTCGTGCTCGTCGCCAACAAATCCGAAGCGCGCGGCTCCGACAGCGGCTTCTACGATGCCTATACGCTTGGCCTCGGCGAACCTTGCCCGATCTCGGCCGAACATGGCCAGGGGATGATGGACCTGCGCGATGCGATCGTCGATGCCATCGGCCACGAGCGGGCTTTCCCGCCGGAAGAGGACGAGGCCGAGACGAATGTCCGCATTCCGCGCCCTGAAATCGGCGAGGATGGCGAGGAGATCGACGAAGAACCCGCCTATGACGACACCAAGCCGCTGCGCGTCGCCATCGTCGGCCGCCCGAATGCCGGCAAATCGACGCTGATCAACCGCTTTCTCGGCGAGGACCGGCTGCTGACCGGTCCGGAGGCCGGCATCACGCGCGATTCGATCTCGGTCGACTGGAGCTGGCGCGGCCGCACGGTGAAGATGTTCGATACGGCCGGCATGCGCCGCAAGGCGAGAGTGATCGAGAAGCTGGAAAAGCTCTCCGTCGCCGACACGCTGCGCGCCATCCGCTTTGCCGAGACCGTGGTCATCGTCTTCGACGCCACCATTCCCTTCGAGAAGCAGGACCTGCAGATCGTCGATCTCGTCATTCGCGAGGGCCGGGCCGCCGTGCTTGCCTTCAACAAGTGGGACATGATCGAGGATCGCCAGGCGGTGCTCGCCGATCTGCGCGAAAAGACCGACCGGCTGCTGCCGCAGGCGCGCGGTATCCGCGCCGTGCCGATCGCCGGCCAGACGGGCGAGGGGCTCGACCGGCTGATGCAGTCGATCGTCGACACCGACAAGGTCTGGAACAAGCGCATCTCCACCGCCAAGCTCAACCGCTGGCTGGAAACGCAGCAGGTTCAGCATCCGCCACCGGCGGTGTCCGGGCGGCGCATCAAGCTGAAATACATGACGCAGGTCAAGGCGCGCCCGCCGGCCTTCATGATTTCCTGCACGCGTTCGGACGCGCTGCCGGAATCCTATGTGCGCTATCTGATCAATGGCCTGCGCCAGGATTTCGCCATGCCGGGCGTGCCGATCCGCATCCATTTCCGCTCGTCGGAAAACCCTTACGAGAACAAGAAGAAGCGCTGACGACCTTACCCTTGCCCCATGGGGCGGGGTTATCGCATTTGAGGCAGGTCGGCATCGCAAGCTCCTTCTCCCCGAGGGGAGAAGGCGGCCCGAAGGGTCGGATGAGGGGCTGACCTGCCCTCAAGGGACGGGGATCGAAATCAGGCCGCGCTCTTGTTCAGCGCTTCGCGCAGCGTGACGATTTCCGCCCGCAGCCGCGCCAATTCATCCGCGGTCGTGTTCGAGGCATCGAGGATGCAGGGGGGAATGTCGGCGGCTTTCTTCTTCAGGGCGACGCCTTCGCTCGTGAGGCTGATCAAGACCTGCCGCTCGTCCTCCTTGCTGCGCGTGCGCTGGATGAAACCGGCCGCCTCGAGCCGCTTCAGCAGCGGCGTCAGCGTGCTGGATTCGAGGAAGAGTTTCTCGCCGATGCCGCCGACGGTCTGGCCGTCCTCTTCCCACAGCGTCACCATGACGAGATATTGCGGGTAGGTGAGGTTCAGCGCATCGAGCATCGGCTTGTAAAGCCGGTTCATCGCGTGGTTCGCCGAATAAAGGGCGAAGCATATGAAGTCGTCGAGTTTCAATAGGTCGTCAGCCATGTCCAATACCCCGCAAGGGAGCCTTTTTAAGTCGTGCGATAAATAATCGTAATCCTAAAAGCGCAAAGCCGCCATGCATTTTTTCGGATTTTCCGGTGAACGGATGGCATGCATTGACCATGTGGGTGAAATTGAAGCTCAGATCGGCCGACTACCCGGCACGCGAGACCTGGTCGTGACAGGCCCTTCATTTCCGGTCATCCATTGCCTCGAAGAGGATGTCGCGCTGATCCGCGTCCTGTATGGCGCCCGGCAATGGCCGCGGGCCGACGGCGAATGGCCTATTCTTCGTGAGCCAATGCCCGGCCGCGATGGTTGGCGATGCGGACATTGCCGATGAACTGGGTGGTGGCGGCTTCCCAAGAATAGTTGAGCGCCAGGTTGCGGGCCGCCGCGCGGGAGGAGGAAAGGGCTGCGCGGCAGGCGTCTGCGAGGTCTTCGTCCACGATCCCGGCGGTATCGTCGCCAGCCAGGATATCGGCCGGGCCGGTGACGGGGTAGGCGGCGACAGGCACACCGCTGGCGAGCGCCTCCAGAATGGCGTTGCCGAAGGTGTCGGTTTTTGACGGGAAGACGAAGACGTCAGCCTGCGAATAGGCATGCGCCAGCGCCTCGCCGAATTTGGCGCCGAGGAAATGGACCTGCGGATAAAGCTTCTGCAACTCCGCCCTTGCCGGGCCGTCGCCAACGACGACTTTCGAGCCGGGCAGGTCGAGATCGAGGAAGGCCGGCAGGTTCTTCTCCAGCGCCACGCGGCCGACCGTCATGAAGATCGGGCGGGGCAGGCCGAAGGGATTGTCTTCCAGCGGCTGCGGACGAAACAGGGTGGAATCGATGCCTCGGCTCCAGGGCAGCAGGTTGCGGATGCCCTTCAGCCTGAGTTCGTCGGCGAGGCTCGGCGTCGCGACCATGCAGCCGGAGCCCGCATTGTGGAACCACCTGACGAAGGCATAGAGCCAGCGTTGCGGGATCGGCAGTCGTGCCGAGACATATTCGGGAAAGCGGGTGTGGTAGCTGGTCGAGAACGGCATGCCGTTCTTCAGGCACCAGCGCCGGGCGGTCAGCCCGAGCGGACCTTCGGTGGCGATGTGAACATAGGTTGGCTGCGTCGCCTCGATCCTGGCGGCAACCTTGTGGTAGCTTGCGATCGACAGGCGGATTTCCGGATAGGTGGGGCAGGGGACGTTGCGGAAGCCTTCCGGCGTGATCATGCTGACCTCGACACCCATGCGCGCCAATTCGCGATTGGTGTTTTCGATGGAGCGGACCACGCCGTTGACCTGCGGGTGCCAGGCGTCGCTGACGATGAGCAGGCGTTCCGGCACAGCGACCGGAGTTGCAGCCTGATCCCAGCTATTGTGATCGATATCCGACAAACGTTGCAACATGCCCAACACACTTCATCCGCACCGCACCCTCATGGTGTCGGCAGAGCCATTTGCGGTGCGATAAAGATGATTCCCGCGCCTGATCCATTGTGCGGGCTGTCCATGATGGAAATATTACAGTGTTCAGCGAGCCGTCTGCAGCTTTTCCGGGGGCACGAGGGCGCCGTGTTCCTGGATCACTTTGGCGGCGATGCCGGCGGCGAAACGGGCGGCGGCGATGGGATCGTCATGCTCGAGATAATGGGCAAGGAAGGCGCCGTTGAAGCTGTCGCCGGCGCTGGTGGTGTCGACGACCTTGGCGACCTTCACTGCGGGAACCAGTATTTCGCCGGCGTCATTACCGATGGTTGCGCCGTCCGCGCCGTTCTTGACGACGACCATGTTGGCGCCGTGCAGCCGGTAGCGGCGGATGGTGCCGGCAATGGAATCATCGCCGAAATGGGCGACCTCGTCGTCGAAGCTCGGCATGACGATCGTGGAGGCGCGGGCGCCTTCGCCGATCAGGGTGTGCATGGCGTCCAGGCTGGACCAGAGGCGCGGGCGGATGTTGGGGTCGAAGACCACCAGCTTGCCGACAGCCTTGGCGCGGCGCAATTCAGCCAGCAGCGTCTCGGCGTCCTCATGTGGGAGGATCGCGAGCGTGATGCCGGAGAAATAGAGGATGTTCGAGGCCTCGATCGCCGTTCGCAACGCATCGCCGTCGGCCGCAAGCTGGCGGGCCGCCGAGCTGTCGCGCCAATAGCTGAAGGAGCGTTCGCCGTCCTTCAGATTGATCATGTAGAGGCCGGGTGTCTTGCCGCGAAGGCGGAGAATGGTCGTCGTGCCGATGCCATGCGCGCTCATGAAGGCGAGCATCTCGTCGGACATGGCATCATCGCCGAGCGCGGTGAAATAGTCGATCGACCAATCGGCAGACAGGCAGGCGCGGGCATACCAGGCCGTATTGAAGGTGTCGCCGGCAAAGCCCTTGCGCAGGTGACCGTCCTTGGCCTGCGACAACTCCACCATGCATTCGCCGATCGATAGAAAACGTCCGCCCAAGACTTGCCTCCCGCAATTTGCTTGCCTGCTGCATACCCGCACGGAGCCGCTTGAGCAAGGTGGACGGCGGCGTCCGCCGTCCACTTTCGCAGCCTTACGGCAGGTCCATATGATAGCACGCCGCCGTCTGGCCGGGGCGTACCTGCTCGGTCGGCGGTGCCTTCGTGCGACAGATATCCGTCGCCTTCCAGCAGCGCGGCGAGAAGACGCAGCCGGGTGGCGGATTGAGTGGCGAGGGCGGATCGCCCTGCAGGCGGATGCGCTCGCGGCCACGCGCCAGCTTCGGGTCCGGGATCGGCGCCGCCGAGAACAGGGCCGGCGTGTAGGGATGGGCCGGATGATCGAAGACGGTGGCGGCGGAACCTGCTTCCACCACCTTGCCGAGATAGAGCACCAGCACGTCGTCCGAGATCAGGCGCACGACCGACAGGTCGTGGCTGATGAAGATCAGCGTCAGGCCGAATTCCTTGCGCAGCTTGCGCAGAAGCGTGATCACCTGGCCCTGGATCGAGACGTCGAGAGCGGAGACCGGCTCGTCGCAGACGATCAGTTTCGGCCGGGTGATGACGGCGCGGGCGATGCCGATGCGCTGTGCCTGGCCGCCCGAGAACTCGTGCGGGTAGCGGTTGATCATCTCCGGCACGAGGCCGACCGCCGCCATGATCTCGCGCACGCGCTCCTGCCGTTGCGCCTTCGTCAGCTTCGGCTCGAAGACGGTGAGCGGCTCGGCGATGATGTCGCCGACGGTCATGCGCGGATCGAGCGAGGCGATCGGGTCCTGGAAGATGATCTGCATGTCGCGGCGCGCGGCGCGCATTTCTTCTTCGGACAGATCCAGCAGATTGCCGCCCTGCCACATGATGCGGCCCTTCTGCGCCTTGATCAGCCGCAAGATGGAGCGGCCGAGCGTCGACTTGCCGCAGCCGGATTCGCCGACGATGCCGAGCGTGCGGCCGGTCTTCAGCTCAAAACTGACATCGTTGACGGCCGTCAGGATCAGCGGCGGCTTGAAGAGGGATTTCGAGGGAAGCTCGAATTCCGTGGTCAGGTGCTCGACCTTCAGAAGCGTCTGTTCAGCCATGGACGAGGCTCCGTTCCTGATTAGCCGAAAGGGGGTGGAAGCAGGCGGCACAGCGCTGCGGCGCCAGCTCGTCGAGCGGCGGCGCGGCATCCAGACAGTCGTCCTGCACATGGGCGCAGCGCGGCGAGAAGGCGCAACCGCGCGGCAGATGCATCAGGTTCGGCGGCCGGCCGGGGATGACGGCGAGATCGTCGACATCCTGATCGGGTCGCGGGATCGAGGCGTGCAACGCGGCCGTATAAGGATGGGCCGGGTTTTCGAACAGCGCTTCGACCGGCGCCTCCTCGACGATACGGCCGGCATACATGACGGCGACGCGGTCGGCGAGGCCGGCGACGACGCCGAGATCGTGGGTGATCATGACGAGCGCCGTATTCATCTCCGCCGTCAGCTCGTTGAACAGATCAAGGATCTGCGCCTGGATGGTGACGTCGAGCGCCGTCGTCGGTTCGTCGGCGATCAGGAGCTTCGGCCTTGTCAGCAGCGCCATGGCGATGACGATGCGCTGGCGCATGCCGCCGGACAGTTCGTGCGGATAGAGGTTGAAGCGCCGTGTCGGGTCAGGGATGCCGACGCGCTTCAGCATGTCGAGCGCGGCGGCGGAGGCGGCGCGCGCGGTGAGCCCGCCATGGACCTCAAGCTGTTCCGTCAACTGCCGGGAGATCCGCAGTGACGGATTGAGCGCGGTCATCGGGTCCTGGAAGACCATGGCCATGTCCTTGCCGCGCACATGGTCGAGTTCCCTGGGCTTCAGCGCCAGGACGTCCTTGCCGTCCAGCAGCGCTTGGCCGCTGGTGCGGCCGTTCTTGGCGAGCAGACCCATCAGGCCGAGGAAGGTCTGGCTCTTGCCGGAACCGGATTCGCCGACGATGGCGATGCGCTCGCCCCGGCCGATCTTCAGGTTCATCTTCGAGACGGCGGCGACTTCGCCTTCCGGGGTGCGGAAGGTGATGGAGTAGTCTTTGAGTTCGAGAAGTGTTTCCGTCATGTCAGCGATCCTTCGGATCGAAAGCGTCGCGCAGGCCGTCGCCGATGAAGAGCAGGCTCATCAGCAGGGCGACAAGGAAGCCGGCGGGGAAGAACAACAGCCAGGGCGTCGTCTCCATACCGGCCGAGCCTTCGGCGATCAGCGTGCCGAGCGAGGTCAGCGGTTCCTGCACGCCGAAGCCGAGATAGGAGAGGAAGCTCTCCGTCGCGATGATCTCCGGAATGGTGAGCGTCGCGTAGATCACGACCGGGCCGACGAGGTTGGGAACGATATGCTTGAGGATGATCTTGAACGAGCGCTGGCCGGAGGCCCGCGCCGCCTCGATGAACTCCCGCTGCTTGATCGACAGCGTCTGGCCGCGCACGATGCGGGCCATGGTCAGCCATTCGAGCGCGCCGATCGCCGCAAACAGCAGATAGACGTTGCGGCCGAAGATCACCATCAGCAGGATGACGAAGAGCACGTAGGGCAGGGCGTACATGATATCGACGAAGCGCATCATGATCGCATCGACGCGGCCGCCGAAATAGCCGGCGACGGCGCCGTAGAGCACGCCGATGACGACCGAGACGAGGGTGGCGACCAGCGCGACGGTCAGCGAGACGCGCGTGCCGTAGAGCGTGCGTGCCAAGAGGTCGCGGCCGTTGCCGTCGGTGCCGAAATAATGGCCGGCGGCGAAGTCCGGCGGCCCGCGGAAGGACGTCCAGTCCGGGTCTTCGTAGTTGAAAGGCAGGAAATACGGGCCGAATATGGCGACGAGCACCAGAAACGCCAGCACGATGAGGGAGATCGCGGCCGCCTTGTTGCGCAGGAGGCGGCGCATCGCATCGCCCGTGAGGGAGCGCCCTTTCGGCGCCAGCCCCTCGGCTGAAAGCAGCTCCGCTTCCAGCAATTCACGTTTTGCGGAATTGAGGATCATCGCATTCTCACTTTCGGGTCGAGCCAGGCATAGGCGATGTCGACGATCAGGTTCAGGACGACGATCAGCACCATGTAGAAGATGACCGTGCCGAGCACCATGCCGTAGTCGCGGTTGAGCGCGGCGCCGACGAAGTAGCGGCCGACGCCGGGAAGGCCGAAGATGCTCTCGACCACCAGCGAGCCGGTGAGCAGATAGCTTGCCGCCGGGCCGAGATAGGAGACGACAGGCATCATCGCGGGCTTCAGCGCGTGGCGCATGACGGTGAGCCTCGGGCCGATGCCCTTGGCCTTGGCGGTGCGGATGAAGTTCTGGCTCATCACCTCGATCATCGAGCCGCGCATCAGGCGCGAAATGCGCGCCGCATGCGGCAGGGTCAGAACGATGACGGGCAGGATCAGGAAGCGGATCGAGCCGTTGCCCCAGCCACCGACCGGCAGCCAGCCGAGCGTGTTGCCGAAGATGAGCTGCAGGATCGGCGCAATGAGGAAGCTCGGCATGACCAGGCCGATGAGCAGCCCTCCGCCCAGCCAGTAGTCGGCCGCGCGGTTCTGATAGAGCGCCCCAAGACAGCCGATGAATATGCCGATGACGGTGGCCAGCACGAACGCGGCGCCACCGATGGTCAGCGTGTAGGGAAAGCCCGACATGATCTGCTGGGTGACCGTGAAGTCCTGATTGGCGAAGGAGGGACCGAGGTCGCCCTTCAGCACGTCGCCGACATAGATCAGATATTGTTCGACCAGCGGCTTATCGAGATTGTAGTGGGCTGCGAGGTTGGCTTTGACTTCCGGCGGCAATGGCCTTTCGCCATCGAAAGGACCGCCGGGGGCAAGACGCAGAATGAAGAAACACACTGTCACGGCAATCCACAAAACCGGGATTGTCGACAGCAGACGACGGAGAGCGTAACGAAACATGGGTGCGTTGAGGCCCCGCCCGACAAGAGCGGGCGGGGCCTTTTCCTATTATTCTTTGATGGACAGCCAGCGGGTACGGTGAATGTCCTGAATATTGTCGACGAAGCCCTGGACCTTCGGAGCGACGATATTCTGGGAGACATAATAGTAGATCGGGATCGCGGCGCTGTCGTCGAGGGCGAGTTGCTCGGCCTTCTTGTAGATCTCGGCGCGCTTCTTCAGATCCGTTTCCTCGTTGCCCTGCTTGATCAGCGCATCGTAGTCCTTGTTGCTCCAGCGGCCGTAGTTCATTTCGACGCCGCTGGACAGCAGGTTGAGGAAGTTGATCGGATCGTTGTAGTCGGCGAGCCAGCCGGCACGGCCGATCTGCACCTCGCCGCGCTGCATTTCATCGTAATGCACCTTGGTTTCGGTATTGTAGAGCTCGATTTCGACGCCAAGCGGCTTCCACATGGCGGCGATCGCAACCGCGATGCGCTTGTGGTTGTCGTTGGTATTGTAGCGAAGCTGCGCCTTCAGCGGGTGGTCCGGGCCGAAGCCGGCTTCCTTCAGCAGTTTCTTGGCCTCTTCGACCTTCTGCTTGTAAGGCTCATCCTTCCAGCTCACATAGGCCGGCTCGCCATAATTGGCCGTGCCCGGCGGCACCCAGGAATAGGACGGCAGTTCACCGGTGCCGAGGATCTTCGGGCCGATAACCTCGCGGTTGACGGCCATGGAGAGGGCCTGGCGGACGCGCTTGTCGTCGAAGGGCGGCTTGGTGGAGTTCAGGACGTAATAATAGGTGCCGAGGAACGGAACCACATGCGCCTGGCCGGGAAGGTTCTTCTGAATCCAGTCATACTGGTCGGCGGGGAACGAGGTGAGGATGTCGAATTCGCCGGCGCGGTAACGCTTCAGCGCCGCAGCCTGATCTTCCAGCGTATAGTAATTGACTTTGTCGATCTTGATGTCCTTGGCGTCGTAGTACAGATCGCTCTTGACCATGCTCACATGCGAACCAGGCACCCATTCGGTGGGCTTGTAGGCGCCGTTGGTGACGATGTTGCCGATCTTGACCCATTCGTCGCCCTTGGCTTCAACGACATGCTTCGGCACCGGATAGGCGGTGTAGTGCATCAGGGCGTTGATGAAATAGGGGGTCGGGTTTTCGAGTGTGATTTCCAGCGTCTTGTCGTCGAGCGCCTTGACGCCGAGCTGGGTCAGATCCTTGATCTCGCCCTTGTTGATCTTTTCCGCGTTCAGGATCGTATATTGCAGATAGGCGTACTGGGCGGCGGTCTTCGGGTCCATCAGGCGGCGGAAGGAGAAGACGAAATCCTCGGCGGTGACGGGCGTGCCGTCGGACCATTTGATGCCGTCGCGCAGCTTGAAGGTATAGACCTTCTGGTCGGGGGATACGGTCCAGCTTGCAGCCTGCCCGGGGATGGGGTTGTCCTTGGGATCTTCGGTCACCAGGCCTTCGAAAATATCGCCGTCGATGCGGTTTTCCCAGTCGCCGGAAATCTTTTGCGGATCGAGCGACGTGGGGTCGCCGCCGTTGTGGATATTGAGGGTCGCGGCATGCGCGGAGACGCTCAACAGGGTGCCGACGAATGCCGACGCGATAAGTTTTCGGGTGAAATAAGTCATGTCTTTCCCCACCTTTCTAGAGTGACGGACCTTGTTTTTTCAAGGTTATTTTAGTTCCGCAGCTAACCTGGACGTGCAGGTCAATGTCGCAAGTTATCCGAAGCAACGTCGCTTTCAAGCCCCCTTGACGAATCGCCGCCGGCGGCCGGAGGGTTTCTACTTCCGAGGGTTTTGCGAAATCGGCCTCATAAATCTTGCGCGTGTAGTCCGGATTGCGCTTGCCGGCTTGCGGCTTGCCGCCTCGTGTTTAGTGTGCGATTTGAAGGAGATCGGAGCGGTTCAGGGAACCGTTGAACCACTCCGGTCAATTGTTGGTACGCAATTCCGGCCGGAAAACCGCTACGCACTTTTCCTGGAATTGCTCTGCGAAATCGAGGCGGATCGTTGATGGCATCGGCGGACAGGACGGCGGGAGCCGATTGGTGGCGTGGCGCGGTAATCTATCAGGTCTATCCGCGATCGTTTCAGGATACCGACGCCAATGGGCTCGGCGACATCAAGGGCATCACCCGCCGCCTTCAGCACATCGCCTCGCTCGGCGTCGACGCGATCTGGCTGGCGCCGTTCTTCACCTCGCCGATGGCCGACATGGGCTATGACGTCGCCGATTATTGCGACGTCGATCCGATCTTCGGCACGCTTTCCGATTTCGACGAGATGATGACGGCGGCGCACGCGCTGGGTCTCAAGGTCATCATCGATCAGGTCATCTCTCATACGTCGGACCGTCATCCATGGTTCGTCGAGAGCCGGGCGAGCCGCGACAATCCGAAGGCCGACTGGTACGTCTGGGCCGACCCGAAGCCGGACGGCACGGCGCCGAACAATTGGCTGTCGATCTTCGGCGGGCCGGGCTGGGAATGGGACGGTGTTCGCCGGCAATATTACCAGCACAATTTCCTGACCTCGCAGCCGGACCTGAATTTCCACAGTGCGGCGGTTCAGGACGCCGTGCTCGCGGCGGTCAAATTCTGGCTCGACCGCGGCGTCGACGGTTTCCGGCTGGACACGGTCAATTACTATTTCTGCGACAAGCAATTGCGGGACAATCCGCCGGCGGCAAGCGTGGTCGGCGGTCTCGATGCGCCGGAGAGCAATCCCTACGGCATGCAGAACCATCTCCATGACAAGACGCAGCCGGAAAACATTGCTTTCCTGAAGCGGTTCCGGGCGCTGCTCGATCAATATGAAGGCCGCACCACCGTCGGTGAAGTGGGTGACGGTGCTCGTTCGCTGCAGACGGTGGCCGCCTATACCAGCGGCGGCGACAAGCTGCATATGTGCTATACGTTCGACCTGCTGGGGCCTGATTTCACCCCGGCGCATTTCCGCCGCTGCGTCGGCGATTTCCAGGCCAATGTCGCCGACGGCTGGGTCTGCTGGGCCTTTTCCAATCATGACGTCAACCGCCATGTCAGCCGCTTCGCCGCGACCGAGGCGGAACAGCCGCGTGTCGCCAAGCTGGCGATTTCGCTGCTGTCGACCCTGCGCGGCTCGATCTGCCTCTATCAGGGCGAAGAGCTTGGCCTGCCCGAGGCGGAACTGGCCTTCGAGGACCTGCAGGACCCCTACGGCATCCGGTTCTGGCCCGCTTTCAAGGGCCGAGACGGATGCCGCACGCCGATGCCATGGGAAGGAGGACGTGCGCATGCGGGCTTCACCACGGCGGAGAAGTCATGGCTGCCGGTGCCCTATCAGCATGCGGCGCTCGCCGTCGACAGGCAGGAGGTCGATCCGCAGTCCGTGCTGCATCACTATCGCGAGACGCTGGCCTTCCGGAAGCGGCATGCGGCGTTGCTCGACGGCGAGATGACCTTCCTCGATACGGATGAGGACGTGCTCGCCTTCACCCGCGAGAAGGACGGTGAGAGGCTGCTCTTCGTCTTCAACCTCTCCCGCAAGCCGGTGAAGGTTGCCGTGCCGCAGGGGCTGAGGGTGGCGACGGCCCAGCCGATGCCCGGTTTCGATCCGGCTGTCACCGGCGACGTCATCACGCTTGCTGCGCTGGATGTGTTTTGCGGCCAGCTTGGCTGATCAGCGCAGCAGCTTGTCATAATCGGTATGAGAGCCGATCCAGAACCAGATGAGATCGTCGCCATCGGCAATGGCAAGCGCTCTCCAGGAAATGCCGACGCGGGCCGACCAGAAGCGGCCCACCGGCTTGAAATGCAGCGAGGGATGTTTCGGGTTCGCTTTCAGAAGCTCGAAGTTGCGGTCGGCCAATTCCCGGACATGCTGCGGCAGCTTCTCATAAGCTTGCCAAAATGACGGCGCGGCATGATGTTTCACAATGCCTTCGTCTTCCCCGCGCGGAAATCGGCAAGCGCTTTGTCCGCAAGCCGATCCAGCTTCCCGGCTGCGGCATCGGCTTCCATCTGCTTGTCCCACCGGCTTGCCTGAAGCGTTTCGAACCACTCGGCGAACGCCCTGAAGTCTTCCGGCCCCAGCTCAACGACGTTTTTCTCAATCTGTTCAAGCTTCGTCACGATCGTCTTCCATTGCCAAGCGATTTGTATCGCAAGGAAAGATAACAACAGACCCTGCACAATTGAAGTCCCGGAGTCTGTATTGTCGATTGTGTATCAGCCGATCAGCATGAACTTGTCGACATCCACCAGGCCGCGATCCGATATCTTCAGATGCGGGATGACCGGCAGCGGCAGGAAGGCGAGTTGCAGGAAGGGTTCTTCCAGCGTCGCGCCCAGGGCATAGGCTGCCTGGCGCAGATGATGCAGCGTGTCGCGCACGCTCTCATAGGGTTCGAGGCTCATCAGGCCGGCAACGGGCAGGGGGATCTCGCCGGTGACGACGCCGTTTTCGACGACGACGAAACCGCCGTTGATATCGCTCAAGCGATTGGCGGCGAGCGCCATGTCATCTTCGTTGACGCCGACGACGCAGATATTATGGCTGTCATGGCCGACGGTGGAGGCGATGGCGCCCTTCTTCAGGCCGAAGCCCTGGACGAAACCATTGGCGTGATTGCCGTTCTTGCCGTGTCGCTCGATGACGGCGACCTTGATGATGTCGTTGCCGAGATCGAGATCGGTCTGGTTGCCCTTGACGGGCAGGCGGTAACGGCGATGCTCGGTGATGATCTTGCCGGGCACGACGCCGATGACGGAGCTTTCGCCCTCTGCGACAGGCACGCCGAAGTCGGCGGCATTGATGGGACGCGCCTTGACGCTGTCGAGGCCGACGGGGGCGACAGGCTTGCGGGTGGCGAAGAGGTCCGGCGTCACGCGACGGCCGGCGGAGAACACGGTTTCGGCCTTGCAGTTTTCCAGGCTGTCGATGACGACGAGATCGGCGCGCCAGCCGGGCGCCACCAGGCCGCGATCGCGCAGGCCGAAGGCGCGGGCGGCCGAGATCGAGGCGGCGCGATAGATCGCCAGCGGCTCGACGCCATGCGCGATGGCCGTGCGGATGAGATAATCGAGATGGCCCTGTTCGGCGATATCGAGCGGATTGCGGTCGTCGGTGCAGAGCGCCAGATAGGGCGAGAGCCGCTCGGTGATGATCGGCATCAGCGCATGCAGGTCCTTGGAGACCGAGCCTTCGCGCACGAGAATGTGCATGCCCTTGCGGATCTTCTCCATCGCCTCCTCGGCGGTCGTCGATTCATGCTCGGTGCGGATGCCGGCCGAAAGATAACCGTTGAGATCGTTGCCGCGCAGGAGCGGCGCGTGGCCGTCGATATGGCCGCCCTGGAAGGCCTCCAGCTTGGCCATGCAGACGGGGTCCTTGTGGACGACGCCCGGGAAATTCATGAATTCGGCGAGGCCGATGACCTTGGGATGATCACGGAAGGGCAACAGCCGTTCGATCGGCAGGTCGGCGCCCGAGGTCTCCAGATGCGTCGCCGGTACGCAGGAGGAGAGCTGGACGCGGATGTCCATGATGGTTTCCAGCGCGCTGTCCAGAAAGTACTGGATGCCCTCCGTCCCCAGCACGTTGGCGATCTCGTGCGGGTCGCAGATGACGGTGGTCACGCCATAGGGGAGGACACAGCGGTCGAATTCATGCGGCGTCACCAGAGAGGATTCGATATGCAGATGGGTGTCGATGAAGCCGGGCACGACGATCCGGCCGGAAATGTCGATCTCCTCACGGCCTTGATAGTCACCGCAAGTGCCGACGATACGGTCGCCGCAGATGGCGATGTCGGAGGCGACGAGTTCGCCCGTCACCAGATCAAAGAACCGGCCGCCCTTGAGAACAATATCTGCCGGCTCGCGGCCGACGCCCTGATCGATATAGCGCTCGAGTTTGGTGGTCATGGCTTTTCCTGCATTCGCTGTGATTCCGTACTGCTCCTTACCCTAACCCTCTCCCGGTTTCACGGGGAGAGGGGATCTGTCCGAATGTGTTGATAGAGCAATGTTTCCAGGGTCCGGCAGACTCCCTCTCCCCGTTTTACGGAGAGAGGAGATACCCGCGAATTCGCCGATACCACTTTGCCTCAGTGAGGCGAGGTGAGGCGGTATTCGCCTCAGATATTACCCTTCAAAATCTCCCTGAGCTTGCCGAACAGCTCGTCGATATGGTGTTTTTCGATGATCAGCGGCGGGGAGAGGGCGATGATGTCGCCGGTGGTGCGGATCAGCAGGCCTTTTTCGTAGGCCTTGAGGAAGGCGGTGAAGGCGCGTTTTGTGGGTTCGCCGGCGATGGGGTCGAGCTCGATGGCGCCGATCAGGCCGGTGTTGCGGATGTCGATGACGTTGGGGCAATCCTTCAGGGAATGCAGCGCATCGGCCCAATAGTCCGAAAGCTCGGCGGCGCGGGTCAGCAGGCCCTCTTCCTTATAGGTGTCGAGCGTGGCGAGAGCGGCGGCCGAGGCGATCGGGTTGCCGGAATAGGTGTAGCCATGGAAGAACTCGATCATATGCTCGGGTCCCTGCATGAAGGCATCGTGGATTTCCGAGGTCACGAAGACCGCGCCCATCGGGATGACGCCGTTGGTCAGACCCTTGGCCGTGGTGATGATGTCGGGGGTGACATCGTAATATTGGGCGGCGAAAGGTGTGCCGAGGCGGCCGAAGCCGGTGATGACCTCGTCGAAGATCAGCAGGATGCCGTGCTTGGTGCAGATGTCGCGCAGCTTCTGCAGATAGCCCTTCGGCGGGATCAATACGCCGGTGGAGCCGGCGATCGGTTCGACGATGACGGCGGCGATGGTCGAGGCGTCATGCAGGGTGACGATGCGCTCGAGTTCGGAGGCGATGTCGCCACCATGCTCGGGCTGGCCGCGCGTGAAGGCGTTCTTGCCCGGGACATGTGTGTGCGGCATGTGATCGACGCCGGTCAGCAGCGTGCCGAACATCTTGCGGTTGGTGACGATGCCGCCGACGGAGATGCCGCCGAAATTGACGCCGTGATAGCCGCGCTCGCGGCCGATGAGGCGGAAGCGCGAGCCGTTGCCCTTCACCCGATGATAGGCAAGCGCCACCTTCAGCGCGGTCTCGACGGATTCGGAGCCGGAATTGGTATAGAGAACGTGGTTCATGCCTTCGGGGGCGATGTCGACCAGGCGGTTTGCCAGCTCGAAAGCCTTGGGGTGGCCGAGCTGGAAGGCCGGGGCGTAGTCGAGCTCGCCCGCCTGCTGGCGAATGGCTTCGGTGATCTTCGGGCGGCAGTGTCCGGCATTCACGCACCACAGACCCGCCGTCCCATCCAGCACCTGCCGGCCGTCGTGGGTGGTGTAATACATATCCTTGGCGCTGACGAAGAGGCGCGGTTCCTTCTTGAACTGGCGGTTGGCCGTAAACGGCATCCAGAAGGCGCGCAAATCGTTGGGGGTGGCATTGAGACGGTCGGACATGCTGTTCTCCATGGCCATTCGGGGACCATTTCCCGATCGCGGCGAGGCCGCGTGATTATTGACTGCCTGGTCAAATTATCAGCCGGCCCCTTGGCGTCAAGATCAGGCCGGGAGCGGCGGGGCAGGGCGAGGGATGAGGCGATGAAAAACGACGTAAAACGGTTTCGCTTTTAGTCCAATCTTGTCTCGTCCTGTCTTGTTTGACCGGGCAAATCGGATCAGATTTGTTATCGAGCTAACATAGAACCGAATGCGGGCGTGCAGGAGGTTCTCGCCGGAAGGCGCGCGTATGACACGAAAAAGCTGGCAAATCGAAAATTTGCCAGCCAAATCATCTATATATGTGGTGATGAAAGCGACTTGACCTCAAGGGTTGGAAACGACCGCCCCCATGCAGACCGAGCCTCGGCAGTCCCAAAGCCAGTTCTGGCGATTAGGCAGCCGTTCTACTTTTTTCAGGTTCACAATAAATGTCTTCCAGCGTTTCCAGGACCCGGATGACCGACTCTGACGTGCTGGAGTAGTAAATGGTTTGAGCATCGCGGCGGGTCTTCACCAGCTTCTGGGCGCGGAGCTTCGAAAGATGCTGGGAAAGCGCAGATTGGCTCAGGCCGACCTGATTGGCCAACACGCCAACAGGAACTTCACCCTTGACCAGGCTGCAAAGAATCATAAGGCGCTTGGGGTTCGCCATCGCCGATAGTAATGCTGCCGCCACGTTGGAGTGGTCGGCCAAATTTCTTGTCTTCATCTTTTTGATCTTCCTAATGCGGAGCGTACATCAGAAATTGTGATATTTCCAACCGGGGAGCTAAACCCGATATCTAATAATACCAAGGGGGGGCAAAGATTGTATATACCTAAATTTAAGGTATCGAGTATGCTATTTTAGATATGTATGAATTAACATCGCTCAACTCCCCCAATGGCGGGTCAAATTCCCATCTGAGGGTGCGATCTCCCCAAATTAGGTCGATTCCTGCCATATCCAGGCCATAAATCCGCCAATCTCCCTCCTTCGCACCGGCTGATGCAGTGACAAGGGCCGAAACGAGACCGGGGTGCCTCGCTACTAATTCTCGCACTATCGCGTCCGTATCCCGCGCCAAAATCTCGTTAGCCGCCGAAAGAATCATGAGGTCTTCTCCCGGCAAAACATAGGCCTTTCCGAAGCCGCCGTTCAGGCTCGCCGCGATCGGGATGAGGCGAAAGAAACAGAAATCCGGAAAATCCGCATAGAGCTTCGCCTTGGCATGACGGGCGAGAAACCGCGTGCGGATGCGCTCATGGAGCGGGCTGCCGCGGTCCACGCGTTCGGCGCGGCATTGGACACTGAGGCGCGGATGGGCGAGGGGATCGCCCTTGCCGGGTTCACCGAAGAGCGCGGAGGCACGCGGGTCTTTCGAGAGCGCCTTCGTGTGGGCGGAAAGACCGGATACGAGGATGACCGGCACGCCATCGATATCGGTGCCGGTCAATACGCGGCTGACGGCGGGAAAGCCGGTTTCAGGATCGAGAACGGCAAGCGCCGCATGACGGGCGGAGCGCAACAGAATGCGCGCCTGACGGCGCGCCTCCTCGTCGGTTTCCCGCAGCACGGATGGCTTGTCGTTCATCGTTACCCTCGGCGGGCGGGCCGAACAGTCCGCTTGGACTATTCCTTCCGCCGGTGGCTGGTCAGGCCAGCCACGACGTCCTGAGCGGAGATCGTCCCGATAATCACGCCATTGTCAACGACGCCGATATTGCCCGGCTGGCGTGTCAGGGCGTCGAGAATATCGATCAGCGGCGTGGTGGCCGCCGCAGTGCCGGTGACGGAGCCGCTGGCGGGGGGATGGCCGACCCCCTGCTGCATGACGTCGCGCGCCGTCAGCATGCTGATCGGGTTCATATGCTGGACGAAATCCGCCACATATTGATCGGCGGGGTTCTTGACGATTTCCTGAGGCGTGCCGCACTGGATGATGTGCCCGCTCTCCATGATGGCGATGCGGTTGCCGATGCGGAAGGCCTCGTCGAGATCGTGGCTGACGAAGAGGATCGTCCGCTTCAGCCGGCGCTGGAATTCCAGAAGCTCGTCCTGCAAGCGGGTGCGGATCAGCGGATCGAGCGCCGAGAACGGCTCGTCCATCAGCAGGATCGGCGCGCCGGTGGCGAAGGCGCGGGCGAGGCCGACGCGCTGCTGCATGCCGCCGGAAAGTTCGTTGACCTTGCGGCCGGCCCATTGCGTCAGGTTGACGAGCTGCAATTGCTCGTCGACGCGCTTCTTGCGCTCGGCTTCCGGCACGCCGGCAAGCTCCAGCCCGAAGCCGACATTGTCGGCGACCGTGCGCCAGGGCAGCAGGGCGAACTGCTGGAACACCATGGAGACCGTGTGCATGCGCAGGTCGCGCAGGGCCTTGGGGCTGCAGGAATAGGGGTTGATCGGCCCGTTCTTCGTGTTGACGACGACATCGCCGCGCACGACCGGCGCCAGGCCGTTGACGGCGCGCAGCAGCGTCGACTTGCCGGAGCCGGAAAGGCCCATGAGCACGAGGATCTCGCCTTCCTTGATCTCCAGCGAGGCATTGGCGACGCCGAGCACCAGGCCGGTCGCCTTGCCGATCTCGTCGCGGGTCTTGCCCTCGTCGGCGAGCTTGAGGGCGGCTTCGGGACGATCCCCGAAGATGATGCTGACATTGTTGAAGCCGACGGCGGTGGTCATGAGTGGTCTCCTTCGCCGGGGGCACGGAACATGCGGTCGAGAATGATCGCGAGAATGACGATGCAGGCGCCGGAATCGAAGCTCTTGGCGACGTTGACGCTGTTCAGCGCGCGCAGAACCGGCACGCCGAGGCCGGGGGCGCCGACGAGGGCGGCGATGGACACCATCGAGAGCGACAGCATGATCGTCTGCGTCAGGCCGGCCATGATCTGCGGCGTGGCGAAGGGCAGCTCCACCTTGCGCAGCACCTGTCGCGGCGTCGCGCCGAAGGATTCGGCCGCCTCGACGAGGGATGGCGGCGTCGAGATGATGCCGAGGCGGGTCATGCGGATCGGCGCGGGAATGGCGAAGACGACCGTGGCGACGAGACCGGGCACCATGCCGAGGCCGAGCAGGATCATCGCCGGCACGAGATAGACGAAGGTCGGGATGGTCTGCATCAGGTCGAGGATCGGCCGCATGAAGGCGTAAAGCCAGGGACGGCGGGCAGCGGCGATGCCGAGCGGCACGCCGACCAGCATGCTGACGAAGGTCGAAGCCAGCACCAGCGCCAGGGTTTCCGTCGTTTCCTTCCAGTAGCCCTGGTTGATGGTGATCAGCAGGCCGATCAGCGTCAGGATCGCGACCGGAATGCTCCGGCGCAGCCAATAGGCGACGGCCGTGAAAACCACGACGACGATCAGCGGATGCGGCACCTGCAATAGGAAAAGCAGCGCCTTGATCACATGCGCGACGAGGAAGGAAAGCCCGTCGAAGAACCATGTGACGTTCGTCGTCAGCCAATCCACGACGGCTTTTGCCCATGGTCCGATGGGGATGCGATAGTCGGTTAACCAGTTCACGTCTTTGCCCACGATTGGGGCGGCGATACCGGACGTCTTGGGTCGTTCCGGATAAGGCCGCCGGAGAGTAACGGCTTATTGCGCCATGCGGGGGTGCGATACCGGTGCATGGCGCAATAGGAGGGGATGGATTCCCGCTCGCGGAAGAGAAAGGGGCGGTTGAGCCGCCCCTTGTCCGCCGGTGTTACAGGCCGAGCTTGGCCTTGACCGCTGCAAGTCCGTCGCCACCATCCTTGGTGGTGACGCCGGCGAGCCAGGGCGTGACCGCGGTCGGGTTGGCCTTCAGCCATTCCGACGCGGCTGCTTCCGGCTCCTTGCCGTCGTTCAGGATCTTGCCCATGATCTCGTTTTCCATCGGCAGCGAGAAGACGAGGTTCTTGACGAAGGTCCCGACGTTCGGGCACTCCTGCAGGTAGCCGGCACGGACGTTGGTGTAGACCGTGGCGCCGCCGAAGTTCGGACCGAAGACGTCGTCGCCGCCGGTGAGATAGGTCATCTTGTAGGTGGTGTTCATCGGATGCGGGGCCCAGCCGAGGAAGATGATCGGCTTGCCTTCCTTGTCGGCGCGGGCCACCTGGGCGAGCATGCCCTGCTCGGAGGATTCGACCACTTCGAAGCCCTTGAGGCCGAAGGTGTTCTTGTCGACCATGTCGATGACCAGGCGGTTGCCGTCATTGCCCGGCTCGATGCCGTAGATCTTGCCGTCCAGATCGTCCTTATGGGCGGCAATATCCTTGAAGTCCTTGATGCCGAGCGTCGCACCCTTTTCGTTGGTCGCCAGCGTGTACTTGGCTCCTTCGAGGTTGGCGCGGACGGTTTCGACCGACTTGTCTTCGGCAAACGGCTTGATGTTCTCGGCCATGGAGGGCATCCAGTTGCCGAGGAAGACATCGATGTCCTTGTTTTTCAAGGATTGATAGGTCACCGGCACGGCGAGGACCTTGACGTCGGTGTCGTAGCCGAGAGCCTTCAAGAGGATGGAGGCGGTCGCCGTGGTGGAGGTAATATCGGTCCAGCCCACATCGGCGAAATGGACGGTGCTACAGCTTGCCGCTTCGGCAGCGGACGCAGCGGTTGCGCCGAGCGTAAGCGCGGAAAGGGCTGAAGCGAAGGCAAATGCGGTAAAAGTCGTTTTTATCATTGCGTGACTCCCAGTCTAACGTTCCCAAGCAACCACCAATAACCGACATTTTCAAGCGACCACAGTGTATTTGCGCCGGTTTGCGGGGGCTGATTGCGACGCGTGCATTTTTCCTGTCCAGTGTCGCCGGGCGGTTACCTCGCTCGCGTGCGTCCGCGTTAATTCCTGTGGTTTTCGCCGGGGGCATCTTTCCATCGTGCGGCGGAGCACCCATGAAGCGGGCAAGGAGAATGTCATGGCCAAGCTCTATTTCCATTATTCGACGATGAACGCCGGCAAGTCGACCATGTTGTTGCAGGCCGCTTATAATTATCAGGAGCGCGGCATGCGCACCGCGTCCTTCATCGCGGCGCTGGACGATCGCGCAGGCCGCGGCACGATTGCGTCGCGCATTGGCCTGACGATGGACGCCATACCCTTCGAGGTTTCGGACGATCTCTATGCGCTGGTCGAAGGCATGCATGCGGATGAGCCGCTGGCCTGCGTCTTCGTCGATGAGGCGCAATTCCTGTCGCGCGAGCAGGTCTGGCAGCTTGCCCATATCGTCGATCGTCTCGGGCTGCCCGTCATGGCCTATGGGTTGCGCACGGATTTCCATGGACGATTGTTTCCCGGCTCGCAGGAGTTGCTGACCATCGCCGACGAGTTGCGCGAGGTACGCACGATCTGCCATTGCGGGCGCAAGGCGACCATGGTCGTTCGCCTGGATGCCGCCGGCAAGGTGGCGCGCGAGGGCGCGCAGATCGAGATCGGCGGCAGCGACAAATATGTCTCGCTCTGCCGCCGGCACTGGGAAGAGGCGATGACGGAAGAATAGGGGCCGCGTCATTGGGTCATCCGGCCGCCGGCCGCAAATGGCTCTATGCTTGCGGCAAGGGATGATCGTCGCATCTGTCGGGAGGACGCATGAAATCGCTCTGTCTGATGGCCGCTGTCGCGGTTTTACTCTCCGGTTCGGCCGCCTTGGCCGATGGTGATGCGGTTGCCGGCGCGGCGGTCTTCAAGAAATGCGCCGTCTGCCACACCGCCACCCAGCCCGAAAACCATGTCGGGCCGTCGCTCATGGGTGTCGTCGGCCGTCCGGTCGCTACTGCGCCCGGCTACAATTATTCGCCGGCGATGAAGGCTTTCGGCGCCGACGGCAAGGTCTGGGACGAGGCGCTGCTCAAGAAATATCTGCCCAGCCCGCAGTTCCTGGTGAAGGGCACGAAGATGACGTTCCAGGGCTTGAAGAGCGACAAGGATATCGACAATATCATTGCCTATCTGAAGAACCCGGCAGCAGCACAGTAAAAAGGGGCGGGCTCTGCCGTCGTCTTGATCCTCAGCTGTTTGAGAACTCTTTCGAGGTGAGAGCGGGCGGCTGTCGCGATTGCTTCCCCGGCCACCGCGTGCAAGCATTTCGCAGATGCGAACAGGAGATTGTCTTGACCGAAATTGCATGCGCTGTTTTCGTAAAAGACGGTCAGGTGCTGTTGGTCAAGCGAGCGCCGCACAAGGCCTACTATCCAAATCAGTGGGATCTGGTCGGCGGTCATGTCGAGCCTGGCGAGAGCGTGGAGGCCGCCCTGGTGCGAGAAGCACAGGAAGAGGTTGGTCTGACGCCTCTGCGGTTTCAGAAGCTCGTTGAATTTTCAGAGCCGCAGGCAGGCGATGGTCTCACGGTTCGCTATCATGTCTATGCCGTGACCGAATGGGACGGCGGCGAACCACGATTGCTGGGCGACGAACATACGGCGATGCGGTGGGTCAGGGCCTCTGAGGTTTCAACCCTGGAAGATATTGCACATCCGCAATATGCGCGTGTTTTTGGCGAACTGGTCGCTGCGTAGCGGCAATTGTCCAATTCCTTCGGCTGCCGAATTGGATCGGTGCAGTCGGTCGTGTGGCCTTCTCAAATCTTGTCGGTGAAAAGCGATGCGCTTCGTCAATCCCATCCCGTTCGTTCGCGATATCAACCGTTCGAAGGAGTTCTATAACAAACGCCTCGGCCTGACGATAATCGAAGACTTCGGGAATTTCGTCCTTTTCGAAACCGGCTTTGCGATCCACGAGGGACGATCGCTCGAAAAGACAGTCTGGCGGCAAGATGCCCATCCGCTGGCGTCCTACGGGCAGAGAAACTTGCTGTTGTATTTCGAGCATGAGGATGTCGATGCCGCCTTCGCGGCGATCGCGCCGCATGTCGATCTGATACATCCCGTCGAAAGGCAGGAATGGGGGCAGAGGGTCTTTCGCTTTTATGATCCGGATGGGCATGCGATAGAAATCGGCGAACCTCAGGATTTGGTGCCGAAGAGCGATTGAAACGGGAGCAGGTCCGTGTCGCCTGGCGATATCGCGCGGCTCCGGCATTTTCTTTGCCGCTATAAGCGGTTAGTCTCGCCGATAACGGCAATTGCGAGACGCTTCCATGGTCAAGGCGCATTCCCTCGACGGCGAGATCGACAGGACCGAGGCGACGCTCGACGACGCGATCAAGAGCCTGGACGCGGTAAATGCCGTCCTTGCCGGTCATGCCAGGGGCCATACACGCCCCGATGCCGTCAATTTCCCGGTCGAGGAAGCGCTGGCGCGCGAGGCCATGGAGTTGCTCGATCGCTGGAAGTCTCTCGGCTCGGGGCTGGTCAAGGAACTCGACCGGATGTCGGCAGCTGCCGACCTGCAGTATCGGCAATCACTCGGCGAGCCAATCGATGGCGGTTCCACGGGCCTGTTCCGGCGCAGGATCGGGCAAAGCCATCTCAAACCGGCCGCGATCCTGGCCGAGCTCGATGCAGCACTTGCGGCCTCCGCTTCACTGGCCGAGCTGTTCCGGCGCGCGCGGCCGGTGCTGGCTCGGGCGTTTCGGGACTATGAAGCACATCTGACGCGGGTCATCGAACGGCGTCGGCATCTCGATTTCGATATCGAGACCGCGCGGCTGCAGGCGGATGGGCTGGTACCCAGGATCAAGGATCGACGGGCCGGCGCCCTGTCGGCGCGGGATGCGGATGCGAAAGCCGAACTGGAGGCGGATCATC
>JASGEG010000104.1:0-7486 GCA_047606605.1 Rhizobium sp.
AGTTTTTGGCTATTGTCATCCTCCCGGCGGCTGTTATCCTCGACGCCATGGTGCATGAGGAGGAGACATGCAGCATCTTTCTGGAATGGACCGCGCACGCATTGCGCTGGAAAGGGGCGATCGCTTTCCGGTCGGCACCCTTCAGCCGATCGTTGCGGAGAGTTGGCAGCGATGTCGCGAGGGCGGCCTTGATCCGCGCGCCATGCCGCGGCACAGCGTCGTGCCCTTTGCCGATGTCCGCGCGCGGCGCGAGGCAACCGTCTCCATGCGCCGGCTGGCGCTGGCGGAAATGCAGCTCCTGCATTCGCAGATCGCCGGATCGAACTTCATGATCGCGCTCGCGGATGCCGATGGCATCGTGCTCGATACGATCAGCGACCGGGAATTCGCCGACAGCGCCGCCGGACGCGCGATCATTCCCGGCAGCATGTGGGAGGAGAGCGAGCGCGGCACCAATGCGCTGGGACTGGCCGCCATGACGGAGAAACCGATGGCGATCTATGGGCGGGAGCATTATTTCGCCTGTCATGGCCATCTGAGCTGCATGGCCGCGCCGATCTTCAATTCGCACGGGGAGATCCTCGGCCTGCTCGATGCCTCCTGCGCCCATGAGGCGCGACAGGAGCATACGCATGCGTTGGTGCGTATGGCCGCTTCGCAGATCGAGAACGGCTTGGTCTTTCAGGATTATTCCAGCAGCTTTGTCTTCGCCTTCCATCCGCGCGTGGAATATCTGGACACGCTCTCCGCAGGCCTGATCTCGGTATCGCCGGCGGGCGACGTCACCTCCATAAACCGGTCCGGAAGGGTATTGTTGGCCGGGTTACCGGCGACGCTCGGCAGCCATTTCGATGCGCTGTTCGAATCCGGCTTCGGAGCGGCGATGGACGGGCTGCTCAATGGCGGCATCATCCGCATTCGCGACCGCGCCGGCAGCGGCGTTTTCATGGCCTGCCGCCAGATCGCCCAGGGCGCAAGCAGCGTGCCGGTGAGGAGGACTGCGTCCCCCGTTCCCGCGCTGCTGCCGAAGGAGGGCATGCCGGACTTCGTCTGTGACGACAGCGCGGTGCGGCAGGCGCTTGCCAATCTTGCGGATGCCGTGACCCTCGGTATGCCTGTGCATATCACAGGGGAAACGGGAACCGGCAAGGAACTGATGGCGCGCCACGTCCATCGCCTGAGCCGGCGCAAGGGCGAGTTCGTCCCCCTCAATTGCGGCGCGGTGCCGGAGGAGCTGTTCATCTCGGAAATATTCGGCCATGAGGGCGGCGCTTTCACCAATGCTCGCGCCAAAGGCGCGCCAGGGCTCGCCCGCGCCGCCGATCGGGGCACGCTGTTTCTCGACGAGGTGGCGGATATACCGCTTGCGGCACAGACCTCGCTGCTACGCTTCTTCGACAGCATGGAGGTCCGTGCGATCGGCGCGCACAAGGCCGAGAAGGTGAATGTGCAGATCGTCTCGGCCACCAACCGCAATCTCGAGGAAATGGTGGCCCAGCGGCTGTTTCGCGCCGATCTCTATTACCGGCTGAACGCCTTTACCATCCATCTGCCGGTCTTGAGGGCACGAACGGATTTTGCCGCGATCGTCCACCAGGTGATGGAAGAGATGGCACCGGGAACGCCGATCACGGATGCGGCCGTCGCTGCGCTCTTTCGCAGGAAGTGGCCGGGCAACATCCGCGAATTGAGGACCGTGCTGCAGCGCGCATTGATCCGCCGTCATGGCGACTACCTCGATGAGGATTGTTTCGGTGAGGCAAGCCCGGTGGCCGGGAGGCCGGAGGATTGCTGCGAGGGATGCAGGGACCGCCCGCTCAGCCGGGCAAAATGCCAGGAAATCCGGGCCGTCTATCGCCAGACAGGAGAAAATGTCTCGCAGACGGCGCGCCAGCTCAGCCTCTCGCGCACCACGGTCTACAAACACGTACTATGATCGAGCCGCCGACCTGATTAGAGATAGCGGCCGGCGCGCTGCAGGACTTCGATCTTGTAGCCGTCCGGATCGGTGACGAAGAAGAACCGCGCGAGCGGCGCGCCGTTGTGGTTGAAATCCACGATCTTGCCGGCAGTAAAGCCGAGCGCGAGGAAGCGCTCATGCTCGGCGGCGACATCGCCGACCGAGACGGCGAGATGGCCGTATCCGTCGCCGAGCGCATGGGGTTCGGTCCGGCCCTTGTTGACCGTCAGTTCAAGCTCGAAACCCGTTTCGGAATTGCTGAGGTAGAGGAGGACGAAAGTCTCGAAATCCAGCCGATCCGCAACGGCGAGGCCAAAGGCCTGCCGATAGAACTCGACCGAACGCTGCTCGTCCAGCACCCGGATCATGGAATGAATCATTTTGGCCATGTCTTGCCTCCTCAACGATAAAAGGATGCACCAAACACGGCGGCTCCCGGTGGTAGCCGAAGGCGACATCGATGATCCTGCATCGGACGAGCTGAAAGGCCGCATGTGCCGGACCGGCTTGATGATCAACGCGCCGACGCTGACGTCCGGATATCTGGTGAGGATAGGCTAGCGGCCATCGCTGCCCTGGCGGAATTTCGCTGCCGCGAAACTCACGCATTCGTGCCCGGCAGGCTGAAGGCCTGCTGGAAGTAGCGTCTGAAGGCGAGCATTGGCGGCGTGAATTCGACATTGGCGCGCCAGGCAAGGCCCACGTCCATTGGCGGGACGGGGTCCTGGATATTGACGGTTTCGATGCGCCGCCCTTCGAGCGACCAGGGGCGATGTACCATGTCCGAGAGGATGGCGACGCCGAGCCCGTTGGCGACCATGGATCGGACCGCTTCGATCGAGCTCGTCCGCAAAAGCACCCTCGGCTGGTGTGGGGTTCGGCTCCAATATTTCAGGGAGGAATGCGCGGCTTCGTCGACGGTCAGCAGGATATAGGGCTCTTCCGCGATCTCCCGCAACCCGATGCCGTCGCGCCGCAACAGGTCGTGGCCGGCCGGGAGCCATAGGCGTCTGACGGAACTCAGAAGCGTTTCGGTCGTCAGCATCGGGTTGAGGATGTTCGAGGTCAGCAGGACGGAGATGTCGTAGCGGTTGGTGAGCAGGCCTTCTTCGATGGCCTCGCGATTGACCTCGTAGATCTGGATTCTAAGCTTGGGATAAAGACGCCGCATGCGCTCGATATGCAGCGGCAAAAAATAGCCGATGACGGTATAGGTCGCCGCGACCACGAGTTCTCCTTCGATGTCGCTGCTGACGAGATTGAGATGCGTCGCCTCGTCGACCTTTGCCAGGATTTCATAGGCATGGGCCAGGAATTGCCGTCCGGCCGTGGTGAGTTCCATTCCCTGCGGCGTGCGGTTGAACAGGGATATGCCGATCGTCTGCTCGAGATCCTTGACCGCCGCGGTCACGGCCGATTGCGAGATCGACAGGCTGACGGCGGCATGGGAAATCTGGCCATATTCGGCCGTTGCGACGAAATAGCGAAGCTGCCGAAGGCTCAGGCTCATGGTTCTTGTCCCATCAGTTTATTTGAAATCGAGCGCAGCTAATCAGATTTGCAGGATAAAAAATGAGCTGATTTACGATATCGCACTGATCAATGGATTTATCTATCTGATAATAAATCATATTCTCTGCCGTCATTTTAAACAGTGATATCAGATTATCAGATAATAAAGCATTGAAAATTGTATTTTTCAACGATCCTGTTTCCCCCTACCGTTGCCGTCATTGGTTCCGATCGGACGTGCAAATAGAGGGAATGCCTTGAAGGAAGCTGTCGACATCAATTGCGACATGGGGGAGGCCTTCGGCCGGTGGCGGATCGGCGATGCGCTGGACGAGGATCTGATTGCTCTCATCAGTTCGGCCAATATCGCGACCGGCTTTCATGCCGGCGATCCCAATCTGATGGATGAAACGGTGCGGATGGCGGCTGCGCATGGCGTCGGCGTCGGAGCCCATCCCGGCTACAACGACCTGCAGGGGTTTGGCCGCCGCAAGATCAACGGCACCAGCCGCGAGATCGTCAACGATCTGGTCTATCAGGTGGGTGCGCTGCGTGAGTTTGCCCGCCGCCATGGCGTATCGGTCCAGCATGTGAAGCCGCATGGTGCGCTCTATATGGAGCTGGCGGCAAGCGCGGACCTTTCGCAGATCTTCATTCAATATATGCGCACCGTGGCGCCGAACATGTTCGTCTTCTGCATGGACGGCTCGGCGACCTGCCTTGCCGCAGAGGAAGCGGGCCAGCCGATCGTGCGCGAATTCTATGCCGACCGCGACTATGGCGATACGGGCTGGATCGTCTTTACCAGGGATGCAGGTCGTCCCGATCCCAAGGCCATTGCACGCAAGGTGGTCAGGGCCTGTACCGAAGGCCTGGTGCGCACCGTCAACGGCAATGATGTTCCGATCGCCTTCGATTCCATCTGTTTTCATTCCGATACTTTGGGTGCGCTCGATATCGTGCGCCACATGCGCGAGGCCCTCGTTGCCGAGGGCATAAGAATTGCACCTGTTTCGCAGATTTTGAACAATGACACCGCGCGGAGGCCCCATGAGCAAGCTTGAGATCAGATCCCCCCTTCCGGGAACCTTCTACCGAGCCTCCTCTCCGGAGACGCCGCCCTTCAAGGCCGAGGGCGACGCCGTCGCTGCCAGCGATACGATCGGTCTCATCGAGGTCATGAAGACCTTCCAGCAGATCCCGGCCGGGCTCGACGGCAAGAACATCACCTTCCTTGTCGAGAACGAGGAACCCGTCATGGCCGGCCAGGTCATCGCCGAGGTGGAGGCATGACGATCCGCTCTGTCCTGATCGCCAACCGCGGCGAGATCGCGGTCAGGATCATCAAAGCGGCGAAGGTGCTCGGCATCCGCACCGTGCAGGTCCATAGCGCGGCCGATTCCGAGATGCTGGCGGTGAAGCTCGCGGACGAGGCGATCGACATCGGCTCGCCGGCGCCGAAAAAATCCTATCTGAACATCGAAGCCATCGTTGCGGCGGCGCGGTCGGCCGGCGTGGATGCGGTGCATCCGGGATATGGATTTCTGTCCGAAAACGGCGATTTTGCCGATGCCGTCGAGGCCGCCGGCATGATCTTCATCGGGCCAAGCGGCGAGGCGATCCGGTTGCTCGGCGACAAGGTTGCCGCGCGGGCGATTGCCGCACGCGCCGGTGTGCCGACCGTGCCGGGAAGCGATGGCCGCGTGGCCGACATCGAGGCTGCGGAGGCAATTGCCGGGCGCACCGGCTTTCCGGTCATGGTCAAGGCTGCGGCGGGTGGCGGTGGACGCGGCATTCGCATCGTCCAGTCGCTGGCCGAGCTCAGGGAGCAGTTTCCGCTCGCCTCGGCGGAGGCGGCCGCCGCCTTCGGCGATGGCGGCCTCTACATGGAAAAGGTCATCACCCGCGCCCGCCACATCGAGGTGCAGATCTTTGGTGATGGGCGGAACTTCGTGCATTGCTTCGAGCGCGAATGCTCGCTGCAGCGCCGCCGCCAGAAGGTCTGGGAGGAAGCGCAAGCCTTCCTGCTGCCCGATGACGTCAGGCAGCGCCTCTGCGCCAGCGCCGTCGCGCTTGCCGCTGAAGTCGGTTATCGCGGGGCGGGCACCGTCGAGTATCTCTACGACGAGGATAGCCGGCAGTTCTATTTCATCGAAGTGAACACGCGCATCCAGGTCGAACATCCGGTGACGGAGATGATTACCGGCATCGATCTGGTGCAGGAGATGTTCAAGGTGGCGGGTGGGGCTCCCCTGTCGCTGTCGCAGTCCGACATTCGCGTGCGTGGTCACGCCATCGAGTGCCGGATCAATGCCGAGGACCCGGCCAAGGGTTTTCTGCCGGCGCCGGGCACCGTGACGCGGCTGTCCGTTCCGGACGGCGAGGGCATCCGTTTCGATACGATGCTTTATGCCGGCTATACCGTGCCGCCCTTCTACGATTCCCTGCTCGGCAAGCTCGTCGTCTGGGCCGAGGATCGCGATGCCTGCCTCGACAAGCTGGCCGGCGCCCTCTCCAAGCTGACGATCGAGGGCCTGCCGACCACGATCCCCCTGCATCTCGCGCTCGCCCGCGACCTTTCGGTGCGCAAGGGTGCATTCCACACACGTTTTCTCGAATCCTGGCTGGAGACCGATTTTCCTGCGGTTGACGGCATATCAGCGGAGGTTGCCTGATGCCTGCTCGCTTTACATTCGGAGGTGACGAGCATCTCTTCGTCGAATGCAGCGACGAGATGTCGCTGGAAGCCTTCTTCAAGAGCCTGTCGATGGCCAAGGGGGTGCGCGAGAGCGCCATCCGGGGCGTCACCGAGATCTGCCCCGCCAATGCGTCCTTCCAGATCAAGTTCGATCCGGATCTGATCAAGCCGGACGATCTCCTGCGCGAGGTCAAGGCAATCGAGGGCGCCGCCGAAAAGGCCGAACCCGTCATTACCACCCGCATCGTCGAAATCCCGGTCTTCTATAATGATCCCTGGACGCATGAGACGCTGATGCGTTTTCGCGAGCGGCATCAGGAGCCCACAGGTACGGATCTCGACTATGCCGCCAGGATCAACGGCTATGACGCGGTTGGGGATTTCATCGCGGCCCATGCCGGATCGCCGTGGTTCGTCTCCATGGTCGGCTTCGTCGCAGGCCTGCCGTTCATGTACCAGATGGTCGAGCGGCAGCGGCAGATCGAGGTGCCGAAATATCTGCGCCCGCGCACCGATACGCCACGGTTGACTGTGGGACATGGCGGCTGCTTCGGCTGCATCTATTCGGTACGCGGGGCAGGCGGCTATCAGATGTTCGGCATCACGCCGATGCCGATCTTCGATCCCACCCAATCGACGAGCTACCTGCGCGATTTCATGGTGTTCTTCCGCCCCGGCGACATCGTGAAGTTCCGGCCGATCGATCGCGACGGTTACGACCAGGCGGTCGAGGATGTCGACAAGGGTCGCTTTGCGCCGCCGACCCGTGAGGTCGAATTCGATCTGAGGCAATACCAGGCCGATATCGACGGTTACAACGCCAGGCTGGAGGGGGCTCTATATGGCCATTAAGGTTCTTCATCACGGCCTTTCGACCACCGTTCAGGATCTCGGTCGCCCCGGCTATTTCCATCTCGGCATTCCCGTCGGCGGCGCCATGGATCGCTACGCCATGCGGGCGGCCAATCTTCTCGTCGGCAACGATGAGGGGGCCGCCGGGCTCGAGGCCGTCTTCATGGGGCCGAAGCTCGAATTTCTCGGCGATGCGCTGATCGCGGTCACCGGTGCCGATATGCCGGTCAGGATCGACGGCGAGCCGCAGCCGGGCTGGACGGCGCTCAAGGTCAGGGCCGGGCAGACCGTCAGCTTCGACTTCCTGAAATCGGGCGCGCGGATCTGCATCGCCGTGTCGGGCGGCATCGATGTTCCCGAAGCTTTGGGCAGCCGATCGACCTATGCGATCGGTGCGCTCGGCGGCTTTAAAGGCAGGCCGATCGCGGCCGGAGATGAGCTTCCGGTCGGTTCCGGCTCCCTGG
>JASGEG010000105.1:0-12610 GCA_047606605.1 Rhizobium sp.
CCGATTTTCTCAACCGCCTCGGCGCGGCCCTTCACGTCAAGGGCGTCCGGCTGGCGCTGCACACTGAGGCGCATTCGATCTTCGCCGCCGCCCGCGACGTCGATCTGCTGATGCTGCTGACGGACCCCGCTTACGTGCATATGTGCCCGGATACGGCCCATATCATCGTCGCCGGCTCCGATCCGTTGCAGCTGGTTGAGCGCCACCATGAGCGCGTCATCATCGCCCATTGGAAGGACGCGCTCGGCCCCATGCCGGCCGACACGCCGATCGACGAGCATATCCACGACCGCCATCGCCCCTTTTTCTGCGGCTTCGGCCTCGGCCGTGTCGACTGGCCGGGCTGGATCAGGCTGCTGCGCGACCGCGGCTATGAAGGCTGGGCCATTCTCGAACTCGATGCCGCGCCCGATCCGATCAGTGACATCGCCAACGGGCTGACGCTCGTGCGGCAGGCGCTTCTGCCGATCTATCGCTGACTTTCACGACCCAGAAACCAAAGGCCCCGCCAAGAGGGCCTTCTCTCAAGAGGTGGAACGATGAAAAACATGATGAAACTCTTCCTGCTGGGAGCCTCGGTCTCGGCGACCGTCGTCCCGGCGCATGCCGAAGACAAGCCGAAAGCCGAAGTGATGACCTCCTGGACATCCGGCGGCGAGGCAGCCGCTTTGAACGTCATCAGGCAGGAATTCGAAAAGCGTGGCGGAGTCTGGAAAGATTCCTCCATCGCCGGCTTCGGCGCTGCCGACGCCGCCTTCCAGAACCGTCTGGTCGCCGGAGACCCGCCGGCCGCCAAGCAGGCCGTCATCGGCCTTGCCAATGCCGATTTCGTCAATCAGGGCCTTCTGAACCCGATCGACGATGTGGCGAAAGCCGGCAAATGGGCGGACGTCCTGCCGAAATCGATCGCCGATCTCATCTCCTATGACGGCCAGACCTATCTGGCACCGACGGGCGCCCATGGCGAAAGCTGGGTGTTCTATTCCAAGGAAGCCTTCGCCAAGGCGGGTGTGGATGGGGAGCCGAAGAGCTGGGACGAATTCTTCGCCGCGCTCGACAAGCTCAAGGCCGCCGGCGTGCAGCCGGTCGCCTGGGGTGGCCAGTCCTGGCAGGAATCCAAGGTCTTCAACATGATCCTGCTGACCCAGGTCGGCATCGACGGCTTCCTGAAGATCTATGTCGACAAGGACAAGGGCGAAGCCTCGACCGAAGGCGTGAAGAAGGCGCTCGATATCCTCGGCAGGCTGCGCGCCTATGTCGATCAGGGCGCACCGGGCCGTAACTGGAACGACGCCACCGCCATGGTCATCACCGGCAAGGCCGGCGTGCAGTTCATGGGCGACTGGGCCAAGGGCGAATTCATCGCCGCCGGCAAGGAACTCGGCAAGGATTACGACTGCATGCTCGCACCGCAATCGCCGGGCATGGTCTATGTCGCCGACGCCTTCTCCTTCCCGAAGATCGCCGACGCGGCATCGCAGAAGGGCCAGACGCTGCTTGCCGAGGTCGCCATGGACCCGGCCGTGCAGGTCGAATTCTCGCTGAAGAAGGGCTCCGTGCCGATGCGCACCGACGTCGACAGGTCGAAACTCGACCTCTGCGCGCAGAAGGGCCTGGAACTGATGAGCGCCGGCAAGATCGTGCCCGATCAGGCGCTGATCCTATCGCCGCAGCAGGCCGGCGCGCTCAACGATTTCGTCGACGAATTCTGGAGCACCCCGTCCGAAGATCCCGCCTCCGGCGCCGAGAAATTCTTCGCGATCTTCGAATAGGGCCGGGCAGCGGGCCGATCGGAAAGAAGACGGTCGGCCCTCGCACATTCCTTTTGAGAAAGTTTGCTCATGCAAGCCAAGCGCAGACGTTCCCCCGCTGCGACCATCGCGCTCCTGCCAACATGGATCGCAGCGATTTTCATCTATATCGGCACGATGGTCTGGTCCGTCAGGCTGTCCTTCACGGATTCGACCATCTTTCCATCGTCCAACTATGTCGGTCTCGCCCAATATCTCAGGCTGTTCCGCAATTCGCGATGGCTCGCATCCCTGGAAAACCTGGTGATATTCGGCGTGCTCTATGTCGTCGGCTGCCTGGCGCTCGGCTTCGTGCTGGCGGCAGCGCTCGACCGCAAGGTCCGCTTCGAAGCCATGTTCCGCACCATCTTCCTCTATCCCTATGCCATGTCCTTCGTGGTCACGGGGCTCATCTGGCAATGGATGCTGAACCCGACGCTCGGCATTCAGGCAAGTGTGCGCGCGCTCGGCTGGCAGAGCTTCACCTTCGACTGGATCGTCAGCCGCGACATGGCGATCTATACCGTCGTCTTCGCCGGCCTCTGGCAGGGAGCCGGCCTCGTCATGGTCATCGCGCTCTCCGGCATGCGCGGCATTGGCGAGGAGCAATGGAAGGCCGCGCAGATCGACGGCATTCCGATCTGGCGCATCTATCTCTCGATCATCCTGCCGCAGCTCGGGCCGGCGCTTGCCGCATCGGCAATGCTGCTCTCCATGGGCGTCATCAAGACCTACGATCTCGTCGTGGCGTTGACCGGCGGCGGGCCGGGCAATGCGACCGAGGTGCCGGCGAAGTTCATCATGGACAATCTGTTCGAACGCCAGAATCTCGGCCTGGCAAGTGCCGGCGCCACGGTGCTGGTGCTCTCCGTCGTCATGGCGGTCGCGCCCTTCCGCTATGCGCTTTCGATGCGCGCCAGACGAAGGGGAGCACATTGATGGCCGTCCTTCATCCCCGCGGCCCGAAACCTTCGCGGCTGACGATCGGCCGTTTCGGCCTCTACGCCTTTCTCATCCTGTGCGCGCTGTTCTTCCTGCTGCCGCTCTATACGATGCTCGTCACCTCGCTGAAGACGATGGAAGAGATCCGGCAGGGACGTATCTTCGCCTTGCCCGATGCCGTCGATTTCGAGGCATGGAAGACTGCCTGGTCGGGGGCATGCATGGGCACCCAGTGCCTCGGCGTGCGCATCGGCTTCTGGAATTCGGTGAAGATCACCCTGCCGGCGGTCGCCATTTCCGTTTTCGTCGGCGCCATCAACGGCTATGCGCTGTCCTTCTGGCGACCGAGAGGCTCGAACCTTCTGTTCGGGCTGCTGATGGCCGGCGGCCTGATCCCCTACCAGATCTTCCTCTATCCGCTGGTGCGGCTGCTCGCCACTCTGAGCCTTTATAATTCCCTGGCCGGCGTCGTCCTCGTCCACGTCATCTTCGGCCTGCCGCTGGTCACCCTGCTGTTCCGCAACTACTTCGTCGCCATTCCCGAGGAGCTCTGCAAGGCCGCCCGCGTCGACGGCGCCGGCTTCTGGCGCATCTTCCTCGAGATCATGCTGCCCATGGCCGTGCCTATGGTGGTCGTCGCCTCCATCTTCCAGTTCACCGGCATTTGGAACGACTTCCTGATCGGGCTGGTCTTTGCCGGACGCGACAATCTGCCGATGACGGTGCAGCTCAACAATATCGTCAACACCACCATGGGCGAGCGCGCCTACAATGTGAACATGGCCGCCACCATCCTCACCGCTATCGTTCCGCTCGCCATCTATTTCTTCTCCGGCCGCTGGTTCCTGCGGGGCGTCGCCGCCGGCGCGGTCAAAGGATAATGCCATGCAGTCTGCCGTATCGGTAAAAGACCTCAAGATCGCCTATGGCGATCACACGGTCATCGAAAAGCTCTCCATCGACATCGCGTCGCGGGAATTCCTCGTGCTGCTCGGCCCTTCGGGCTGCGGAAAATCCACCCTGCTGAACGCCATCGCCGGCCTGCAGGATATCCGCGACGGCGAGATGTGGATCTCGGGAAAGAACGTCACCTGGGAAGAGCCGAAAGATCGCGGCATCGGCATGGTGTTCCAGTCCTACGCGCTCTATCCCCGCATGACGGTGCGCAAGAACCTGTCCTTCGGCCTGCGCGTCGCGGGGCTGCCCAAGGCCGAGATCGAAGCGCGCATCGCCCGCACCGCAGCCCTTCTGCATCTGGAAAACCTGCTCGACCGCCGCCCCTCGGAACTGTCGGGCGGCCAGCGCCAGCGCGTCGCCATCGGCCGCGCCCTGGTGCGCGAGGTGGATGTCTTCCTCTTCGACGAACCGCTCTCCAATCTCGATGCCAAGCTGCGCAACGAGCTGCGCGTCGAGATCAAGAAGCTGCACCAGAGCCTCGGCAACACCATGATCTATGTCACACACGATCAGGTCGAGGCGCTCACGCTGGCCGATCGTATCGCCATCATGAAGGACGGCGTCATCCAGCAGCTCGCCACTCCCTCCGAGATCTATCATCGCCCCGCCAATCTCTTCGTTGCCGGGTTCATCGGGGCACCGGCGATGAATTTCATCGAGGGCGATATTGTCATGGAGGCCGACGCGCCCGTCTTTGCGAGCAACGGCCTGAAACTCGATCTTTCCAGCTATCCTTTTCGTGCGCCCGTCAAAGCCGGTTCCGCCACGCTCGGCATCCGGCCGGAGCATCTGCTTCCAGACGGCGCTGCAAAGGGCTGGCCGACCACCACGGGCACCGTGTCGGTGGTCGAGCCGATGGGAGCGGATACGGTCATCTGGTTCGATTGGGCCGGCAGCACCCTTTCCTGCCGTGTCATGGGCGATGTCGCTGTTGCGCCAGGCTCCCGCATCGCACCGGGGCTGGATATCGCCAAGGCCTCCCTCTTCGATGCCGACGGCATCCGCCTCTGACACCACATTCGGATCATACGGAAATTGCTCATGTCTCAGACTGTCTACGACGCGTTGGTCATCGGCTCCGGCGCCGCGGGCTCCTTTGCCGCCAGGGAGCTGACCGCACAGGGGCTTTCGGTGCTGTTGCTCGAAGCAGGCCGCGCGGTGACGCGCGACGATTTCGATCCCGCCCGCAAGAAGGCGCCGGCCAGCAGCATCAATATCTGGGAGCGGGCGCGCGCGACGATCAAGGGCCAGCCCGTCCAGGCGCGCGCCGCCTTCTTTACGGAACGCTTCAGCCATTTCTTCGTCAACGACCGCAAGAACCCCTATACGACGCCGAAGGATGCGCCGTTCCTGTGGATTCGCGGCCGGCAGGCCGGCGGGCGCCTGCACAGCTTCGGCCGCGTGCTGCTGCGCTGGACCGACGACGATTTCAAGATCAGGTCGCGCACCGGCAAGGGTGTGGACTGGCCGATCTCCTACAGCGACATCGAACCCTATTACGCCGAGGTCGAATCCTGCCTCGGGCTCTATGGCAACAAGGACGGCGTCGAGACCCTGCCGGACGGCATCTACGCGCGTCCGGCGGACCTCACGCCGGCCGAAGAACTCTTCAAGCGCGAAGTGGAAGGCCGCTGGCCCGAGCGCAACGTCGTCTCCTGGCGCTATATCGCCCCGGATCCGGAGCGCATGCCGAAGCCTCTGCGCGAGGCGCTGGCGACCGGTCGCCTCACCATCCGCCACGACGCGATCGTGCGCCGTATCATCACGGATGACGGCGACGGCCGGGCGACCGGCGCGGAATTCATCGACCGGGTGACCGGCAGGGTCGAAACTGTGCAAGCGGGGCTGGTCGTACTGTCGGCCTCGCCGATCGAAAGCGTACGGCTGCTTCTGAACTCCGCCTCGGCCAGACATCCGCAAGGACTGGGCAACAGTTCGGGAACGCTCGGGCGCTATTTCATGGACCAGCTCCCCTGCCTCGCCTTCGGCTCCTTTTCGAAGGCCAAGGGCTGGGCGCAGGATGCCTCGGCCCCGACCGATCCGTTCTACAATCCCTCGGGCGGCATCTTCATTCCGCGCTTCGGCAAGGGCGATGCCGACCGCGGCGATTTCGATTTCCAGGGCAGCGTCGGCCGAGCGCCGGTGGCGGACGACCAGCCGTCACGGCTCGCCTTCTTCGGCTTCGGCCGCATGCTGCCCCATGCCGACAACCGCATCACGCTCGATCCCAGACGAAAGGATGCCTGGAACATTCCCGTTCCCCATGTTCGCTGCGCCATGCAGGCCGAGGAGCATGCCCTGCTGGCCCAGCAGGAGGCGACGATGATCGATCTCGTGCGCTCCGTCGGCGGCGAACTCGAATTTATCGGCTCGCCCACCGGTTTGAAGGAAATGGGGCGCGGCGCCTTTCCGGACGCCGATCCCTTCAGCCGCTTCATGTTCCGCAAGTGGTTCCGCAAGACCATGTGCATGGGTGCTGCCATCCATGAGACCGGCGGCGCGCGCATGGGGGAGGACCGGCAAAATTCCGTGCTCAACCCCTACAACCAGCTCTGGGACGCTCCCAATGTCCTCGTCACCGACGCCAGCGCCTTTCCCGGCAGCGGCATCGCCGGCACGACCCTCACCATCATGGCGCTGACGATCCGCGCCTGCCGGCATGTCGTCGGCCAACACGCAAAGACGCCGGCGGCGGCAGAACCGCCGGCATCCTGATATGCGCCGTCACGGCAAACGGCTTACGCGGCCTTCAGCTGATCGCCGGGCACCCAGTTGCCGTGAAGCGACATGCGCAGACGCATCGGCAGCTTGATCGTGGCGATCGGGCCGTCCGCCAGATGCTGGGCATCGAGGACCAGCAGATCAGTCGCCCGCTCGCGCAGCCGGTTGCACAGTCCGATCACATAGCCGTCGCCCTCCGGCGCATCCGGACGGCGCGGCACGAAGATCGGTTCCTGGAAGCAGGACTGGTCGTCGGCAAACCAGGTCGCGGTCCGACCCGTGGTGACGTCGATATGCGCCAGCTGGTTGAAGAACTGGAACGGGCGCGGGCCGATACGCTCTTCGTCGAATGGCTTGCTCGGGTCCATGGCAATGACGAAGCCGTGGCGATATTGCCGTCCGCTGTAGCGGTCGTCGCTGCGCGGAAACTCGCAGGCGAAGCTGGTCAGCGGCTTGACCTCGATCGCATTGCCGCGCGCATTCATGTCGAAGGTCCAGCGCATCATCTGCGACGACAGCGTTTCCGGCGGCGGCAGGGCGCCGTCGGCCTGCGGGAAGAAATAGAAGATATTGCCCGAGGTCACCGGCATGTCGACATAGATCTTGCCGCCATCGTCGAAGGCATTGAGCGTATGGCCCTGGAAGCCGTTCGGCGCCTTGAACCAGCGCACGTCGCGGCCGTCGCCGTCGCGCCGCAATATGCCGAAGAGCTGTTCGAGGCCGGGCTGCCACTGGAAATGCTTGCCGCCCTGCTTCATCCGTTCGAGATCGGCCGTCAGCGGCATCAGCGGGAAGATCACGTAATTCTCGGTGACGGCGAAATCGTGGATCATCGCCGCATAGGGCGCGACGATCCAGACTTCGCGCTTCATCCGGCCATGCCGGTCGACCTCATAATAGACGATATCCGGCGTCGCCTCGCCCCTGGCCTCATAGCCGAAGCACAGAAGGTTCCCCGTCTCCGGGTCGAGTTTCGGATGTGCGGTGAAGGTGGCGCTGGTCAACTGGCCGTCGAAATCATAAAGGCCGATGGTTTCCAGCGTGACCGGATCGAGCGCATAGGGCGGGCTATCCTCCTTCAACGCCAACAGCTTGCCATGATGCAGGATCACATTGGTATTGGCCGTCGAGTTCGACAGGTCCCGCACGCTCGGATCGTTGGTGAAGGGATTGCGATAGACCCCATGCAGCGAGGAGCGGCGGGCGCGCTGCGCCCTCAGCCGCTCGGTCATCACATAGCGGCGCTGGAAATCGACATGGCCGTTCTTGAAGCGGAAGGCGCTGACCGCCCCGTCGCCGTTGAAGAAGATATCCTCGCCCAGCATCGGCGGATATTGCGGATCGGGGGCCACCTGAAAGAAGGTTCCATCGATCTCGTCCGGAACCCGGCCTTCCACTTCGAGATCATAGACCTGGCCTTCGAAGCGGGCCGGCCTGTAGAGGGCGCCACTGAATTCAGATGTCTTGGGGAATGGCGATGTCATCGGCTTGACCTTTCATAACCGTACGATAGTGTACGTATATAATCGCCACTCAGGCGTCAAGCGATAACAGTACTTAAGTGTACGATTTAGGAGACGGCATGCGAGTCAAAACGGAAGCCAAGCGTCAGGAGATCCTGCAGATCGCCGGGAAATTGTTCCTGAGCCAAGGCTACGGCGCCGTCACCATGGCGGCGGTGGCGGCCGAGCTCGGCGGCTCCAAGGGAACGCTCTACGGTTATTTCCCGAACAAGGAGGATCTCTTCGCGGCCTTCATCCGGCAGGCGGGCGAGGAAGCCTATGCGCCGCTGGAAAATCAGGTGCTGGCAACAGCAAAGCCTTCGCAAGCCTTGGAGGCCTTCGGCATCAGCTATCTCAAGCTGCTGCTTCATCCCGATATCATCGCCATCGTTCGGCTTGTCGTCTCCGAGGCCGTGCGGGTGCCCGAGCTTGCCGAGATTTTCTTCCGTATCGGCCCCCGCCGGGTGACCAAGCGTTTCGAGCAGCTCTTCGTCGACCTCTCCACCGCCGGCCTGCTTCACTTGTCCGATGCCGCCCGCGCGGCGCTGGAATTCAAGGTGCTCTGCGAGGCCGGGCTCTACGAACCGCTGCTGCTGGGCGGGCGAGCGCAACCGAGCGCCAAGGAGATGGAAGCCAATGTCGCGGCGGCGGTAGAGATCATGATCGCGCGCTACGGCTGAGGTGTCGCCGGCGGTCAGAAACCGACCGCCTCAGCCGCTACCAGCCGTAGCTGAAAGTGGCGCCGCTGCCGCCGTTCCCATCCTGGACGATGGTGTCGTCGGTATGCCGGCCGAACTGGAAAATGCCATAGGCATTGTCGTTGCCGTTCTGCTGCAGGGTGGCGGAGTGACCGTTGCCCCGCTGCTCGATAATGCCGAGATCGCCGCGGCCGTTCTGGGCGATGCCAGCCGCATTGCCATGGCCCCGCTGCCGGATATCGGCGTCGCGCAGGCCGCGATAGAGCGAATAGAAGCGCAGGCCGGTTGCGAAGAGACCGGCATCCTCGGCATTGGCGGGCGCAAAGCTCACCGAAACCCGGCCTCCCGCATAGGCCGGGACGGACAGGGCCGCCTGGCCGATGCTGCCGGCAAGAAGAGCGGCGGTCAGGAACTTGAGCATGGTGCGGGTCATCTTGATCTCCATTGTCGGCTGCCTCAGCCGATGATCCGACCTTCGCACGCTGTGGCTGAACCCAATCGGAATTGCCCGTTCAGTTATCGTTCAACCATCCGTGGCGGCCTGACACCACAAAGGGCGCCGGAAACCGGCGCCCTTTGTGGCATGGCACTAATTATGATCAGATCGCGCCGCCGATCCGCTTGGCGCAACTGATGCTCTTGCCGCCGGCGGTGACATCGAGCGTAGCGTCGTAGATGGCGCCCTTGGCGCCGAGCGAGACGGAGCCGAGCGTCGCGGCGCGTCCCGGAGCGGCATCGAAGGCGCCGCTCTGGTCGATATTGGAGCCGCCTCCCCCTCCGGCACTTTCGATATGAAAGCTGTAGGTGCCGCTGAGGCGCCTGTCGGCATGGGCAAGCGCTTCGAGCGCCACCATGCCGCCCTGCGGCGTGGCGCGGATCTCGCAACGCAAGGGTCCCTCGGACTGGCCGGCCGTGACCATGGTCGCCAGTGCGCCCGCCGGAAGCAGGACCAAAGCGATTGCCGTCAGCAGGCGGCGGGGATGATGGACGATATATGGCATGGATCGCCTCCTTGTCGTTTCACCGCCGCAGCCATGGTCTCTTTCTATGACCGCGCGGCGAATAGCTGCCGGTTACGGGCAGGCCTGGACGAAGGCCGCGACGTTGCCGCTGCCGCCCTGGCTGACATTGGCGTTGCAACCGTGGCCCACCTGGACGCCGGCGGCAATATTGCCGTTGCCGTCCTGGGTGAGGATGGTGGTGTGGTTGGAACCGAACTGGCCGATGCCGGCAACGTTGCGATCGCCGTTCTGATAGGTGGCGCCGTAGTTGCCATTGCCTTCCTGGCCGACGGCGGACAGGTTGTGACGGCCATATTGCTGGCCGACCATCCTGTTGTAGCCACCGTTCTGATAGACCCGGATGCGGTTTCTGAAGCCTTCCTGGGCACCGCCGGCCGAATTGGACCAGCCATATTGCTCGATGCGCACATCATTGGCCATGACGGGAGCCGCGGCGGTAATGCCGACGAGAGCGACGAGTGCGGTTGCAATGAACGAATTACGGATCATGACTGCGTCTCCTTTGGCGGACGGGACCGCTGTTGAACATCTTCCTTTTAGAAGAAGCCGTTCGAACCGAAGCTGAAGAGCCCATTCAGTCATCGTTCAGCGACCGGCGCTCAGGCGACGGCGGACTGCTCCTCTTTCAGGAATTGCGAGATGCGCTTCAGCCCCTCGCGAAGAATGCTCTCGCCATTGGCATAACCGATGCGCAGATAGCCTTCCATATCCATGGCGCTGCCTGGAGTGAGCATGACGCCTGTGCGCTCCAGCAGCCGAATACAAAAGGTCTCGGAAGCGATCGGCAGATCATATTTCAGGAGCGCCGTCGTGCCGGACTTCGGCTTGACCCAGGAGATCAGCGTCTCGCCATCCACCCAATCGGACAGGATGGCGAGATTGGTGCGGGTGATCCTGTGGCTGCGCGCGAGGATCTTCGCCCGGTTTTCCAGCGCGATCGCCGCAAATTGATCGTCGAGCATGCCGACGCTGATGGTATTGTAGTCGCGATGGACGGAAACGGCGCGGATGAGATCCGCCCGCGCAACGATCCAGCCGAGGCGCAGGCCCGCCAGAGAATAGGTCTTCGACATGCTGCCGGTGCTGATGCCCTTTTCGTAGAGATCGGCGATCGACACGGTCATGCCGTCGCCGTCCTGATCCGTGCCGCGATAGACCTCGTCGCACAGGACCCATGCACCGCAGGCGCGCGCGATCTCGACGATCTTTTCGAGATAGGCACGGTCCATCAGCGAACCGGTAGGATTGTTGGGATTGTTGATGGCGATCAGCTTCGTGCCCGATGTCGCCAGGCGCTTAAGCGCTTCGAGATCGGGAAGGAAACCCGTCTTCTCCGTCAGCTTCAGGATCTGCATGTCGGCACCGTAGCTTTCGGGAATGGAATAATGCTGCTGGTAGGTCGGCAATACGGAGATCACCCGGTCACCCGGTTCGACCAGCGTCTCGTGCACGAGCGCATTGGCGCCGATCGCCCCATGCGTGACCACGATATTTTCGACCTGCTGCTTGTCATAGAGGCCCGCGATCAGCCCGCGCAGCCGGTCGCTGCCCTCGATCGCCCCATAAGTCAATTTCAGCGGCAGCAATTCGGAAAGGATCGTCTCCGTCTTGCCCGCCATGGCCAGAAGCTCCTGCACCGTCAGCGATTCGACACAGGTCTCGGCGAGGTTCCATTCGCAATGGTTCTCATAGCGGTTCATCCAGATTTCGACGCCGAAGTCGCGGATTTTCATGCCGATGATCCTTTTCATCCCTGTTGTGTGCCGGCTCTTGCCGTTGGAGGCTTCCAAGGCGCAAAGCCCCGCATGATCCTAGCCAATCCGCGCGATGCGGACAAATATCGCTGTCCGGCGAATGCCGGCTTGTCGAATCCATCGTGTTCGTGGGAACAGCGCTGACGATGGGTGTGAGACCGACAACGAGATCGACCGGTTCGTCGATGCGGTCGGCAAGATCTGACGACACCGGCGGCCCGGAGCATTTGCCGCCAGCGGCTCCCATCATGCTTGATGCATCAAGCCGGCAATGATTTAGTCGGGAGCAAATGCAGGCGGATTTCCGCAGCGCGTCCCATGACCGTGCGAGCACCAGAGAAAGACATACGAGCCCGTGACGACCAGCATCAGACATATCGCCAAGCTTGCGGGAACATCGGTTTCGTCGGTATCGCGTGTACTCAACAACAGCGGCTATGCCTCACCCGAACTCAGGGACCGCGTGGAAGCGGCCATTCGCACCCTGAATTATACGCCGAGCAAGGGCGCGCGCATGCTGCGGGGGGCGCCGAGCCGGATGATCGGGCTGATGCTGCCCTCGATCGACGTGCCCTTCTTCGGCATCCTGGCCCATGCCATCGAACAGGAATTGTTCCAACGCGGCTATCAGACGCTGATCTGCAGCACGGCGGAAAACATGGATCACGAGGCGCGTTACATGTCGATGCTGCTTGCCCAGCGCGTCGATGGCGTCATCGTGGCGAGCGCCTTCGGCAGCATCGAGCACTTCGAGATGCTCAAGGACGCCCATATTCCGATCGTCGCGATCGATCGCGAACTGGGCGGCATTGCCGACGACGCGGTCATGGCCGATCACGAGGAAGGCGGACGCCTGATGGCCCGTCACCTGATCGACCTCGGCCACCGGTCGATCGGCATCGTCGGCGCGCCGGAACATAGCCAGCCCGTTCAGCTTCGCCTGCGTGGTATTTCGTTGGAAATGGGCAAACACGGCATGACGCCTGCCGCCGTGACGATGGCCGAGGAACACAGCTTCGCGGCAACCTACCCGCTGGCGCGGGATCTGCTCGTGGCACATCCGGAGATCACGGCGATCATCGGCACGACCGATATTTCGGCCATTGCGGCTATCCATGCCGTCCTGGACAGCGGCTTTTCCGTTCCGGGCGATTATTCGGTGGTCGGTTTCGACGACCTGCCCGAGGCAGCCTATGTCTTTCCCCGGCTGACGACGGTCGCACA
>JASGEG010000106.1:0-6625 GCA_047606605.1 Rhizobium sp.
AACGTAAAGTGCGATATCATCGACCACGGCTCGTCTCCTATGTTTGAGGCTCTGGCTCTGCAGCTAACCCTCGTTCGCAACATAATGCGAGACGAGCCACCAAGCCTGAGAAGGACATGGGGTCTCAAATGTCGATATAGCCCTCTTGCGCGGCTCGAAGCGATTCCCGGGCTGGACAAGGCCATTCCGGCGCGCGCTATAGTTCCCCGTACCATTTACAACAAGCGTCTGCTCTCTGATCATGGCCGCGCTTGTTGGGATAGGAAGTGAACGTGTCGCCGAATGCAAAAGTGCCGGAATGGATGCTCGAGCGCTGGCAAGCAATGCTGTCGAGTTTGATCGAACTGGCAGCCGCCGATGCCGGCGGAATTTTGCGTGCGCGTGCCGGAGAGGCAAAGGTCCTTTGCAGCGTCGGCAATGACGAATTGCGGCGCGAAAGGGCATTTCCGGCGCATCCCGGTGTCTTTCCCGCCGAAGTCCTGAAGCGATCCACGGTCGTCGAGATTTTGGGCGCCGCGCAAAGCAACCGGCCACTGGACAGTTTCAGCGGAGACCAAGGCACTATTTCCTATCTCGGAATGCCCATCTTCTGGCCGGATGGTTCGGCATTCGGCGTGATCGACATCTATAGCCGGCACGCCATTCGATATTCCGACGCGCACCGGCGCCTGATGATCCAGTTCAGGGATTGCATCGAAGAGCATCTCATCCTCATTTGGGAATATGCCGCCGGTCACGGTGGCCTTTCCACACTGGCCCGCCGCAGCGATGAGGCTCTGCGTGTGAGCGAGGAACGCTTTCGGCTGCTGGTCGAGAATGCGCTCGACGACTTTTTCCTCCACGACGACAAGGGGCGTTTCCTCGACATCAATCAGCGCGCTTGCCAGAGTCTCGGCTATTCACGCGAAGAGCTTCTGCAAATGTCGGTGATCGATGTTTCGACAGACCTCACGCAGGCGGAAAAGCAAACGATCTGGAATCGCATGCAACCCGGCACGGCCGTTACAGTCTATTCCCATCACCGCCGCAAGGACGGCAGCACCTTTCCCGTCGAGATCCGGGTCTCCTGTCATTTCATCAACGGACAAAAGCTGTTTCTCGGTCTCGTTCGCGATATTACCGAGCGGGTCGAGGCGGAACAGGCGCTGCAACGGCTGACCGCCGAACGCGAGCAGAAAGTGGCGGAGCGCACACGGCAACTGCGCGACACGGCCGAGATGCTTCAGGCCGTGATGGACGGCATCAGCGATGCGATTTTCCTGAAGGACATCGAGGGTCGGTTTTTGTTGTTCAACCGTGCGGCAGAACGGATATCGGGACAACAGGCTCGCGATGTCCTGGGCAAGACCGCCGCGGATTTGTTCGGCAAGGAAACAGGAGACAAGACCCAGGCGCTGGAAGCGCGGGTGCTTGAGAACGGCGAGGTTTCGACCGATGAGGAAATTCTGCCGGCGGCCGGCGGGCTTCGCACCTTTCTCGTGACACGCTGTCCGCGGCGGGACGAGAAGGGCCAGATCGTCGGGCTCATCGGAATATCGCGCGACATCACCGATCGGAAGGCAACCGAGACGCTATGACGGATCGAACGTGATCGCCTGACGCTCGCCGCCGAGATCGGTGGTCTTGGCGTGTGGGACGACACGATCGACACCGACACGTTATATTGCGATCCGCGCTGGTCTCGGATCATGGGTCGCGATCCCGCCACATCTGTCACATCGCTCGATGATTTCAGGCGTCATATTCATCCCGATGACGTCGGACGCGCCACATCTCTGGAACTGACACGCCTCGGCGCATTGACGACAGAGGATCGAGATCGGGCAAGTACGTTCCGGATTATCCGGCCCGATGGCCAAATCCGCTGGCTTCGCTCGACCGCATGCCTGATCGAGAGGGATGCCGGCGCACCAAATCGCGTTGTCGGCGTTATCATGGATATCACCGAAACTGCCCGCCAAGGTGGAGCCCGCAACAGTTTCGTACATGCGGGCGTCACGCAGTAGCGGTCTGGACGGTCAGCCAGGGCGAGAGCCGGTTTCCGGCAAACCCGCCGAGGTAGGAGCGGTTCAATGTTTTACGGAATCATTGAACTGCTCTATCTTCTGTTTTGACGCAATTCCGGACGGAAAGCGGCTCACGCACTTTTCCTGGAATTGCTATACCCGCAAGGTTTCAGAACTCCTCCCACTCGCTTGCGGAGACGGCAAGGCTGCCGGCAGACGCGACCTTGGGCAGGGCGGCGCGGCGGGTGACCGGCAGATGATAGGCCTGCTCGGCCATGACCCGCGCGGTTTGCCGGAGCGCGGCCGATGCAGCGGCCGGGGCCGACTGGAGGCGGAACTGCATGACGAGTTCGCGCAATTTGGCCGCTTCGTGGGCGAGGCTCGTCGACGCCGCGGTCGACTGCTCGACCATCGCGGCGTTCTGCTGCGTCGTCTGATCCATGGCATTCACAGCCGTATTGACTTCGGCAAGTCCGGTCGACTGTTCTTTCGCGGAGATGGCAATGGCATCCATATGCTGGTTGATGCCGGCAATGCGGTCTCCGATTTCCTTCAGCGCCAGGCCGGTCTCGCGAACGAGCTTTACGCCGCTGTCGACTTCCGTCGAGGAAGCATTGATCAGCGCCTTGATTTCCTTTGCCGCGCTTGCCGAACGCTGGGCAAGTTCCCTGACCTCCTGGGCGACGACGGCAAACCCCTTGCCGGCTTCGCCGGCACGGGCGGCCTCGACGCCGGCATTGAGCGCGAGCAGATTGGTCTGGAAGGCGATGTCATCGATGACGCTGATGATGTTGGAGATCTGCTGCGAGGATGTCTCGATCCGTTGCATGGCTTCTTCGGTGCGGCTGACGACGTCGGCCGATTTCGCCGCGCTCACATTGGCCTCGGCAGCGACAGAGCGTGCCTCCTCCGTACGCTTGCTGGAGTTCAACACATTTGCGGTGATTTCATCGAGCGCGGCGGCGGTTTCTTCCAGCGAGGCCGCCTGCTGTTCCGTTCGGCGCGAGAGGTCGCTGGCGCCGGAGGAGATTTCCTGCGTGCCGCTGTCCATCGTCGAAATGCTGATGGAAATCGCGCCCAGCGTATCGCCGAGCTGCTTCACCGAGAGATTGAAGTCGTGCCGGAGCTCTTCGAAATCCGTCGCGAATGCCTCGTCGAGCTGGAAAGCAAGATCTCCGGATGCCAGCCGCTTCAACCCGGCCGCAAAGCCCGAGGTTGCAACCCGCAGGCGCTCGGCCGCATTGGCCTCGGCGCTCTCCTGGGCAGCGATCCGATCCGCTTCGGCTTGGCGGCGTCCATCTTCTGCCTCCGCTTCGAACTGCTTGTTGGCGATCGCCGCCTTGCGGAACACTTCCACCGCGGAAGCCATCGTTCCGATCTCATCCCTGCGCCCTATGCCGGTACAAGTGAAATCCGTCTGGCCCTGGGCGAGATGAGACATGTCGGCGGAGAGGGCAAGGATCGGCTTGGTCACCGTCCTGCGGAACACCAGGTAAAGACCGACAGCGAAAAGGACGGTGAGCCCGAGCAGGGTCCTGAGCAGCGTTTCGATAATGGCCGTGGTCGCGGCGCTTTGCGCGGAAATCTGCTCGGACGCTTTCTGTATCTGATCGCCCGCCTCCTCCATTGCCGTTTCCAGTGCGGAAAACTGCTGCATGAAATCGGGAAGAGACTTCATGGCGCCAGATGGATCTTTTTCGGCTTGATCGATGATCTTGGTGGCGCTCTGCATATAGGTGAGCAGCGGCGGCTCGACGCCTGCGAGCACCTTCTGGATCGCCGGATCGGTGGCGAGCGACCGATTGGCGGCGATCATCTCCCGGAACGAGCCTTCATGTTCGGAAAGATCCGCCTTCACGCTATCAAAGGCGATGCCGGCGGCCGGGTTCGATGCAAGCAGAGCGGCAAGCACGTCTGCACGCAACGCATCATGCATCATATCCGCCTGCATGTGATTGCGCAGCACCTGCGCCGACCGTGTTACATCCGCGGCATTGGCCGTCAATGTCGATGCGGACCATATGCCGACGCCCGTCGCGCCGCCCGCTATGGCAAATATCGCTATGCTCGCCACAATGATTTTCTGTTGAATCGATGCCATGTCTGAAAACGCTCCCGCCTCACTGCGGAAAAGATAGACAAACATATTTAACGTTCCGTCAAATCTTGCTTCTCGACCGACGAATACTCAAATTCTACCGGTATTACTTACAGTTTCACTTCAAACAACCAGCGCGTGCCAAGCGGCAGATGTTGAAGGCGATATTGTTGCTAAGGGGAGATGTGCGCTTCATGGCCGCGCGGAAATAGCGCACGTATCTCACCGCTGCTCCATTTCAAATCGCCGGAGCCAATGCGCACGGCCATTATCGGCTGCAAGGCGGAAAGAGTGACAGGTGAATACGCACTTTCCATCGGACGTTAGGCGGACGGTGCTTGTATTGACTCTGTATTTCACTGAGCCGAAAATAGCTGGTAGCTAACAAGGGGATACTGATGGCTGACAAAGACAATGGAGAGACGGCGGCTGGTATTGCGAACGCCGATAGCGAAGCAACCACACAAGCGGCAAAACGACAGAAATCCCCGCGGCGCCAAAAGGCCGTTGCCGAAGTGATTGCGTCAGCATCAAAGACAGCGACCGCAAAACCCGTGAGCGCGAAGTCCAAACGGCATAGTGCAGCCGAAAAACACGACAAGCTCAAGCGGATAGAAACGCAAGTCTCCGAAAGCATAAGCACACTCAAGGACGCCATCAAAAGCGTCGGAATATCGGAAAAAACCTATTACCTGTGGAAGCAGGCCGTGAAGTCGGTCGAGCTGAGGAAAGACAAGCCTGCGGCAACTGGCCCTGCCGCAATTGGCGATGAGCTGAGCGATCTCGTTCAACTCGAAAAGGAAAACCGGAGACTTCGCAAAGTCCTGGCAGACAAGCTGCGCGCGGAAAATGCCGAACTGCGCAAAAAGCTCGGGCTGGACTGATCAAGGATCAGAATTGCACATGCGGCCGTTCTCCTTGCCAAATGCGGCGAGGGAACGGTGGGCGGCCCGACGACGCGAAGGACGATATAGGCTCCCGCGCCGGTTAGTTGCCACATGCCGAAAGACGCTATACTCGTCCGCTGCCGAACCGCCGTCATGCCGACCGGCCCAGGCTTCCACCGATTGTTTAAGGTCAAGACTATATGAAAACGCAACGGCGGAGCTTCGTTGTTGAAATCAAATCGAAGCGACGGTCCCTGAAGACGCCAGCAAAATCGATTTGGGGAGATGCAGACCTCAAGGCTTTGGCCCAGGCGGTTGACGATAACGCCCCCCATCTCTTCAGCTCCAATGACACGTCGAGCCGGCCCGACGCGGATAGTGCTGTGCCGCCTGATCTCCTTCATGCGAAGTCTGCCGACGAACGGCCCGGGGAAGCCGGCGTTGCGCAAGCAACACCATCACCTCTTGGCGAGACGGAAGCGGACACGCCGAAACGACAGCAGGCCGATCCAATGGCCGTGGATGCCGCAGAGCCGGCGCTCAGCGACCGGCCTGAAACCCAATCTCAAACGGTGCCGGTTGCCGCTCGAACCCGCGCCGAGCGTAAGGCTGCTCGCGCGACCGGGAAAGCGGAACCTCGCGGGAATAAAACCGCGCGATCCGAGACCATCGGGAGTGTAAGTTCCCTCGATGACGTGGCGACCCTCGACGCAGAAAACAGGCGCCTCAAAAAGCTGCTGGCTGAACGGTTGCGATCCGAGAACTTACAGCTGAAAAAAATGCTTGAACGCTTCGCCATCGCTTGAACAGGCCACATGACTTCGGCTCATTGTTCGTAAATGCAGAGCAATTGCTTTATCGAGATGTTTTGCTCCGAAGGGTAGCCGAACGCATTGTTGGTATATTCGATCTTGTCGATGGTAACGTCGCGATTGACATGGCTGTGGCCGTAAATATGCAAATGCCTGTCCGCCTGTAATTGACGGATCTGCCGATCCAGGGCCGCACTTCCCAGAACCGGATAGACATAACGGTAACGCGCGGGGATCTGCTCGGGCATCAGATCGATGCGCGGGACAAAATGCGAAAATGAAATCACCACCTCATTGCGCACCGACAGCACGGGCTGATTGAGCTTCAGGAAATGCGCGGTGATATCCGCCGCGGTCATCCCGTCGGGCCAGCGGCAGGCACGAAAATCGACCCAGCTTCGCAGCAATTGCTCGCTCGGCGATCCGAAAGAATAGTCATACCAGCCGAGCAACGGCACGATCGACAAGGGCCCGTCGTGATAGGCTTCGGTACAAATCTGATGGTCTTTCGCAAGCTCTCCCAGAAAACGAAACTTATCGAAGGATGTCATGCTCTGGCTGCGGCTTACCCACAGGTCGTGATTGCCGGGGACAAAACACACGTTCCGGAACTTGCGCTGTAACGAAGTGAAACACCATTCGATCAGCCTTGTTTCATTCGATATGTCGCCGGCCAGGATGAGGATATCGGATCGATAGTCGGCATCGGACAAGTTGGAAAGCCAATGCCTGTTTTCTTCATAATCCAGATGGATATCGGACACTGTAAAAACGCGCATCGCTCTTATCGCTCACTCCCTGTCAGGTCATTCGAGATCTATG
>JASGEG010000107.1:0-5337 GCA_047606605.1 Rhizobium sp.
CGCAGCCGCGGCCTGGGCGCTCGCGTCTGTCTGGTCGGTGAGGATGAGCCGCGCACCCGCACTGGCGAAGAGCTCGGCAATGGCCTGTCCGAGCCCGCCACCGGCGCCGGTGATCACGACCGATTTGCCCGCGAGGCTGAAGAGTTCGTTTGCATCCGGCATCATCGCCCCTCCAGGCTCGCCGCGATCTCGGGCGCATAGGCGCCGTCGATCAGCACGAACAACATGCGACAGACCTGGTCCGAGCGGTTGGCCCAGGCATGGTTGGTGCCGCGCTGGATGACGATCGAACCCACGTCGAGCTCGACCTCCTCCTCGTCGAGGACAAGCACCAGCTTTCCCGACAGCACGACACCGTAGTCGATCGACTGGGTCCGGTGCATAAGGGGATGCGGCGAACCGGCCCTGACCGTCGATGCACCCTCCTCCCCGATCGCGGCGAAGGCCTCCTTCATTCGCGCGGCACCGTTCTTTAGGAAATCCTCCGTATCGGGCGGAATGTCGACGACGCGAATCCGCGTGCCGTTGCGCGGCGGCGGCAGGCTGAGCGGCCCGAGCGTAGGATCGGCGTCATTGTCGACCGGCGCCGGCGCCGCGTGCGTTTCCCAGATTTCGTGAAAGACGGTGCCCGGGATCGCTTCGAGCCGGGCCACGGTGGGAACAGGGCCTTGGGAGATCACACAGGCCGCGCCATCCGAGCGATGGCCAGTGACGATCCTGCGGATGCCCGGCAGGGTCGATGTGCTTTCAATAGTCATGCTGCCTCCGGAATACTGTCTTAGCCGATAGGCTAGTGACGCATCCTTTGGCTGAGAAATCGATTTTTCGGATCGACGGTATCGCTCCCGCGAATTCGCGCTGCCGCGGCAACGCGAAATTCACTCAACGGTTATCGTTCCATGCCGTAGGAAGAACGACCCCCGACGTCATTTGCATTCTGACAAACTACAGCTTGTATTACACCGTCCAGCGCCGCCAAGCAGGTCGGGATTGACGGCGCACCCGCGAGAGTTAGATGGTCTCTGAAGTCATATGCTCGAGATCCTCTGAAGCCGCATCCAGACCCTCGACAATTTTTTCAGCCTCTATCAGGAGGCAATCCATCTGCTTCCTGCACTCGGCAAACCGGGTGATCTCGAAGGCAAATGGCGTATTTCGGCGTGCATCATAAAAATTGGCGATTGTTTCACCAGACGCGCGCCGCTCCTGTTCCAGGACATCCTTTAGCTTTCTCATTTCGCCTTTAAAGGCAAAATACACCTGCATCGTTTGGATCAAATGGAATTGTCTGTCTGACATAGGCTTTGGTCACCCAATCATCGTTTATGAATGCATTACCTGGGAAGGCAATCGCGCTTTCTCGAAGCGGCTCATGGCATTATTTATGAGCGCCAGAAGAACGGACGCTTCATCCCAACCGGCTTCCAACGCCGTGGCAACCAAGCTTTCAACCGAAGGCTCAAGGGCAAAAATACAGGCATCCATATATCTCGTTTGCGATATATCGTCTGCGGGGGGAGGATTGATGGCTGGCTTCATCTTCTATCTCGCCAATGGACAGTTCGAATCGGAAAGCGTTGTAATGATTGCGTGCTTCCCCGATCTTTCTTGCGTGTTGCTAAATATTGCTTGGGCCGATCAAGCGCCCATGAGGATTGATGTCGCTGCCAAATCGGCTGATATCGCCGAGCCGGTCATGCATCGTGTCCCGGCGATCGGTTGCGTCCACGTCGTGCCTCCAAGGGTCCAGTCAATCGGGCTCATATTCCGTCCCGGGAGCCGAAGTCCTGCCGAACCGGACTTCCTTCGCGATTCTCGAACGCTCGGCGGCATAGTTCGGCGCGATCATGGGATAATCGGCGGGCAAGCCCCATTTGGCGCGATATTGATCCGGCGTCAGCCTGTATTTGACACGCAGATGACGACGCAGCGATTTGAACGTCTGGCCGTCCTCCAGACAGATGAGGTAGTCCGGAGTGAGGGAGAGTGCGATGGGCACGGCAGGCTTTTGCTGTTTAGGCACCATGGCGTCGGTCCCGGCACCCGAGACGCCCGACAGGCATGCATAGACCTCTTCGATGAGATCGCTGACGTTGTCGCAAGCGATAAAGTTGTTTGCCACGAACGAACAGACAATATTGCGAGTGAGATTGAGCAACTGGGGGTGACGTTCAGACAAGTGATATTCCCGTTATTTGATCCTGCCGCGACACGCTGTTGTCGCCGCCTGATCCGCCGCCAATTCGATCTTGGACAAATGCCGTATGTGTGGGGTCGACGGTGGCTGTTCTCATGGGCGCAACAGCGAATGCCAGCACGAGGCCGGCGGCATGAATGACATAGCGGACATCCCCGCGCACTCCCCTTCGCAAACGTCCGACAATCTTGATTGCGGCCGTTCCCAGCAAATCATGTGCGTTAGAATATCGTCAAAATCTCACCTTTCCACAGCCATAGGACCAATGCCTTGGGTATTCAGACCTTAGTCTGATTCACCATCATAGGTTGGGCTCCCGACCCGTTTTCTGCGGGCGGGAAATCATCCCTTTCCAGCGTGGTGCCGACCGGATTAACGATGATATCATCGCGGGTTATCCCCATCATGGCCTCGGTCGGCCAGCGCTTATTTGGCCCACAATCCTTCGGTCCGCTCACAGACCGGACAGACCACCGTTACGTCGATCCAGCAATCGATCGTTAAAATGCAGCCGGTTATTTATACCATTGGGCAAGGCAGCAGCTGCTACCGGAATTGCGTTGGATTAACAACGAGAAACCCTAAATGCGACAAACACATGATGTGGTTGGCGGCGCACTCAAGACAATGAATGACCTGGCTGACAATCTTACGACCCTAATCACCGCGAGCTATCCACCGGCGGTCATCCTGACTACGCTTTTGAGCGAAGCCGCTCTGGCTTTCCCGGGTTTGCGGGAGGAGGATCTCGCGAAACTGATCGACGATCTTCTACAGGCGGTGGAAGTCAAATCCATAACTTCAGCTGAAGTAATCCCGTTTCCACTGTCGCGCGGCCGAGAGGCGGCAACCGTCCTTGCGCGCGCATGATCAGCTCGATTTCTTCCAAAGTCGGAGCCGAAGACCATTGAGAGGACAGATGCCACTCTTGATTATTCGTCCTGAAACGGCGAAAGGGAACAGTGTCAGTTATCGTACTATAATTTTTCTGGACGGCCCCATGCTCAAGAATTTTGCCATAGCGGCGATCGCAGTAGTGACAATCATGTCTGCAACACCATCCTTCTCACAAAGTATTGAGATCGGCCCCGGCGGCGTACGCGTCAATCCTGGCATGGAGCCGCCACCGCCGCGTGACATGGGCATTAGCGAGCGCCAGGCCATACGCATAGCGCGACGCAGCGGCGTGCAGGACGTGGATGATGTCGCCCGCAGACGTAATGTCATTGTCGTACGGGGCGTGGACCGCGACGGTGACGACATCAAGGTCGTGATCGATCGCTACACCGGCGACGTGCTTTCGGTTGACTAAAGCTCGATGAGCTGGAAGGTCTGCGCATCGCCGACCTTCCGTCATACCGACGCTGATCGGCGGCAATACCAGTGCCGTGTCGATGATGATCGGAGAGAAATGCACCCGTGGAACTGTCGCGGGGCCATGATCCCTCGGTCCTCGTCCTGAGCAAGCCTCAAATGCGGAGACAGGAGCCTCGCCATCGGCGAGGCTCTTTGCCGTCATACCCCATGGCACGTCTGTTCATGCGCCGTCTGATCCACCGCAATCTTCAGTTTTCCCACGAACACGCCGCGCAAGCAGTTCTTGCGCTACCCCTTAGAAGGGGTAGTGCTGATGCGGGTCTTCGACCGTGATCCAGCGAAGGTCCGTGAACTCGTTGATCGCTGCCCGTCCGCCGAAGCGACCATAGCCCGAGTTTTTGACCCCGCCGAACGGCATTTGGGCCTCGTCGTGCACGGTGGGTCCGTTGATGTGGCAGATCCCGGATTGAATTTGGGCCGCGACCGCCATCGCGCGCTGAACATCGCGACTGTAGACCGAAGCGGAGAGGCCATATTCGGATTCGTTCGCGATCCGGATCGCCTCGGATTCATCCCTGACACGAATGACGGGCTTCACCGGTCCGAAGGATTCCTCCTCGAAACTGCGCATTCCCGGCTTCACATGGTCGAGCAACGTGGCCTCGACGACCGAACCTTCACGCTTGCCGCCGGCGACCAGCTTGGCGCCCTTGTGAACGGCGTCCGCAATCAGCTCTTCCATCTTCGCGGCCGCCTCCGGCGTCACCAGCGAACCGAGGACCACATGGCCGCGCGGATCGCCCGCCGGAAGCTTGTTCGCCCGCGCGGCGAGCTTTGCCACGAATTCGTCGGCGATTTTCTCATCGACGATGATCCGCTCGGTGGACATGCAGATCTGACCCATATTTGCGAATGCGCCGAAGATCGCCCCGTTTACGGCCGCATCGATATCGGCGTCGTCCAACACGATAAAGGGCGCCTTGCCGCCGAGTTCGAGCAGGACCGGCTTGATGTATCTTCCGCAAAGCTCGCCAATGATGCGGCCGACCTTGGTGGACCCGGTAAAGTTCACGCGTCGCACCTCCGGCGCGGCGATCAGGGCTTCCACGATTACCGCCGCATCTTCGGGTGCGTTCGTAATGACGTTGACCACGCCGTCGGGAAGTCCCGCCTCGACCAGCGCGCGGCCGATGAGTAGGTGAATTCCGGGGCAGGCCTCGGATGCCTTCAGGATGACCGTATTGCCGCAGGCAAGCGCCATGGCGATCGCACGCGTGCCCAGAATGACGGGTGCGTTCCAAGGAGCGATGCCCAGGCAGACACCGGCTGCCTGCCGCACGCCCATCGACAGTGTGCCCGGCTTGTCAGAGGGAATGATCTCCCCATGAATTTGCGTTGTCATGCTCGCGGCTTCGCGCAGGATACCGGCGGCGAGCATGGTGTTGAAGCCCGCCCATGGCGCGGTGCCGCCGGTCTCCTCGATCATGATCTTCGCAAACTCGTCCGCTTTCGAGGCGAGGACGTCGGCGGCTTTCAGCAGCAGTGCGCGACGCTCTCCGGGGCCGGTTTTCGACCATGCGGGAAAAGCGGCCGCCGCCGCGGACACAGCCGCCTTCACATCGTCCAGTCCCGACGCCGGCGCCCGGCTTGCGATCTTGCCGGTGTAGGGATCGACGCGATCGAACGTCCTGCCCGACTGGGCCGGCACGAATTTGCCACCGATGATCTGTTGAAGTTCCAACATCTATTCTTCCTTTTCCTTAAAAGCCGAGCACTTCGGCATTGATGGAGGCTTCGAGGCCGCCATCATTCGAAATGTTTGC
>JASGEG010000108.1:0-2964 GCA_047606605.1 Rhizobium sp.
CACCAAGGTTTTTGAAGACAACGGCCTGCGCGTCATCGCCTCCAAGCGCGTCTGGATGAGCAAGCGCGAAGCCGAAGGCTTCTACGCCGTTCACAAGGACCGTCCCTTCTTCGGCGAACTCGTCGAAGGCATGACCTCCGGCCCGACCATCGTTCAGGTCCTGGAAGGCGAAGGCGCCATCCTCAAGAACCGCGAAATCATGGGCGCGACCAACCCGGCCAACGCCGACGAAGGCACGATCCGCAAGACCTTCGCCCTGTCGATCGGCGAAAACTCGGTTCACGGCTCCGACGCTCCGGAAACCGCTGCCGTCGAAATCGCCTACTGGTTCTCCGAAACCGAAATCGTTGGCTGAATCAGCCTTTCAGCTTCAGCGCTGAACGATTTGAATTGACTCAATAAAAGCCGGGATCTCGCATCCCGGCTTTTTCATGCCGGGCAGGTGGTATCACGCCCGTAATCGGCGCTGCCGTCGCTTTTGAAGACATCCGGATTTTGCGTATAGATCGGGCCGACCACCAGCGGTTTCGTCGGCAGCACGGTCTGGTCGAGATCGGATTTCACTTCGGTCTTGATGGTCTGGATCGTCTTGTCGCCGGCATCCAGCAGCGTGATCGACACGGAATAGGGGCGGTCCTTGCGCACGCAGCGCAGGTCCGGGCTTTCGAGTGTGATCTTGTCCCAGAAGGAATAGATCTTCTGGCGCACCACCAGTGGATCGCCGCCCGCCGGATTTTCGAACTCCGCGACCGCCACCGTGCCTTCGGGGATCGGCGCGATCTTCTTCAGCGTGATCATGTAGGTGGCGCTGGCGACGCGGTAGTTGAAGACGAAGAGCCGGCCGCTGAGCTCGGTCGGGCCGTTTTCCGGCTGACGCTGGCACCCGCAAAGCGCCAGTCCGGCGATTGCCGCCATCGCAACGATCGTCCCGGTTTTCATGGCGCGCGCTCCTCCCTTTTGCGGCGATAGTGCCGGCTCGCCTTGGCGCGGTTGCCGCAGACCGCCATGTCGCACCAGGCCCGGCTCCTGTTCTTGCTGCGGTCGATGAACAGCCAGCCGCAATTGCGGCAGATCTTCATGCGCTCGGGATCGGGCATGGCGATCAGCCGAAGGGCCGAATGCACGGTGGCGGCATCGAGGCCGTCAGCGGAAGCCGCCTTCAACACGTTCGACAGCGCCAGCAGCAGCTCGGCGAGCAGCGGATCGGCGTTCTCGGCAAGGACGCGGGCGCGAAAATAGCGGTCGATCGCCTCGCGCAGTTCGATGAAGCCGGATCTGTTGCCCTGGTGCACCGGCAGGATGTCGCCGAACAATTCCCGCTCGGCGCAGAAATTCGCCGCCGCCTTCGGAAAGCTCTCCATCTGTCCAGGCGCCTCGAAGCGGTCGGTGCGCCGCTCTGGATCATGGCGCAGGATGACGCTGTTGGCGACATCCAGCGCCAGGGCGCCACCGGAAAAACGATGCGGGGTCCAGGAAAAGCTCATTGCAAAATTATAACTGGTAAAATTGGTTTTACCAGTTACTATTTATCGACCCTCGGAGGTTCCATGGCCTATCTCCTGCAGCAAGTGGCAAATGCCGTTCCGCTCGCCGCGCTCTATGCCGCGCTTGCCTTCGGCTATGCCATTGCCTTTGGAGTGATGAAGCGGGCCGATATCACCTATGGTGCGCTGTTCGCCTTTGCCGGCCAGATGCTCGTGCTGTTCGCCGACGTCGGCTACACCAGGATGTATTTGATCCTGCCGGCCGCCCTGGCCTTCGGCGCGGTGATTTCGGGCGCCTACACGCTGGGAACGAGCTTCATCATCGGCAGGTCGATCATGCTGCCGCTCTCGCGCAAATCGCCGAACACGGTCATCGTCGCCGCGCTCGGGATGATGATCGTCCTGATGGAGACCGCCCGGCTGGCCTCCAATACGCGCGGCATCTGGCTGCCGCCTTTCCTGAACGGCGCCGTCGTCTTCTGGGATAGCGGCGACTTCCGGGTGACGCTCACCGAGATCCAGCTCATCAATTCGGCTCTGATGATCCTGGTGATCCTTGCTGGAACCTATGTGCTCAGATGTACCGGCTGGGGGCGCATCTGGCGGGCGGTGACCGACGATGCGCTGGCCGCCGAGCTCTGCGGCACCAGTGCCGGCAAGGTCTTCCTGCTGGCCTATCTCGCTTCGGCGCTGGTCGCCACCGTCTGTGGGCTGCTGGCGACATCCTATTACGGCACGATGGATTTCGGTGCCGGGTTGATGTTCGGCCTGAAGGTGCTGATGATCGCCGCGGTCGGCGGTTATTCCGATCCGCTGAAATCGGCGGGCGGTGCGGCGCTGCTCGGCCTGTTCGAAACCCTCTGGAGCGCCTACGGTCCGTTCCTGTGGCGCGATTTCGTGATCTTCTCGCTGCTCGTCCTGCTGCTGGTGCTGAGCCGGCGCGAGCGCGTGGTTCCTTGAACTCTATTTATCGGTCCATTTGCCCCGGGCTGCGTCGTCGGCGTCCTTGGCCGAGATCCAGTCGCCTTCCGCGCCGTCCTTGCCATGCTCCTTCTTCCAGAAGGGCGCGGAGGTCTTCAGGAAATCCATGACGAAATTGGCGCCGTCGAAGGCGGCCTGCCGGTGCGGAGCGGCGGCGATGACGAGGACGATGTTCTCGCCGGGGGCGATCTTGCCGTAACGATGGATGGCGGTCAGGCCGCGAAGCTCGAAGCGTTCGATGGCGAGCGTCGCGATGCGGGCGATTTCCGCCTCCGCCATGCCGGGATAGTGCTCCAGCTCCAATGCGCCGAGACTTCCGCCTTCGTCGCGGCAAAGGCCGGAAAAAGTGACGACGGCGCCGATGTCATGACGCCCGTCCGTCAGGCGATCGATCTCGGTCTGGAGATCGAAATCCTCGCGCTGGACTTTGACGAGCGGGGAGGTCATCGGCTCGTCCCCCTTCTCCCCGTCGGGGAGAAGGTGCCCGACAGGGCGGATG
>JASGEG010000109.1:0-2657 GCA_047606605.1 Rhizobium sp.
CAAGGAAGCCGCTCTTGAGCTTTATCGCTGGAACCTCGAACTTTCGTCGGCATTTTTCGTGCCTTTGCAGATATGTGAGGTCAGTGTCCGCAATTCAATAGTGTCGGCAATCGAGGCGTTTGTGGAAATCTCTTTTTGCCGTCGCGTGGGCGACATAAAATGGGATAAAATCGATGCGTTTAAAAACATTGCTGGGTGTTGTCGGAGTGATCGCTTCGCTGATCACCACCGCCCATGCGGCCGATGCCAAGAAGGTGGTGATAGCTTATCAGACGGGCGCAGTGCCATATCTGCTCGGTATCGCCAACGGCGATCTCGCGAAAGATACCGGATGGAATATCGAGTTTCGCCGGTTCAACTCAGGTGCGGATATTTTCGCCGCCATCGCGTCCGGCGACGTACAGCTGGGTGACGTGGGCTCCAGCCCTTATGCCGCCTCGGTCAGCAAGGACCTCGACGTCAAGGGCATCTACATCACAGCCGGCGCGGGAGACAGCGAAGCTTTGGTCGTTCGCCCGGAGATCAAGACCGCAGCTGATCTAAAAGGCAAGAAATTCTCGGCGGCTCCCGTCTCCACCGATCACTACCAGTTGCTCGCCTACATCAAACAGCAGGGACTGACGGAAAAGGACGTACAGATTATCGCGATGCCGCAGCCGCAGATCGTTGCCGCCTGGAAGCGCGGCGACATCGATGGCGCCTTTGTATGGGATCCTGCGCTTTCGGAACTTAAGAAGGACGGCAAGGTTCTGGTGACGTCGGGTGAAGTCTCGAAGGCCGGTGCTCCCGTTTTCAGTGCGCTAGTCGTAACGGGCGATTTCGCGAAGAAGAATTCAGAATTTCTCACGAAATACGTCGGCCTCATCGATAAATACTATGTCGATTTTGCCAAGCATCCCGAGAACTGGGGTTCCGCATCTGATAACATCAAACAGATCGCCAAGCTTCAGGGCGGGACGCCACAAGAAAACGCCGATTGGCTGAAGACCACCGTCGTCGTTCCTCTCGAGGAACAGGTAACGACGGCCTGGCTCGATGGCGGCGACAAAGCGGGCGTCGCCAAGACGTTGAAGGACACATCAAAATTCCTGAAGGAGCAGAAGAAGATTACCGCCCTGAAGGATAGTTACGCATCCTTTATCGATCCGGCGTTTGCGAAAGCGGCCCTGGCGTCCAACTAACCTCCCAGATACCACGGTGGGCGGCCGGCACCATTCGGGCTCGCCTCTTCCATTTGGAGCGACCCATGCTTTCCATACGCAACGCCACCGTCAAGTTCGGATCGCCGGACGGACCGAAGGCGGTTCACGCCCTCGACAATGTCTCCTTCGATATCCCTTCCAATTCCATCGTCGTCGCTCTAGGCGCATCGGGATGCGGCAAGTCGACCTTGCTGAACGCCATTGCGGGGTTCCAGCCGCTGACGAAAGGAGAAATACTGCTGGATGGCGCGCCGATAACAGGCCCCGGCGGCGATCGCGGAGTGGTCTTTCAAAAGGATACGCTTCTTCCGTGGGCGAACGTCATGGACAATGTCGCGCTCGGTCTGCGATATCGAAAGATCCCGAAGCCGGAACGGCGCCGGCAGGCCCGCGAAATACTGAAGCTTGTCGGACTGGCCGATTTCGAAAGTCAGTCCCCTTACGAGCTTTCCGGGGGCATGAGGCAGCGCGTCGGGCTTGCCAGAGCGCTCGCAACCGATCCCAAGATACTTTTGATGGACGAGCCGTTCGGCGCTCTCGACAGTTTCACCCGCGAAAACATGCAGCAGCTGCTGACATCCATTTGGGCAAAGACGCACAAGCAGATCTTCTTCATCACGCATTCGATCGAAGAAGCCCTCACGCTCGGCACGGAGGTACTGGTGATGTCGCCAAGACCCGGCCGCGTAATTGCCCGCTTCAAAGCGGAATTTGTCCACGAGTTCGCGAGAACCGGCGATATCGGTCCCATACTGTCGAGCCCGAAGTTTGTGCGGCTTCGCGAAGATATCCGTTCGCTGATACATCAGCCGGGCGCCGAGCAGCCGCAGGCTGCGTAGCTCTGCCGGAGCGAACATAAAACAGAGGAAAGGAAATCATATGAGCGTCGTAACCGAGTCAGCCGCACCCGAGACGACCGCCCAGGAAACCCTTTCCCCGGCAAACAGTCAAAGCACATTCACCATCAGCCTTGTGACGATCCTTGCCCTGCTGCTTGCCTGGGTGCTCGCAACGCATTTCCGTCTTGCATCCCCGCTCTTCCTGCCCTCGCCGGCGGATGTTCTGACCCAGGCTTTGGCGGTGGTGTCGGATGGCTATGCGAACGGCACCCTTCTCGACCATATCCTTGCCAGCCTTGGGAGGATCGGCGCCGCAATGGCATTCGGCATTGTCCTGGGCGTGCCGACAGGACTGCTGATGGGCGTCAATCGATGGGTCAAAGGCATATTGACCGTTCCCATCGATATTTACTGGGGCCTTCCCCCGCTCGCATATTTGCCGCTCCTGATCATCTGGCTCGGCATCGGTGAAACCTCGAAGATCTTGCTGCTAAGGAAGCGTCGAAGATTTACCGCTGCGGAATTTGGGGATTGGGTCTGATAGTATAGTTCCACTCGCCGTGGAACTCGTCTTTGGTGATGTTGAGGGCGCTCATGACGGCATCCGGGATCTTGA
>JASGEG010000110.1:0-15401 GCA_047606605.1 Rhizobium sp.
ATGGCTGCCGGCCGGCAATATGTACACGGTCGGCAACGGCTCATTCAGTGACTACGCGATCCATCTGATCATGCCGAGCCTTGTGCTTGCGCTTGTCAACATCGCGATCTGGAGCCGCTATATGCGCACAGCCACGCTCGAGGTCATCAACCAGGATTTCGTGCGCACCGCCAAGGCCAAGGGCCTCTCGCCCCGGCGCGTCCTGATGCGCCATGTCGTCGGCAATGCGCTGTTGCCGATGATCACGCTTGCCGGCCTGCAATTGCCGACCATCCTCGGCGGCGCGCTGGTGGCGGAAACGGTCTTCACCTGGCCGGGAATGGGTCGGCTTTTTCTCGATAGCCTCGGCTACAGCGACTACCCGGTCGTCATGGGCCTTCTGATGTTTTCGGCAATCTTCGTGCTGATCGGCAATCTTGTGGCCGATCTGCTCGTCGCCTTCGTCGATCCCCGCGTCCGGCTTGGTTAGGAGAAACGCCATGTCTTCCTCCTCCCCCGCAACCCTTTCCCAATCGGTCTTCTCCCATTCGCGCTGGTGGCAAAACCGCACCTTGCGCCGCTTCGTGCGCCACCGGCTCGCGCTCCTCGGCGTGGCCATGATCACGCTCATCGTGCTTGCCTGCCTCTTCGGGCCGTCTCTGCTTCCCTATGACGAGCTCTACATCGACCTGCGCGCCCGTTTCGCGCCGCCCTTCACGGCCGGCTACCATATTTTCGGCACCGATCCGCTCGGGCGCGACGTTGCCGTGCGCCTGTTCATGGCGGGCCGGATTTCACTGCTGGTCGGTTTCTTCGCGATGGTGCTCAGCACCTTGATCGGCACGGTGATCGGCGTGGTCGCCGGCTATTATGGTGGGCGCATCGGGACCTTGCTGATGCGCTTCGTCGATGCTTTCCTGTCCTTCCCGGGCATCTTCCTGCTGCTGGCGCTGGCTGCCTTCATCAAGCCGAGCCCGTTCATGATCACCGTCATCATCGCGGTGACGAGCTGGATGGAGACCGCGCGCATCGTCGAGGCGGAGGTGCGGTCGCTGCGCGAACGCGATTTCGTGCTGGCCGCCCGCATGCTCGGCCTCACCAACCGATGGATCATGTTCCGCGAACTGCTGCCGAACGCCATCGGCCCGATCATCGTCGCCGCCACGCTGACGGTGGCGCGCGCCATTCTGCTCGAAGCCTATGTCAGCTTCCTCGGCTACGGCATCCAGCCGCCGTTGCCGAGCTGGGGCAACATGCTGAACGGCGCGCAGCAATACCTCGCCAGCGCACCATGGCTCGCCATCGTCCCGGGCGTCGCCATCACGCTCGCCGTCACCAGCTTCAACTTCATCGGCGACGGCCTGCGCGACGCGCTCGACGCGCGCAGCGATCTGCACTGAGAAAGGCTGAGACGGTGACGGTCTTTTCTCCCTTTGCCACCACGCTCTGGTATGCGACCGCCGCTCCGGCTCCGGCCACGACACCGCTCGAAGGCCGCGTGGAGGCCGATGTCTGCGTGGTCGGCGGCGGCTATACCGGCTTGACGACCGCGCTTGCGCTCGCCAAGGACGGCGTGCGCGTCGTATTGCTGGAGGCGCAGGAGATCGGTTTCGGCGGCTCGGGCCGCAATGCCGGCCACTGCACGCCGACCTTCACGCATTACAGCCTGCCGGAACTGCGCCGTATGCTCGGTGAACCCTGGGCCGAACGCCTGATCGCCCGCCAGACCCGCGCCAACGATCAGGTCTCGAGCATGATCCGGCACTATCAGATCGAGTGCGAATGGCGGCAGAACGGCTATGTGATGGGCGCGCAGACGCCAGGAGCCATCGAAACGCTGCAGGAGAAGGCCCGCGACTATAATACCGTCGGTGCCCGCACCCGCGTTCTCGACAGAAGCGAGGTGGAAGCGATCACCGGCAGCCCCCGCTTCTTCGGCGGCTGGCTGCATGAGGAAGGCGGGCACCTCAACCCGCTCGGCTATGCGCGCGGCCTGGCGCGCGCCGTCCTGCAGGAAGGCGGTCATGTCTATACGCGCTCGCCGGTGACGGGCTGCGAACGCGAAGGCAGCGGCTGGATAGTGAAGACTGAAAAAGGCTCCGTCCTTGCTGACAAGGTGATCTTCGCCACCGGCGCCTATACGGTCGGCGGCTGGCCTAGGCTTGACCAAACCTTCAAGATTCAAAGGGTCTTCGTGGCAGCGACCCAGCCTCTCTCCGAAGACGAGCGGAGAAGCGTCCTGCCGCAAAACACGACGATCCATGACGGCCGCGGCGATATCTATGTCTATAAATACAATGCAGAGGGCCGGATCGTCGCCTCCATGTTCCCGATGGGACGGCGCGGACGCGATCTTGCCTATACACATCAGGTGATGTCGGACCGGCTGCGCTGGCTGCATCCGCAGATCAGGCAGGATATCCGCTGGGAGTATCTCTGGTTCGGCGAGCTCGACATGCAATACCGGACGGTGCCGCGGCTCTACAATCTCGCGCCCGGCGTCGTCGCCCTGACCGGACTGTCCGGCCGTGGCGTGCCGACCGGCAGCATGCTGGGCGGTATTCTGTCGGAATGGGCCAGGGGCGTACCGGAAAAGGATCTCGCCCTGAAGATCGAACCGCTGTCGTCCGCCCCCTTCTACATGGGCTTCGCGCCGCAGATGACGTTGCGCTATTACCGGGTCGCCGATTGGGTCAGGGCGAAGCTTTCCGGAGCACCCTTGCCACCGCATGCCTGACCCGTGCATCGCGGGCGATGGCACATGGTCAGGTGCCGGCAAATAACGCGCGGATTTCCCTTTCGGTACGCTGCAGCCGCTCGAACGCCACATAACGCTTCTCATGCAGAGCAGCGACGTGACCGCCGGCGGGTTCGAAGACCTCAGAAAACCGCGACATGGCGTGCATGGCGGCATCCAGCGACGGATAGCGGCCGGAGGCGAGCGCTCCCAGCATGGCGGCCCCCAGAAGCACCGGCTCCTGCGTGTCGGTCACCGCGACGGCGACATGGGTCGTGTCGGCGAGGATCTGGCGCACCAGATTGCTTTGCGCCGCCCCGCCGCTCGCAACGATGGTATCGATGCGCATGCCATTTTCGGCCAGTGTTTCGATGAGTTGGCGCAGGCCGTAGCCGATACCGCAAAGGCCGGCGACATAGAGCGAAACGAGGTCGGAAACATCGTTTTCCAGGCCAAGCCCGGCGATGACGGCCCTTGCATCGGGATCGGCATGCGGCGACCGGTTGCCCAGGAATTCCGGCACGACATGGACCGATCGCGCAAGCGCCGCTGCCTCTTTCGGATGGGGGCATAGTTCGCTTGCCCGACGCTCCAGCCAGCCGACCAGCGACAGGCCCGCGGCCTTGGCCTCGAACGCCGCTTCCGCCGATGCCGGATGCAGGGTGACAAGGTGATCGATCGCGGCACCCGCGGCGGACTGGCCGCCTTCCGTCAACCAGAGCCCCGGCACCATGGCCGAATAATAAGGCCCCCAGACGCCATCGACGAAGACCGGTGCCGGATTGGAGGCCATGGAGCAGGCCGAGGTTCCGAAAATATAGGCGAGACGGCTTTCGAGATGGACCTTGCCATCCGAGCCCGCGGCACCCAGGGTCCCGATCCCGCCCGCATGGGCATCGATCAGCGAGGCGGCCACCGGCGTGCCGGCCGCAAGGCCGAGATCATGGGCGGCATTTTCGAGCAGGCCGCCGCCGAGGGGCGAGCCTGGATCGACGATGTCGGTTCCGATCCTCGCAAACCCCTCATCGGCCAGTTCGGCCAGGCCGATATCCCTGAAATAGGCGGCATCCCAGCGCTTCTCATGCGCAAGATAGGTCCATTTGCAGGTGACGGTGCAGACCGACCGGCTGAGCGAACCTGTCGCCCGCCATGTCAGATAATCGGCGAGATCGAAGAAGCGGTCGGCGGCCGCGAAGGACTGCGGCAGCTTCCGTTTCAGCCAGAGGAGTTTCGGCGTCTCCATCTCCGGCGAGATGCGCCCGCCGACATAGCGCAGCACCTCATGATCTCCGGCATTGATCTCGGCCGCCTCGCCGGCGGCGCGATGATCCATCCAGACGATGATATTGCGGGCGGGATCGCCGGATGGCCCGACCGCGACCGGCGAACCATCGGCCCTGACGGCGACCAGCGAGCAGGTCGCGTCGAAGCCGACACCCGCCACCTCGGAAACCTCGATACCGGCTTGAGCCACAGCCTCGCGCACGCTGGCGCATACGGCCTGCCATATCTGCTCGCTCGACTGTTCGACCACATGTCCGGCCTCGTGCCAGATGGTGATCGGCCGCTTTGCCGAGCCCCGCAGCCCGCCGGCATCGTCGAAGACGCCCGCCCTCGCGCTGCCGGTGCCAACATCGATGCCGATAAAATATGCAGCCATTGTCAAAGATCCGTGCTGAGCGGCAGGATGACGAGGTCGCGGATCGTGATGTTGCGCGGCCTCGAGAGCATGAAGATCACCGCCTCGGCGACCTCCGTCGCCTCCATCAATCCACCGGCGGCGATGGCTTCGTCAAGCTTCGCCTGCGGCCAGTCGCTGATGAGCGCCGTCACGACCGGCCCCGGCGCCACGGCGCCGACCCGGATGCCATGCTTGGCGACCTGGCGCCGCACCGTATGGGTGAAGGCCTGCACCGCATGTTTGGACGCAGTATAGATCGGCTCCCACACCACCGGCACCAGCCCGGCAATCGAGCTGGTCATGATGATGTCCCCGGTCTTGCGCTCCACCATATGCGGCAGCACGGCCCGCACGGAGCGGAAGGCGGCGTTGATATTGAGGTTCAGCATCCGGTCCCAGGCATCGGGGTCGCCCTCGGCCACCTCGCCGCCGATATAGGCGCCGGCATTGGCATGGAAGATATCGAGCTTGCCGAACCTGCCGAGAATTTGCGGCAGCATCGTCGCCACGCTTGCCGGATCGGTAAGGTCGACAGTGACGGGAAAGGCGCGAGGCCCCAATTCCGCCGCGAGTTCCTTCAGCCTGTCCTCGGCCCTGTCGACCAGGGCGACGCTTGCGCCTTCGTTCAACAGCGCCTTGGCGCATTCGAGCCCGATGCCGGAGGCGGCGCCGGTGATCGCCGCGACTTTACCGGAAAAATCCTGTCTCATGGTGGTCCTACTTTTTTGGGAGTATCAGGCCCGCCCGTGCGAAGCGCGGGAGCGGCGAGCGACGGAATCGACAATGACGGCGATGGCAAGAACTGCGCCGGTGATCATGTAGCGAAGCGCCGACGACAGATCCAACATGGTGAGCCCGCTGGCGATCGACTGGATGACGATGATGCCCAGCAGCGAGGAATAGGCGCTGCCGCGCCCGCCAAACAGGCTGGTTCCACCGATCACGGCAGCGGCAATCGCATTCAGATTGACGTCGCCGGTGCCGGCCTGCTGGCTGGCCGAGGCAAGGCGTGCCGCAGCCATCACGCCTCCGAGGGCCGCAAACATCGCGCACAGGACGAAGGCGCTGGTGTAGATGCGCCGGACATTGATGCCGGCCCGCCGCGCCGCTTCGCGATTGCCGCCGACAGCCGCCATCGACCGGCCCCATTGGGTGCGGGTGAGCGCATAGTTCATGACGATGACGAGCGCGACGAAGAGCGCGAACATCCAGGGAATGCCGCGATCCTGGTTGAGATAGAAGGCGACGAAGACCAGGGCTGCGGTCAGCGCCAGCGAACGGATGACGAGGCCGCCCAACGAGCGGGCCGACAGATTGGCCTTCCGCCGGCGTTCCGCCGCGCGATAGCCGGTCCACAGCATCGCGATGCCCGGAAGCAGCGCGAAGAGATAGGCGAGCGGCTTGGGGATGACCAGCAACTGGCCGAAATTCACGACGGGCGAGCCATAGGGCAGGTTGATGGAACCGGTGGCGCCAAGCAGGTAGAGCTGCATGCCGAGTACGGCGAGCAGGCCCGCCAGCGTCGACACGAAGCTCGGCATGCCCAGCCGGTTGAAAAGCAGGGCATAGAGCGATCCGATAATGCCGCCGACGATCAAGGCAGCCAAGATCGCCGCGGCGACCGGCCAGCCCTCGTTGACCCAGAGCATGCCGACCATGGCCGAGGCAAAGCCGCTGATCGAGCCGACGGAAAGATCGATTTCGCCGACCATCAGCACGCAGACGATGCCGAGCGAGATCACGCCGACAGTCGAGGCGTCGAAGAGCAGGTTGGCGAGATTGTTGCTGGACAGAAAGGTCGGATTGAGCGTGCCGAAAACAGTCCAGATGATGACAAGGCCGACGACCACCGGCAGCGATCCGAGATCGCCGGAGCGCACCTTGTCGATGGACGAGCGGATCGTTGCCGCAAGTCCCGCATCGTGATTGACGCGGACATCGCTGCGGTCGAGCAGCGTCGTGGCTTCTTTTGCATTGCCAGTCATATCCGACCCTCCTGCCCGCTGTCCTGCTGCGCCTGACGACGGCCGGCGCGGCGGGAAACGGCATTTTCCGTGGCGCCGGTGATGGCGCTGACGAGTTCCTGGTTCGACGCATCCGGATAGAAGATGCCGTTGTTGCGGCCGAGCCGGAGCACGACGATGCGATCGGCGACCGCCCGGACATCCTCCATATTGTGGCTGATCATGACGACGCCGAGCCCACGGTCGCGCACGCGCTCGATAAGGTTCAGCACCTCGGCCGTCTGGGCGACGCCGAGTGCGGCCGTCGGCTCGTCGAGCAGGATGATCTTCGGCTCGAGCAGCAGCGAGCGCGCGATCGCCACGGTCTGGCGCTGTCCGCCTGACAGCGACGCGATCGGAATGCGCACGCTCGGGATGCGGGCGGAAAGCTCGTTCAGCAGCGTCCAGGCACGAACCTCCATCGCCGTCTCGTCGAGCTGCAACGGCCTCAATTCGCGACCGAGAAAGATATTGGCGACGACGTCGAGGTTCTCGCAAAGCGCAAGGTCCTGGAAGACGGTCGCAATCCCGAGAGACAGCGCCGCGCTCGGATCGCCAAGCGTCACCTTGTCGCCGCGGAAGGTAATGGTGCCCGAGCTTGGCTGGTGGACGCCGGCCAGAACCTTGACCAGCGTCGATTTGCCGGCGCCATTGTCGCCGACGAGCGCCACGACTTCGCCGGCATGCACGTCGAGATCGATATCGGTGAGCGCCGATACGGCACCGAAATGTTTGGAGATGCCTTTGAGGCTGAGGATGAGCTCGCCTGTCGGGCTTGGATGGTCGCTGGCGGCGGTCATGTGTCGCGAGCCTTTCGTTGATTGGGTCTGCGTGCCCGCGCAATCTCCCGGCCGCCGCGCTGGACGGCCGGGAGATTGGTCCGGGAGGTGTTACTTGATGATGCCGAGCTTCTTGCAGCCTTCAGCATAGCGGTCGCCGCACAATTGCTCCGGCGTCTGGATCGGCTTGCCGTTGACCTGCTTGTCGATGATCTCGGCCTTCAGGTTTTCCGCCGTCACCAGCGCCGGGGTGAAGAGCTGCGTCGGCGTGTCGAAGAGCTTGGTGTCGGCCTTCGGCGCTTCGCCCGACAGCAATTGGATGGCGACGTTGGCTGCCGCCGCCGCCACGATCTCGCTCGGCTTGGAGATAGTGTTGTACTGGTCGCCGGCGATAATGAGCTGCAGGCCGGCGATCGTGGCATCGTTGCCGGTCACCGGCGGAACCGGGTCCACACCGGCCGCCTTGAAGGCGGCGACGGCAGCTCCACCCGTGCCGTCATTGGCCGCGACGACGCCGACGATCTTCTTGCCGAAGCGGGTGATCTGCCCGCTTGCCCATTGCTGCGCCTTCGGCGGCGCCCATTCCGGCGTGTCGAACTCGGCAAGCACCGGATAGCCACCGTCGGCGAGACCGGCATGGATACCCTTCTTGATGAGGCCGGCGGCCGCATCGGTGGGAGACCCGTTGATTTCGAGGAGGCCGCCGTCGCCGGCCTTCACGCCCTTCGCCTTCAGATGATCGACGAGCGACTTGGCGATTGCCTTGCCGATCTCCTCATTGTTGAAGGAGACGTAATAGTCCGCCGCTGCCGACGGGATCGGCCGGTCATAGGCGATGACCTTGACGCCCTGGCTCTGGGCGAGCTTGACGAGCGAGGCCGCCGCCGTGGAATCGACCGGATCGAGCACGATCGCCTTGGCACCCTGCGAGATCGCCGAATTGAATTGCTGCTGCTGGCGCGAAGCATCGCCGTTGGCGTTCTGATAGATCACCTTGCAGCCGGCGCAGAGCTTCTTCATCTCCGCCTGGAAGCCCGGATAATCATGCTCTTCGTAGCGCGTCGAGCTCTGGTCGGGCATGAGGAAGGCAACGGTCGCATCCGTCACTTTCGCCGATTGTGCGAAGGCGGATGCGCCGCTCAGAAGGCCTGCGGCAAGCGCTGCCGAACCCGCCAGTTTCCCCACCAGTTTCCATGCAAATTTGCTCATTGGAATTTCTCCGTTCCAAATGTAAAGGTTTCGATCGGGGCCTTGCTCGTCCATCGAGCCCGGGTCCCCGCTTGAGCCTGCCTCGGCGGGCTTTTAAGCCGTCGCCCAGCCGGCGTTTTCGAGACAAGACTGCCCCTCGGGCGACCATCAGCCGCCCGTTTCGCCTTGCCCGGATTGTTGTCCGTTCCTCCCTGTCCTCCCTTTTTTAGGCGGCCTCCACCGCTCCTATGTTTTGCGCCAGCAACGCCCTGAACCGCGAGGGCGCCATGCCCTTCTGCTCCAGAAAACGGCGATTGAAATTCGAGATATTGTTGAAGCCCGTCGCAAAGCAGATGTCGGTGATCGACATATCCGACTGGCTCATCAGCAGATGGCAGGCGAAGTTGACCCGCAGGCGGTTGACATATTGCACCAGCGCCATGCCCGTGTGCCGACGAAAGCTGCGGGAAAAGGAGCTTGGGCTCTGTCCGGTGAGCGCGGCCAGATCCCCTTCGCTGAACGGTTCGGTCAGATGCGCATTGATATAGGCAAGCGCCTTGTTGACGCCGGCCGACATGAAGCCGGAAGGGTCTGGATGGTAGAGCGCGCTCGCGAGCGTGCGCGTGCCCTGCGCCGAACTCAGCGCATTCAGCACATTCATGAAAAGCTCGATGCGGCGGATACCCTGCGCTTCGACAAGTTCGCCAAGGATCGGGCCGACGATCGCGGCGGTCTCTGGCGTGAAGAGCGCGCCGCGCCGGCTCATTTCCAGGATGCCGGCACAGGCGGACAGTTCAGGAAAGATCTTGGTGGCATCCGCAAGGAAGAATTCGGAAAACTGCAACACGCGGCAGCGCAGCGGCAGGCAGGTGCCGGGCGGCACGTCGCTGACCCAGTTGTGCGGCAGGTTCGGCCCGGTCAGGATCAGATTTCCCGGCTCGAATTCACCGATGAAATCACCGACAAAATATTGGCCGGTCGTGGCGACGACATGATGGATCTCGTATTCGGGATGAAAATGCCAGCGGACCGTGCGGTAGGGGTAGCCATGCTCCCAGGCCTTGAAGGATTCGCCGCTGCCGATGGCAACCACTTCCAGATCGGGACTCATGCTGCATACCTCCCTTCACCTTCGATCATTGTCTCGTCGCACCTCCTCCCAGAGACACGAAACGATCCGATAGAGCGAAGTTACGCGCGGATGTCGCCAGCCGCTACTACGCCCTGCACCAAGAACTGATACTTTTTTGACATCCGGCAAGGGCCTTCGTTGCCCGAAGCGCTCCCCAGGCGGGCATTCTGCGGCCAGTGAAAATCCGGATTCGCGTGCCGTTTCGGCCGCTGACATTGCTGTTATGGCTAGGGAGTGAAGGACTTCCAGAGCGGTGAACCGAGCGTCCGGACAGCATCCTGAAGGAAATCCCGCCCATCGAAGTTGGGGTGACGACGGGCGGGTGTTGCTGCCGTCGGGATCAGTCAACGCCGAGCGACAACAACCGCTGCGAGACTGTCCTACTCCCTGTTGAACTTCAATGCGGGATGACGAGCGGTGGTCGATGGCGATCCGCTTTCCTGCGTATTCGGTATAAACTCTGCGTGCCTTGAACAGCGCGTGGCATCGGGCGGCGGCGTCTGCCGACCGCCTCTAGAGACCGTCGCCTCTTCCCATCTTGGCCGTGCTCGACGGCATCTCGCCAAAGGATTGGTGATAGAGCGCCGCAAAACGCCCCATGTGAGAGAAACCCCAACTTCGCGCCACCTCGGCGACCGACTGACGGCATTTCGGGTCCGTCAGGGCCTTGCGGGCGCCTTCCAGGCGGATCGCCCGCAGGTAATTCAGCGGAGTCGTATTCTTGAACTGCTGAAAGGCCGCCTGCAGCGTCCGCACGCTGGTGCCGGCCTCCTGTGCGATATCGGCAATCCCCATCGGCGAGGAGACATTGGCATGCATATATTCGATCGCCCGCTTCAGGCGCTTCGGGATCGCCGGAGAAACCGGCTTTTCCAACCGCGCCGAATAATTGTTGGGAACGCTCTCCAGCAACGCGATCATCATCGCCTGCATCAACCGCTCGACGAAGGCCAAGGAGGGGCGCTCCGCCTCCGCGACATTCAGCGAGCTCCAGACCAGGTGACCGAGTGCTGCTATCCGCGCGCCCGGCGCGGTCGCGAGATCGATGGCATGGTCGAAATCGATACGGCCGACGACGGGCGCATCCAGCAATTCGCTCAACTGCTGGATCATGGCGGATCTCTCGAAGGCCATGCCGATATGGCTGCGATCCTCATGAAGCGTCAATCGCTCGAAACGGGACATATCGGCCAGAAGCGCGGTCGCCGGCTCCGAAATGAGCCGCTTGCGGCCCGTATCCACTTCCATCACTCCGGACGACGGCAGGTAGAGCGCACAGGCGTCCGGCGCCCGCGAAAGCATCACCTTCATTCCCGAGTGACATTTTCCGTTCCAGACATCGCAGCGCCCGACGGCGAAATGACGGTCTTCCACGGAGATCAGCGCACTTGGCTGCAAAGGCTCCACCGTCGCGGGCGACAGGGTCCTGGCATAATGCTCCGACATCGCATCGGGGCTGGCCTCTACAATCTTGAAATCGGATTGAGTGACGTACCTCATATACGCTCCTGAACAGGCGACCCCCGAAAGCATATCTGCCACGCCTTCGGTCCCTAGAAAGCAGATTCCGATCGCTATTATCCCGACAACAATATCAGCGCGCACGCCGCACGAGCGCGCTGCCACCCTATCTTCTATCCAAGACGCAACAGTATTGTCCATAATAAGGCACGGTTTTTCAAAATTATCTCATGCATATTTTAGAGAAACAAAGAATGAAGTTTCAAATCCTCCCTGCGAACGCAGGAAGAGTAGAAGGATGACGCATCGACGACATTCATAATATGTAAGTATTTCCTGTTTGATGCGATCCTTTACTTGAAGTTGTACGCATATCATCCCATCAAAACCACCGGCATTGGTCGGGTGCGGCATCGGAGAACCGACGGCATCATGTTCCAAAGAAACGCCCCTTCCACGCAATCCCGCTGACAAAATACTCCGCCGACGGACCCTCTTGACGGAATGTTATCGATAACATAGCCTCACCCCATCGAAGCTTTGGGAGGAGCGAGATGAACGACGGCAAGCTGCTCGAATTTTGCGATATCACCAAGGAATTCGGTGGAACACGCGCGCTGTCGAACGTCTCGCTGGATCTCAAGTCCGGAGAAATCCTGGCCCTGCTCGGCGAGAACGGCGCGGGAAAATCGACCCTCATCAAGACGCTTGCGGGCATCTATCGGCCGGATGGCGGCCAGATCCTGTTTCGCGGCAAGCCCTATCATCACCGCCCGCCGCAGCCGAACCAGCGCCAGCCGGTCGCCTTTATCCATCAGGATCTCGGACTGATCGAATGGATGACGGTCGGCGAGAATGTCGGTCTGGCTCAGGGCTATTCGCTGCGCGGCCGGCTGATCGACTGGCGGGCGACCGAACGGCGCACCGCCGAGGCCCTGAAGCTCGTCGGCTGCGATTTCGATCCGTCGACCCGGGTGCAGGAGCTGATGCGCACCGAAAAATCCCTGGTCGCGATCGCCCGCGCGCTGGCCGTGGAGGCTGATGTTCTCGTTCTCGACGAGCCGACGGCAAGCTTGCCCGCCGACGAGGTGGAGAAGCTGTTCGCCGCTATCCGCCCGCTGAAGGAGCGCGGCGTGGCGATGATCTATGTCTCGCACCGGCTGGACGAAATCTTCCGGATCGCCGACCGCGTCGCGGTGCTGCGCGACGGGCAGCTCGTCGGCCAGAAACCGGTTTCCGACACCACGTCGGACGAACTCATCCGCATGATTGTCGGCCGCAAGGCCGATCAGCTTTTCGTCAAGGCCGAGCGCGCCGCCGGCCCCGCCATCGTTTCGGTCAAGGAGCTGTCCTGCCGTGGCGCCGGCCCCGTCTCCTTCGATATCCGAAAGGGAGAGCTTCTCGGCCTTGTCGGCTTGCGGGGCGCCGGCCAGGAGCTGATCGGGCGCGCGCTGTTCGGCAGCGAGCCGTCGAGCGGCTCGGTCCGGCTGGGCGGCGCCGAACCCGATCTATCGAGCCCGGTCGCCGCCATGGCCTCCGGCATCGGCCTGATCGCCAGAGACCGGACGGAAGAGTCGGTCGCCATGTCGCTGAGCCTCAGGGAGAATACCTTCCTCAATCCCGGTGCCTCCGGTCGCGGCCTGTTCTCGTTTCTGTCGCCCAAACGCGAGGCCGAGATGGCTTATGCGCTGGGTGGCCGCGTCGGCCTCAGGCCCAACGACCAGGCGTTGGCGATCGAAGCGCTGTCGGGCGGCAATCAACAGAAGGTGGTCGTCGGCCGCTGGCTGGCGACCGGCCGCAAACTGCTGATCGCCGAAGACCCGACTGCCGGCGTCGATGTCGGCGCCAAGGCGGACATCTACCGGCTGATCGCGGAGGCGGTGGAAGGAGGGCTTGCCGTCCTTGTCGTCTCAACCGACTTCGAGGAGATCGCCCATATCTGCTATCGTGCCCTGGTCTTCTCGCGCGGCCGGATCGTGCGGGAGCTGAGCGGCCCCGAGCTGACGACACCGGCGGTCATCGCCGCCGCTTCCGCATCCGCATCCGCATCCGAAGCCGCCTAAATCGGAGAAGAAACCCCATGCAATCGATCGAATCCAATGCGCTCGAACCCACTCGATCCGAACTGGCGGGAATGACATTCGGCCAGAAGATCCAACGGCTCCTGCCGGTCTACGGGCTCGTCATCCTGACTGCCCTTCTGATCGTCCTCTTTTCCATCCTGCTGCCGCAGACCTTCCCGACGCTGCTCAATCTGCGCTCGATCGTCTCCGACAAGACCATCATCGCCATCCTGTCGCTGGCGGCGATGATCCCGATGGCGGCCGGCCGCATCGACCTGACGATCGGCTACGGTATCGTGCTCTGGCATGTGCTGGCCATCAGCCTGCAGACGATGTTCGGCCTGCCCTGGCCGGTCGCCGTGCTGATCGTGCTGCTGCTCGGCGCGCTGACCGGCTTCCTCAATGGCCTGCTGGTCGAGATCGCCAAGATCGACAGTTTCATCGCTACCCTCGGCACCGGCACCGTGCTTTACGCCATCGCTCTGTGGCATACCGGCGGACGGCAGGTGGTCGGCATGCTGCCGCAGGGCTTTTACGCGCTGAACGGCACCATGGTCTTCGGCCTGCCCATTACCGGGCTCTATGTCCTCGGCCTCGCCTTCGTGATGTGGGTCATTCTCGAATACACACCGATCGGCCGTTACATCTACGCCATCGGCGCCAACCCGAAGGCGGCGGCGCTGAACGGCATCCCGGTGCGCCGCTTCGTCATCGGCGCCTTCGTGACCTCGGGCACGCTCGCCGCCGTCGCCGGCGTCCTGCTCGCCTCGAAGCTGCGCATCGGCCAGGCCAGCGTCGGGCTGGAATATCTCCTGCCGGCGCTCGTCGGCGCCTTCCTCGGCTCCACCACCATCAAGCCGGGCCGCGTCAATGTCTGGGGAACGATGATCGGCGTCATCATCCTCGCCGTCGGCATTGCCGGCATCCAGCAGATCGGCGGTTCCTTCTACGTGGAGCCGCTCTTCAACGGCGTCACGCTGCTGGTGGCCATCGGCATCGCCGGCTATGCCCAGCGCCGCCGCAGCCATGCAGGCCGCATGGCGCCGGCGCAGAAGCCGCAACTACCCGCCAAGACCACCGAATAACTGAAGATCATATTGCTTTGATTTCCAAAGGGAGGAGACAGACAATGAAACGCAGATATTGCCTGCAGGCAACCACCGGTTTGCTGATGCTATGCGCAACCCAGGCCTTTGCCGATCCGCTGGCCGACGCCAAGGCCGTCGTCGACAAATATGCCTCGGCGGTCAAACAATGGGATGGCCCGACCACCGGGCCGAAGGCGCAGGCGGGCAAGACCATCGTGGTTCTCGCCGGCGACCTGAAGAACGGCGGCATTCTCGGCGTCAGCAACGGCGTCGAGGAAGCAGCCAAGGCAATCGGCTGGCAGGTCAAGGTTCTCGATGGCGCCGGTTCGATCGGGGGACGAACCGCCGCCTTCGGCCAGGCCATCGCCTTGAAGCCCGACGGCATCATCATCGACGGCTTCGACGCGGTCGAACAGGCCCCTGCCCTTGAGCAGGCAAAAGAGGCAAAGATCCCGCTGGTCGCCTGGCATGCCGGTCCGGTCATCGGCCCCGACGAGAAGAGCGGGCTCTTCGCGAATGTCAGCACGGATGCGATGGAAGTCTCCAAGGCCGCGGCCGACTGGGCGTTCGTCGATGCCAAGGGCAAGCCGGGCGTCATCATCTTCACGGATTCGACCTATGCCATCGCCATTGCCAAGGCCGACAGGATGAAGGCCGAGATCGAGCGGCTCGGCGGCAAGGTGCTCGAATATGTCGATACGCCGATTGCCGAGACATCGCAGCGCATGCCGCAGCTCACCACATCGCTCCTGCAGAAATACGGCGACAGCTGGACGCATTCGCTTGCCATCAACGACCTCTACTTCGACTTCATGGGCCCGTCGCTGGCATCGGCCGGCAAGGGTGGAACCGACGCGCCGATCAATGTCGCCGCCGGCGATGGTTCGCAGTCGGCCTATGAGCGCATTCGCGCCGGCCAATTCCAGAAGGTCACGGTCGCCGAACCGCTGAACCTGCAGGGCTGGCAGCTCGTGGACGAGCTCAACCGTGCCTTTGCGGGAGAAAAATGGTCCGGTTATCTGTCGCCGCTGCATGTGGTGACGGCCGACAATGTCGAGTTCGACGGTGGCCCGCAGAACACCTTCGATCCCGGCAACGGCTATAAGGATCAGTACAAGAAGATCTGGGGCAAGTGATCCCGGCTCGATCGAAAAGAAGTCATGACCTCCACCAAAGGTGGAGGTTTGAAACGCTGCGCTTGAACCACTTGAAGTGGTTTTGTTAGCGCTTAGTAGCTACGATTAAAGAGGTCGGCAAAGTCGGAAGCTTTGTCGGCCTTTTCTTGGTTGC
>JASGEG010000111.1:0-2871 GCA_047606605.1 Rhizobium sp.
GCCAACGTGTCATTGCCATCCCTGGAACCCTTCAGGGCCGTCGTCATCGCATCCAGAACCGACTGGAACATTGCCGGGTTCACAATGATCGGTTCGTCCGGATTATGCAGGCCGACCTTATCACTCTTCTTCCGTTTCAGTGAAATCGGCGTCGCCGCCTCCAGTTCAAGCGCCAGGCGCGTACGCTCCTTCTCCAGATCGTCGAGCATCTGGTCAAAGGCTGCAATCTTCATCTGACCGGCAAGTATGCGCTCGGTCATCTGCTCGGCAATCAGTTTCTGCTTGGATGAGATCGCATTCAGTTTGGCCTCCAACAGGCCCGACATCGTCTCAAAAGGCAGGACCAGAATGCCCTCGCGCGCTTGCCGGCGCCACAAGGAAAGCTGGCAACAGGGTCTCACACCTTCCGACGAGCAGCGGCGCGAGCTTGGTGCGTCACGGCGTGCCTTCGAGGAGGTTCGCCCCCATGGCTGGCAGGATGCGGAAGCGGCCTACAGCAAGGACAACAGCCTTGCCCGCGAAGCGGGATCGGGCAGGATCAACCGCGCCATCCGCGCCCTCCAGCTCGAAACAGAAATTCGCACCGGGCGGGGCAACGATTACGGCCTCTCGCCAGATGCCCGCGCCGACCGTTTCGTGGAGCGCTGGCAGAAACTCGACCAGACGAGCCAGCGCCAGTATGCGGCGGGCGACTATTCCGGCTACAGAGCCGCGCGTGCGGAGATGGGCAACATGGCGATGAGCCTTGAACGCGATCCGCAACTGGAATCCATGCTGGAAATCCGCAAGAAGAAACTCGGCATCAGCATGGATTTCGACTCAGGCATGAGGCTCAGCCGACAACTTGCGCTTAGTCACGGCCTCGGCAAGGGCCGGGGAATCGGATTGTAGAACCGTCCTGTTTACCGCCGTTTCTACGCTATATTACGATCCGCCACTATGTCATCTAAATATTTATTGTAAAAGGATAATTTCTACTTCCTTCTGGTCTCTTCAGCAATCAGAAGGAGGCAGCGCAGCCATGCGTCAACCAGACCGTATCATTCGTTTTAACACCGTCCGCGCTCGCACGGGCCTGTCACGGTCCACCATCTATCGCAAGATCGCCGAAGGCACGTTCCCGGCCCAACTGAAGATCAGCACTAACGGCGATTGATGGCGGGAATCCGACATCAATCGCTGGATTGCCGATCCCGCCGGGTGGCGGCAACGCTCGCATAACGAGTTCGACTTCGATGACTTCTGATCACGGGGACAAGGACGGGAAACAAGGACCGGCGAACGACAATCGCCCGCTCAACGGACAGGATGCCGGGAACGAAGACGATGCGACCGAACGGCTGGACGCCGTGGTGTTGTCCATCGCCCGGCTGATCGGCAGGCAGATCGCGCGGGAGCACTTCGAGGCGTTGCAGGCCGCGAACGACAATACGCTACCGACACGAGATGAGCCGGGCGGAAAAGACACATGATGATGCAGGTGGATTGTCTTGACAATGTCGGGCGTTCTGATAGGGTATGTTCAGGAGACATTGCCATGAACACACGCATCACCCGCACCGAAAAGCTCGATCTTCGCCTGACGGCGGAGGCCAAGCACACCCTTGCCGCCGCCGCGCATGCGCAACGCCGCTCCTTGAGCGAGTTCGTGCTTGAAAGCGCGCTTGGCCGGGCCGAGGAAGCTCTTGCCGACCGTCGCGTATTCCAGCTTCCGCCCGAAAGGTGGGAAGCCTTCGTTGCCGCGCTGGACGCACCGCCGCGCGATCTGCCACGCCTGCGCAAGCTTTTGAACGAGCCGAGCGTCTTTTCGGACGATAATCGTTCGTGACGCGCCTTCGTATCGAAAAGCTGCATCGCCGTCATGCCGTCGAGAACTTCGACTGTGGCGAGGAAGCGCTGAATCGCTTTCTGGTCCGCTTTGCTCTGCCGAACCAGATGGCGAACGCCTCGCAGACCTATGTGGGTGTTTCGGATGACGATGCCATCGTGGGTTTCTATACGCTCGTGGTCGGCGAAGTCCGCTACGAGGAAGCCCCCGAGCGGTTGACCAAAGGGCTGGCCCGGCATCCCGTGCCGGTCATGCTGCTGGCCCGGCTCGGCGTCAGCGAGGCGTGGCAGGGCAGGAAGATCGGCGCGGGGTTGTTACGCGATGCTGTTCTGCGGACGCTGCAAGTGGCCGACATTGCCGGGGTCCGCGCGCTCGTGGTCCACGCCAAGAACGATGCGGCGCGCGCGTTCTATGAGCGGTTCGACTTCCAGCCGTCTCCCACCGATCCGTTGCACCTCTTTGCGCTCATCAAGGATTTGAAGAACCTTTAGACAGGAGTCCGCCGCCATGACCCGCGCAGCCTTGTATGCTCGTTATTCGTCCGACAATCAGAGCGAAGCGTCGATTGAAGACCAGTTCCGGCTTTGCCGGGAACATGCGGGGGGGAGCGCTGGCAGATCGTCGGTTCGTATGAGGATGCGGCGATATCGGGATCGAGCACCATTCTGCGTTCTGGCATCCAACAGCTTGTACGGGATGCGCAGCGCGGCGAGTTCAAGATATTGCTGGCCGAGGCGCTGGACCGGATCAGCCGCGATCAGGCAGACGTTGCCACCCTCTATAAGCACTTGAAGTTTGCGGGCGTCAGCCCACGCAAGACCTCAATCGTCGGGATCGGCTTGAAGCGCTCGGAGCGGCTTTCATACGCTGATGTTGCGAAGATCGAAGGGGCGACCTTTCGCATCTCGGTTTCGGTCATGGCTCGGCCGGTGTCGAAACGCGCGGTATCGGTGTAAACGGTCATGTTGGAACTCTCCTATGATGATTGTCCAGCAGGACGTTGTTTTGCGCCTGCGATGATGAAGTTTGGGAAGTCTTCGAAC
>JASGEG010000112.1:0-6205 GCA_047606605.1 Rhizobium sp.
ACGTTCACTGAGAGCCACGAGTTGCTGGCGCGTGGTTGTCCGTATCCGATCAGCATATACCGCTAAAGCTCCTGGCTCGGCCATAGCTGAGCGTCGGAACTTCGCAGCATAACCCTCTCCATCCCTTCCATTGAGCTTGAGCGACCAGCACGCTTCTCACAAATGACGGCAATCAATGGGCAATTTTAACGGGAAATCATTGCAAAGGCTCATCCTGCGGCAATTCCGTCTCATCATCGAACGCGGTCACCGTGGCGACGTCGCAAGGGTGCGTCACCCCTGGTTTGCTGGCGAGCGATCGCCTGACGGCTTGCAGATATCTCAGCCGAGACAAAGGCCGGCGAGCGAGGCGCCCGGGAATGTCGCACTCAAGATGCCAATGGCAGCGAGCGTCAGTCCTGCCATGCGTCGCAAGGCCGGGCCTCGCTGCCGCGCGCGTTGTGACCCAGTCAGCATCGCCGTACCGGCGGCGACAGCCGAGACGGCGGGAATGGTTGCAAGCCCGAAACCGGTCATGAACAGGGCGCCGCCGGCCATCGAGCCGGTCAGCATCGCCGTCATCAGCGCGTTATAGACCATGGCGCAGGGCGCCAGCCCCCAGCAGATGCCGACGACGAGCGGTGTCGATGCGTTGAGCGGCCGCGAGATGGCGGCCGGCGCGCGGCCGATCACGGCCATGATCCCGCCGTCCAGCCGCCGGATCGCCGGCAGGATGCCGATGATCGAAAGCCCCGACCAGATCAGGGCCGCGGCCGCAATCAGCCGCAGCACCTCCTGCCCGCCCGAAAATCGCAGCAGCCGGCCGAATGCCTCCATCATCGAGCCGACGGCAGCGCCGGCGGCCACATATGTCAATACGCGGCCGAGCTGGATCATCAGGAACGAGGTCGAACGGCGACGTTCAGGCGCGGTCGCCAGCATCAGCGACGAGGCGATCCCGCCGCAGAGGCAGGCGCAATGCGCGCTGCCGGCAAAACCCAGCAGCAGACCGCTCATCAGGATGACGTCACTATGCATGGCTTTTCCGCATTCATCTCAGGACTACCCGGGCAGACCTCATGGGTGATTGCCCCTCGAGCGGGCGGCAAGCAGCCCGCCCCGCTAGGCGTTGCAGCTCGCGGCATTCACCTCCGGCGGCAGGTTTATCGCCGGATTGCCGTCGAAAAAGCCGTTCGGCATCAGCTTGAAACCGGTGGTCACACAGGGCTGGACGGGGAAATCTTCGATCCGCACCGGATGATGCAGGCCGAAGACGTGCCAGAGCACGATCTCGGCATTCTCGATCGGCCGATCCTTCTTGATGAAATCCGATACTCCGCCATTGCCGTCCGAATGGTTCATGAACTCGCCTGCGGGAAACCGCTCCTCGGGATCGAGCGCCGTCACCCAGAGGTGGTTCTGCACGAAGCCGGCGCGCTTGCCCGAGGGAGAATCCGGATGCACGAAAGGCGTCACGCAATGGGTTGCGTCCAGCCGATACCCCACCGGCGAGCCGGCATAGTTGGCCTTGTTGGGGTTGATGACCTTCCAGTAGCGATGCGACGCCGGATTGGCGCGCCGGGCAGCCTCGCTTTCGCGCGCAAAGACCGTCTCCTGCTCGTAGAAGGCGTTGCCGTAGGGATTGGCCGGGCCGAGCGGTTCGGCAAAGGTGTTGCACTCGACCACGCTGTTGGCGTCGCCGTCCACCGCCATTTCCAACCGGGCGCAGAGGATGTGCTGGTGGATATGGCCGATCACCCCGGGCACGACCTCGCGGCCGTATTTGCCCGGCCGGCCGGGGATGCAGGCGGCGGTGTTGATGATGCCGGTCGCCTTGACCTCGAACTCGATCATTCCGTCGAGGAAGAGATACCAGTAGAGCGCATATTCGTAGTTGCCGACGGTGCAGATCGTCGAGATCACCAGCTTGGCGCCCCGCCGGATCTCGGCCCGCTCGCTGCGGAAGTCGATATGTTTCCAGAGCAGGCCGGAATCCTCCTCATGCACGCAGATCGCCTTTTCGATGGTCCACGGCTCGCCGTCCATGGTGTTGAGCGTGACGTCGAGATATTTGATGACGCCGAGGCAGTCGCAGCCGAGCGACAGCGAGTTGGCGAGCTTGCCGATGCCGTATTCGCCGATGTCGAACACGTTCTTGCGGAAGTGGCCATTGTCGGGACTGCCGTAGGGCACGGTCATCTCGACGATCGAGGCGCGGTGCACGATCGGCCGGCCGTCGAAGGAGATATCATGCAGCGTCAGCGCCTCGCGGGCGTTGAAACCGACCACCAGCGACCAGTTGCGCCAGGTGAGCCTGTGGCCATCGAACTTGAAATTGACGCCCTCCGGCTGCACGACATCGATCGGCTTGGCCTTCGGCTGGAACTGGCTCAGGAACTGGTGCTCGTAGTTGACCTCCTTCATCGGCACCGGCACGACGCCGTAGTCGTCGACGCGGATCACCTCATTGGTCGTCAGGTCCACGACCGCGTTCAGCCCCTCGATCGGATGGGCGTAGAAGTTTTCGTTCTCGCGCAGCCTGAGCCAGACGAATACGTGGCAGAGATGCCGGCCCTCTTCGCCGGCTACGCCGAAATTGCCCGCTGACCAGGGATCGACGCAAACCTTTTCCATTTCGGTGATCCCGCGCTTGGCGCAGGCGGCGATGAACTCGGGATTGGCCCGCACGATGCTCTCGATGCCGAGGAACTGCTCGAGCTGGATCATCGGCCGCTTGCCCGGCAGGGTCTCGGACGAGATGATCTTTTCGTCGTCGAGCGATACGATCATCTTGGTGACGCTGACGACGGCGGCGCTGAAGACGTTGACGCGCGCGCGCCGTAAAACCGGCCCGCCGGCGAGCTGGGCACGAAGCTCCGCCTTGCTGGGCTCCATAAGCTGGATGGTTTCGAAGCGGGTGTCGGCGCCGTAAGGCGGGTCGCGTCGAACGATCGCGGCAGCCTTGCGGATCTCGTCCGGCGTCAGCGGTTCGAGCGGGTGGATGGCGGCCGCATCGATAGGCGCTCCCTTGGCTCGCGAGGTTGCACAGCAATGATCGACATGATCCAGCATCGGTAACTCCATGGTGTTTTGTTGAACATCTGCGCGGCCGCCGGATCATGCCCGGCGGCCGGGGCGGCAATCGCCTATTCGAAGGCGCGGCCGAGATTGGCGTAGACCAGCGGACGGTTCGTCCGTATCCACACGGCAAAGACCGCGCCCACCACGCCGATCAGGGCGACGATGAGCGGGAACATCTCGACGATCAGCGATTCCGATCCGCTCACCAGCGATATGTTGGAAATCATCAGCACGAGGCAGGTGGCGAGCCCGATGCCGCTGATGACGGGCGCAATCAGCCGATGCCAGAGGCCGACGCCGCGGCTGTCGGCGCGGAAGAAGCCGACGACCGCCAGCGACACCATGATCTGCAGCACGAGGATGCCGATCGAGGCGAAGGCACCCATCCAGGCGAATACGACCGCGTAGGGATCTTGCCCGGCAAGCGCGAAGAAGGCGATGAGCACGAAGACGATCAGCGTCTGGATGACGCCGGCGATATAGGGGGACTGGTGGTCGTCATGGGTCTTGGCAAAGCCGGTCCAGGCCAGTCCCTCGCGGCCGATGGCAAAGAAGTAGCGGTTGATCGTGTTGTGGAACGACAGCGCGCAGGCAAACAGGCTGGTGATCAGAAGCGCGTTGAGCACGATGCCAGCCGCCGGCCCGAGCAGCGTCTGCACGGCTGTCAGGTAGAGCGTCGCGGTGTTGGCGGTTGCCTCAGCGGCGATTTTGGAGGGACCGTAATAGAGCGCGATGCACCAGGTGACGAAGGCATAGAACACCGCGATGATGATCACCGCGAGATAGGTGGCGCGGGGAATGGTCTTCTTCGGCTCGCGCGCCTCCTCGCCGAAGATTGCCGTCGCCTCGAAGCCGATGAAGGAGGCGACCACGAAGACCAGCGCCACGCCGAGGCCAGGCCCCATGATGGCCGAGGCGCCGAATGGCGCAAGCACGATGCCTTCCGGTCCGCCGCCGGTCAGCAGCACCTTGGCGCTCAAGAGCAGCAGGATGGCGATTTCGGCGACCATGCAGTAGCCCAGCACCTTGCCGCTGAACTCGATGTTGCGCATGCCGCAGAAGAACACGGCAACGCCGAGGAGCGCGGCATAGACCCACCAGGCAATGTCGGGACCGCCCGCGGATTTGACGATGTCGTTGACGAAGAAGCCGAAGAGACCGAACACCGCGATGTCGATGGCGTTATAGGTCGCGAGTGCCACGAAGGCGCCGGCGACGCCGGTCGGCTTGCCGAGGCCGGTGGCGATATAGGGATAGAAGCCGCCGGCACTGCCCATGAAGCGGTTCATCGCCGTGAAGCCGGCGCTGAAGAACAGATAGAGCGCCCCGACCAGCAGGTACATGGCCGGCACGCCCGCGCCGTTGCCGAAGGCGAAGGCCGCCGGCGAGGCACCGACGACCGCCGTCAGCGGCGCTGCTGCGGCAACCACGAAGAATATGATGTGCGAGACGCCGACCGCGTTGCGCCTCAACTGATTGCCGCTGTTCAGGTCCATTGTAGACATGCAATGCCTCCTTCGAAGTGATTGCTGTGACCGAAGGTGTTTTGCGCACCTTCGTCGGAAGCAAAGCTCGCCGTCGCGCGGACAAACGCACGCCTCCGGCAATCGCCTCAAGCGGTTGCCTGGCCGGTCTTCGCAATGGTGAACTTTCTTCTCGCTGACTGGATCGTGCGCAAAAATTGCTGGTCTGTAATTGACATTTTGCGCCAAAAAATCCCGCGTTTCGCCAAAACTACGCGCAGAAACAAACTGGCATGCATCTTGCGTCGATCCTTTTGTCCGGCCTGGGACCGGAGGGGAAAACGCCATGGAATCTTCTGGAGTCATAGCTGCATCGGTGATCGACGGCCTCCTCTCGACCATCGACAATCGCGGCATGGATCGTCAGGCGCTCGCCGCCCGTGTCGGCATCGGCGACGCTGCTCTGTTCAAGGCCCAGCATTTCCTGCCGCTGACGACATTCACCTCCATTCTGGAAATCGCGGCCGAAGAGAAGAACGATCCGCTGCTGGCGCTTAGCCTTGGAAAACTCTTCAAATTCGACGGCCTCGGCACGGTCGCCCGCGTGTTCCGCACCGCGCCGACGCTCGGCGACGGGATCGAGAAATTCGTCCGCTATTTCCCGGCGCTGCAGAGCAATACGAAATCGGCGCTCGACATTGAGAACGGTCTCGCGCGCTTCTCCTATTCGATCAAAGACGCCACGATCCGGCATCGCGTGCAGGATGCGGCCTTCACGGAGATGGTCTTCTGCTCGATGCTGGAGGCGGTCATCGGCGACGGCTGGCGGCCCTCCTGCGTAGACTTTGAGCATCTGCCCGGCGAGCATCTGGCGATATATCAGTCACATTTTGCCTGTCCGTTGCGTTTCGGGCGGCGCGAGAACGCGATTTTCTTGCCTGCGCGGTATCTCGACCAGCCGCTCGACCAGCATGATTTTCGCCTGCAGGCGCGGCTGGAGACCGAATTGAGCGAATTGATCGACGGCGAGGATGCCCGCCTCGACCTGATCACCAGCATCAAGGCCTGGATCACCGCCGCCCTCTGCCGCTCGGCAAGCCTCGACATCGAGTATGCCGCCCATGATTTCGGCATGAGCCTCAGAAGCTTCCAGCGCAAGCTATCGGAACTCGGTGTCAATTATGCCGACATTCGCAACTCGGTGCGGATGCAAATCGCACGCAGCATGCTGGCCTCGACCGGCCTGCCGATCCCGGTCATCAGCCAGTATCTCGGATACAGCGAGCCGAGCGCCTTTTGCCGCAGCTTCAAGCACCTGACCGGTGATACGCCGGTCGGCTACCGCCAGCGCCGCGTCCACTAGGAAAGCAAGAGCCATTGCGCGGCCACCACGCCGCCGGCATCATCGGGTCGGATGGCGAGGATCTCTGCAGCATTGAGCCCTCCCGCGTCTCGCGCCAATGCCCAGCCGGTCATCAACTGTCGCCGGCTCCCGCCCCACCTATTCGCGCGACAGATACATGCAATTAAAACAAGCAATTTCATAATCGCGCCGAGTTCGTCTACCTCTCTTCCGGTGAGGTGATCGGCAGGCGGCTTGCGATGTCCGTCGCACGGCGGCGGCAAGTGTCCGAGGCGATGCGGATGGCCCGAACGGTTGGTGTTTCCCTGTCGAGCGAACA
>JASGEG010000113.1:0-13938 GCA_047606605.1 Rhizobium sp.
CCCGGAAACATGCGTGTGGCGCGCTTGCGTCAGCACATAGATATAGGCTTCGAACGCGCCTTCCTCGGTCCATACCGTCGCGATAACACGACGGTAGCCCTCACCCTCGAAAGAATCGAGCTGCTGCCAATGCGCCGGAAGATCGGTGGATTCGAAGAGAAACACCTCGATCTCGGCGCCGTCATCGCTCAGTTCGAGACCGGGAAAGCCCAGCGCCGCTCCCCAGCCGGATTGCAGCAATCTGCCGCGAACAATCCCTCGGCTCCAGATGCCGCCAAGCCCGTCGAGCTGGTGGTGGTTCACGCGTCCGGGTGCAAGTGTGGCGTAGGTGGCAAGGCGATTTTCCGGCGTCATGCACGACCCTCTTCAAAAGTTTTTGAGCAATTCCGTGGTGTCTCGTGGAAATACCAGCGAGGATGAAGCGATCGGCGGCAGAACCGGGCACGCGTGTCGCCAGATGCGGGCATCGCAGAGAAGGCCGGGCAGGAAGATGATGGCTGGCTTGGGCATGCCACCTTCTACCGGCTGCCGTTCCACCAGTCCAATATATGGAAGGCGCCTTCTTTATCTGCAAAACCTATGACGACAAACCCAGAGGTTGCCGCACCATCAGCGCCCGCAAACGGATCGCCTGGCCAGGATGATCGCACCGGATACCGCATCGCCGTCGATGGGCTTGAGGCGGCGGCGGACATCCGGAGCGAGCCACGGTTCCAGCGGGCTCGCAAGGCCGCCCAGCAGCGAGACGCGCGGAGCGCCCTTGTCGAAAAGCGTGCGCACCAGCGTATCGATATGTCCGGCGGCACCCTGGACGATGCGTCGCCCGGCGGCGTCGCCCTGATCGGCGTGACGCATGACCATCGGCGCCAGAGCGGCATAGTCGGTCGCCGAGGCGCGGTCCATCCAGGCGACCGCGTCCATGGGATCATTCTGGAAGCGCTGCATGATTTCCGTCAGCAAGGCCGTCTTCTTCTGCCGGCCGTCATGCGCGCGCAGCGCAAGCTGCACGACCTTCAGCCCCAGATAGGCCCCGCTGCCCTCATCGGAGATCGGAAAGCCATAGCCGCCGACGCGAAGACGGCTCCCCTCGACGAAGCCAAGGCCGATCGACCCGGTTCCGGCAATGACGATCGCGCCGTCGCGACCGGAATGGGCGCCGAGACAGGCCCCCTCGCCGTCGCTGATGAAATCGATGCTGGCAAAAGGATGGCTGATGGCCCGCAGCGCCTCGACCGCGCCCTTGCGTCCGATCCCGGCCAGTCCGACCCCTGCATGAACCCGCGCGATTTCAGCAGGCCCCAAACCGGCCTCCTCGATTGCGGCGCCAAAGGCGCGTGCGATCGAAGCCCAGGCCTCTTCTATCCCGAGCCTCGTCGTTGCCGGACCGGACAGGCCTTGACCCAACAGGCTTCCCTCCTCATCCTCGATCCTGGCACGGCAACCGGTACCGCCGCCGTCAATGCCGAGGAAATAGCGGGAATGCTCCGTTTCGGCGGTCATGACGTCAGCCGCTCGATATCGGCGCCGCACAGGCGGAGCTTGCGATCCAGTTGCTCATAGCCGCGGTCGAGATGGTAGACGCGGTTGACGATGGTTTCACCTTCCGACACCAGCGCCGCCAGCACCAGGGACACCGAGGCGCGCAGATCGGTCGCCATCACCTGCGCGCCCCTCAAAGGCTTGCCGCCGCGCACCAGCGCGGTCGTGCCCTGCAATTTGATGTTCGCGCCGAGGCGCATCAATTCCGGCACATGCATGAAGCGATTTTCGAAGACCGTCTCGCGGATCAGCGAGGCGCCCTCGGCGCAGCAGGCGAGCGCCATGAACTGGGCCTGCAGGTCTGTCGGGAAGCCCGGATAGGGTTCGGTGGTCATATCGGCGCCCCTCAGCGGCCCATCCCTGGAAATCACCAGGCCGCGATCGCTCGGCCAGACGCTGACGCCCATGGCCTCCAGCACCTGCACGACCGATGCCAGATTTTCGAGCCGGGCATGGATCAGCTCGAGCTGCCCGCCGGTAATGGCGGCTGCGACGGCATAGGTGCCGGCCTCGATCCGGTCGGGGATGCCCTGGTGCCTGGCCGGGCGCCAGCTCGTGCTGCCGTCGATCAGGATGCGGTGCGTCCCCGCACCGTCGATCCGAGCGCCCATGGCGCCAAGACAGGCCGCAAGATCGGCGACTTCCGGCTCTCGCGCCGCATTCAATATCTCCGTCTCGCCCTTGGCGGCGCAGGCCGCCATCATCGCCGTCTCCGTCGCGCCGACCGAGGGTGAGCTCAGCACGACGCGCGCGCCCCTCAATCCCTTCGCAGCCGATGCGACGATCGATCCATTCTCCACATCGATATCGGCCCCGAGGGTTGCCAGCGCCTTGATGTGCATGTCGACCGGTCGTGCGCCGATGGCGCAGCCACCGGGAAGCGATACGCGGGCGTGACCGAAGCGCGCCAACAGAGGCGCCAGTACCAGTACGGTTGCCCGCATGCGCCGGACAGTATCGTAGGAGGTCTCCACCGAGACGATGCCGGCGGGATCGATCGTGGTGCCATGCGCCGAACGCGTCACCACGGCACCATGAAGCGAGATGACGCCGAGCATGTTCTCGATATCGCTGACCACAGGCAGGTTCGTCAGTTCCAGCGAATGCGGGCTCAGGAGTGCTGCCGCGATCTGCGGCAAGGCGGCATTCTTGGCGCCGGCGATCGTCACCGCACCCTGCAACCGTCTACCGCCCGATATTCGCAATCTGTCCATGATACGAAACCCGCCAAGCAAGGGGTTCAAGGGCAGGCGTGAGTCCGCCTGCCTTGGAAAGAGACTATTCGGCCATTCCAATGTGTCAATGTAATTTGGAATTTTTTATTCCTAATGCATGTGGTAGTCTTGCTCGACCATAGCGGCATGTGAACCGGCCCGGTTGGCCCGAAGGAGCGGATGTCTATTCTGAAGAAGATCAGCGCGCAGCTCGAGGCCATGGCGCCGGCCGATCGCCAGATCGGGCAGTTCATCGTTCAAAATCCCGATCAGATGCTGCGGCTCTCATCCGCCGCCCTTGCCGCGGAAACCGGGCGCAGCCAGTCCAGCGTCGTCAAGTTCAGCCAGAAGCTCGGCTATGCCGGCTATCAGGAGCTGAAACTTGCCGTCAGCGAGGCCAAGGCACAGGAATGGCAGGCACCGGCGGGGATGATTCACGGCACGATCGAGGTCGAAGACGGCTATCTGGTCATCCTGCAAAAACTCCTGGGCAGCAAACTCCAGGCCATGCAGCAAACCATTGCGGTCAACAGCGAGCCGGAGATCGACAGGGCATTGAACGCGCTTTATGAGGCGCGCCGCATTCATCTTGCCGGCGTCGGCGCCTCCTCGCTCGTCGCCCGCGACTTTTCCTACAAGCTGATGAAACTCGGACGCATCGTCCTGCATGACAGCGACAGCCATGTGCAGATGGCCAACGCCTCGACGCTCGGCCCCGACGATCTGCTGTTCGCCCTCTCCTATTCCGGCGCCAGCATTGAAACGCTGCGCATCGCCGAGCTTGCCAGTCAGCGGCAGGCGACCGTCATTGCCGTCACCGGCTTGCAGGACAACCCGCTCGCCCGGGTCGCCGATATCCGGCTTTATACGATCGGAGACGAGGACCGTGTCCGTTCCTCGGCTATCACGGCGCGCGATGCGCAGCTGATGCTGACCGATCTCCTGTTCATCCTTCTGATGCAGCGGCAGCCGGATGCCAATGATTATGTTCATAACAGCGAAGCGGCCGTCTCCGTGCTGAAAGCCAAGCGGCTATCATAAGCCGATCGTTCGATGGCCGTCGTCTACGACAGAAGCGTCCGGTCAACAGGTCGTGACGAAGGCGGATACGGCCTGTACTCGGCGGGAGCGAGGCCATAGGTTCCGATCCGATCGCATTTCATTCGGAGACATCACATGGACCTGGGTCTTGCCAATAAAGTCGTACTCGTCACCGGCGGTTCCAAGGGGATCGGCCATGCCTGCGCCCGCCTGTTCCTGTCGGAAGGCGCGCGCGTCGGTATCTGCTCGCGCTCGCAGCCCAATATCGACAAGGCGCTGACCGGCCTGCCCGGCGCACATGGCTATGCCGCCGATCTGACATCCGATGCCCAGGCGCTCGACGTCGTCGACAGGATCGAGAAGGAGATCGGGCCGATCGATATTCTCGTCAACAGCGCCGGCGCGGCCGTGCGAACGCCGGCTTCGGATCTGACGCCGGCGGCTTGGCGCGCGGCGATGGATGCGAAGTATTTTTCCTACATCAACGTGATCGATCCCGTCATCAAGCGCATGGCCGCGCGCGGCGCCGGCACCATCGTCAACATCATCGGCAATGGCGGCAAGGTCGCCTCCCCGGTCCATCTCGCCGGCGGCGCGGCCAATGCCGCGCTGATGTTGGCAAGCGTCGGGCTTGCCAATGCCTATGCCGCCCAGGGCGTGCGCGTCGTCGGCCTCAATCCCGGCCTCACCGAGACCGATCGGGTCGCGGAAGGGCTGAAGGCTTCCGCAAAGCTTTCCGGCAGCACCGAGGAGGAAGCGCTTGCCGATGCCCTCAAGCGTATTCCGATCGGCCGCATGGCCGCGCCGGAAGACATCGCCAATGTGGTCGCCTTCCTGAGCTCGTCCAAGGCGAGCTATGTCACCGGCGTGGTCATCAGCATGGACGGCGCACAGGTCCCGACCGTGATCTGAGCGCCGGCATCGCTTCAGGCAAGCGATTGCCAATCGAGCCCGATATCGAGCGTCGGCGCGCTATGCGTCAGCCATCCGACGGAAATGAGATCGACGCCGGATGCGGCAACCGCGGCGGCGGTTTCCGGCGTGATGCGGCCCGACGCCTCGGTGATCGCCCGCCCGGCAACGATGCCGACCGCATCGCGCAGCTGGTCCGGCGTCATATTGTCGAGCAGCACGGCATCGACGCCCTCGCTCATGGCTTCGCGCAGCTGGTCGAGCCTATCCACCTCGACCTCGATCTTGACCATATGGCCGACACCCGCCTTGGCGCGGCGGATCGCTTCGCCGACGCCGCCGGCGATCGCCACATGATTGTCCTTGATCAGCACGGCATCGTGCAGCGCAAACCGATGGTTCATGCCACCACCGGCCCGCACCGCATATTTCTCCAGCGCCCGCAAGCCGGGCGTGGTCTTGCGCGTGCAGACGATCGACGCCTTCGTGCCGCCGATCGCCTCGACAATGCCGGCGGTAACGGTGGCGATGCCGGAGAGATGACCGAGAAAATTCAGTGCGGTGCGCTCCGCCGTCAAAAGCGCGCGCGACGAGCCCCTGATGGTCGCTATGACGTCGCCGGGCCCGACTTTCGCGCCGTCGGAAAGATGGCGGGTCATGACGAGGCCGGGGTCGACAAGCTGGAAGGCCAGGTCCGAGGCATCGAGCCCGGCGACCACGCCCGGCTGGCGCGCCACCATGGCGACGGTGGAGCGATGATCTGCGGGAATGACGGCCGCCGAGGTGATGTCGCCGGCAAGACCCAGATCTTCCAGCAAGGCATTGCGCACCGGTGGCTCGACGATGAGGCGCGGGAGTGGAGTAAGGCTCATGTCAGGCGCTCCTGGCGAAGGAATAGGGAATGACCGAGCGCGCGACGTCCAGCGCGTCAGCAAGACGCATCATGCGACGCTGCGCATGGTGCAGTTTCAGCGGGAAATCCGTTCGCGCATGGGCACCGCGCGATTCCGTCCGCAGGCTGGCGAAGACGGCGATCGACAGCGCCACGATGGCCGGATCGGCTGCCGCGCCCTCCTCCTCGACCAGCGGCAGCAATGCCGCGATCGCGCCTTGGATGGCACCGGCGTTACGGAGAACGCCGAGATGGCGCGACGCGATCGGCCGTATGAGGGACGCGTCGGGCGCTGCCGCCCTCATCTGTTGCGAAGGCAGCACCCCGGACGCGGCGCCCATGCCGGCCATATCCCGAGCGGCGCGCATGCCCATGACGGCCGCCTCCAGCAGCGAGTTGCTGGCGAGCCTGTTGGCGCCGTGCAGGCCGGTGGAAGCCGCCTCGCCGGCCGCCCATAGCCCTGGGACGGAACTGCGGCCGGCGGTATCCGTCGCCACACCACCCATGTGATAATGAACGGCGGGGCGCACCGGTATGAGATCGCTCGCCGGATCGATGCCGGCTTCGCGGCACAAGGCATCGATGATGGGAAAGCGGGTGGCGAAGCGCTTGCCCAGTGCCCGCCGGGCATCGAGGAAAACGCGGCCGCCGCGGGCGATTTCCGCGCTGATCGCCCTTGCGACGATATCGCGCAGTGCCAGCTCGGCGCCCGGGACATCCATCATGAAGCGCTCGCCGCGCTCATTGACGAGCAGCGCGCCCTCGCCGCGTACGGCCTCGCTGACCAATGCCAATGGCCGGCGACGGGAATCGAGCGCGGTCGGGTGGAATTGTACGAATTCCATATCGGCCAGCAGCGCGCCGGCCCTTGCCGCAAGTGCAATGCCCTGCCCGAAATTGCCGATGGGATTGGTGGTCACATCGAAAAGACCGCCGATGCCGCCGGTGGCGAGCAGGATGCGGGAGGTCGGCAGGATCGCCGTCCCCTGCCCCCCGGCGCAGAGAAGGCCGCTGATCCGTTCGCCGTCCAGAAGCAATCTGCGCGCCTCATATCCTTCCAGCACGGTAATCGACGGCGTTTCGACGACAGCCTGCACAAGCGCGCGGACGATCGCGGCGCCCGAACCGTCGCCTTCGGCATGAACGATGCGGCGGCGGCAATGCGCCGCCTCGAGCCCGAGCGACAGAACGCCGCGATCGTTGCGGTCGAAGCGGACACCGGCCCGCTCCAGCGCGGCGATCGCGGCCGGCGCTTCGGCGATGATGCCGGCTGCGGCGGCCGGATCGCAAAGCCCGTCGCCGGCGGCAAGCGTATCGGCAAGATGCAGCTCGGCGCTATCGTCCGCGCCGACGCTGGCGGCGATGCCGCCTTGCGCCCAGGCGCTCGACGTCTCCGCGCCGAGGGCGGCGCGGGCGACGATGACGGTCGGTTCAGGCGCCAGCGTCAGCGCCGCCATCAGTCCGGCAAGGCCGCTGCCGACGATGATCACGCGGCCCGATAGGTCGTTGCGGATATCGCTCATATCGCCAGCATCCTTTCGACAGCCCGGCGCGCGGGTCCGGCAATCGCCGGGTCGACCATGACTTCATGCAGGTTTTCCTCGAGCGCCCTGCGGATATTGCCGAGCGTGATGCGCTTCATGTGCGGGCAGAGATTGCAGGGGCGGATGAACTCGACATCCGGATGATGAACGGCGACATTGTCGCTCATCGAGCATTCGGTGAGCAGGACGACGCGCGCCGGACGCTGCCTGCCGACATAATCCGACATGACGGCGGTGGAGCCGGCGAAATCCGCCTCGCGGACGACTTCGGGCGGGCATTCGGGGTGAGCCAGTACGGTGACGCCGGGATAGCTCTCGCGAAGCTGGCGCACATCGTCGGCGGTGAAGAGCTCGTGAACCTCGCAATGGCCGCGCCAGGCGATGATCTCGACATCGGTTTCGCGGGCGACATTATGCGCCAGATATTCGTCCGGGATCATCAGCACCTTCGGCACACCGAGCGATTCCACCACCTGCCTGGCATTGCCCGAGGTGCAGCAGATATCGGAGGCAGCCTTCACCGCCGCCGAGGTGTTGACATAGGTGATGACCGGGACGCCGGGATGGGCCTGACGCAGCAGGGCTATATCCTCCGGCGTGATCGAATCCGCCAGCGAACAGCCAGCCGCCATATCGGGGATCAGCACGGTCTTTTCCGGATTCAGCAGCTTGGCGGTCTCGGCCATGAAATGCACGCCCGCCAGCACGATGATGTCGGCATCGACGTCAACAGCCTTGCGGGCAAGCGCCAGGCTGTCGCCGACGATATCGGCGACGCCGTGGAAGATTTCCGGCGTCTGATAGTTGTGCGCGAGGATAACGGCGTTGCGGCGGCGCTTCAGCTCGAGGATGGCCTCGACATCGTCCTGAAACGCCATCCATTCCGCTTTGGGAATGACGCGGCTGACGCGATCGTAGAGGGAAGATGCGGATACGGGATGGTTCATGGCCGGCTCCTTAATAATACTCACCTTGAGTATATCATGCGCAAATAGATATTCTCGATATGAGCATATGTCAATTGCGGGAGAGCGGCAATTTTGTCCCGGTGAGTTCGCGCTCTTCGAGCACGGCGCGGCGGAAGCGGAAGAGCTTGGCGGGGCGTCCGCCCGTCTCGCTTTCCGTGTCGCCCGTCTCCTCGACCAGCTCCTGCTGCTCGATGAGGCGACGGAAATTCTGCTTGTGCAGCGTCAGGCCAGCAAGTGCCTCGACGGTGCGCTGCAGTTGCAGCAGGGTGAACTGTTCCGACATCAGCTCGAAGACGACGGGACGGTATTTGATCTTCGCCCGCAACCGCGCCATGCCGGTGGCAAGGATGCGCCGGTGGTCGGCAAACATCGGCCGGCCGAACCTGGGCGACTGTGCACAGCCCGCCTCGTGGACGAGCCCGACCTCATAGAGAAGCTCGTAGCGCTGCAGCACGAGATCTTCATTCCAGGCCGCGCTATTGAGCCCGAAAGCGTAATCGGCACGGCGACGGCGCGGGTCGCATTGAACCCTGTCACTGCCGATCCACTCGTCCAGCCGGGCGGTAATGTCATTGATGATGGCCGGCCGGCCGGCGCGGTGATCCTCCCAGGGGAGATATTCGTACCAGCCATGCCAACCCGACAGGCCCGCGCCTGGAGCCGCCTGCTCGCGCACGAGGCCGAGATAGCTGATCGAAATCGTCCGTCCGCCGAGAATTTCATTGTTCCGATCGCGGTCGGCAAAGGTGTAGAGCTGCTCGAGATAACCGACCGGATGCGCCGTCTGTTCCTGCACCCATTCGCGCAGCCCGCTTTGCAGCGTCCGGTGTCCGAGCTCGAACGGACCCGACGGCAGAGCCTCGCCGGCGCGCACCGTCATGACCCGCGGCTCATGGCCGGTAACGGCCGTCAAAACCGCGATCAGTTCGGCATGCGCAAGCCCGATGGTCAAGGAAGCTCCTTATCGTGTCTCATCAATGCTTTGTCGCACGAAGAGCAGCCGAAGCCAATGCGCGGGCGCTGGCCGGAAGACGATTTCAACACCTGGAGCCGCTAACGGCGAATATAATCCGGATAGTTCTCGCAGATGAGATCGATGATCGACAGCGTGCCGGAGAGATGCTTGCGCAGCGCCGCCACCGCCTGGTCGGCGTCGCCGGAGCGAACGGCGTTGATAACGGCGCGGTGATCGGCGGCGACCTGCTGCAGCTTGCCCGGCATCGGCAGGTTCAGCCGTCGCAGGCGGTCGAGATGAACGCTCTGGCGGCGCACCGTCGCCCACAGGCCCAATATGCCGACGCGTTCGAACAGGATGCGATGGAAATCCTTGTCGAGCGAATCGAACAGGTCATATGTCTCCGGCGACATCACATGCTCCTGCCGCGCGAGAACCAGCGCCAGGGTATCGGCGGTCTCCTTCGGCGATTCGATCGTCAGGCGCCGGATGGCTTCCAGCTCGATCGACAGCCGCAGGAAATGCGCCTCGCGGGCATTGCCGATGTCGATCCTTGAGACGACGGTCGCATATTGCGGATAGACCTCGACCAGCCCCTCCTCTTCCAGACGGATCAGGGCGTCGCGAACCGGCGTCTGGCTGACATTGAACTCGCTTTGCAGCGAGATGCGCGACAGCACCGTCGTCGGCGGCAGGTCCATCGAAAGAATGCGCGAGCGCAGGATTTCCAGAATCTGCGGCCCGACCTGACGGGAGCGGTCCAAGGCGAATTCTCTCGGATTTACTTTCACTGGTCACCTTCCTGATCGAGCATCTTCACCCATTAAGCACAATTTAGGGGTTGATGCACTGATACATTAGTGCTTTAGTCCCGTCATGCAAACGCGATTTCATGCGTTTGGATCATTCTGGGAGGAAATGATGAGAGCTTTCATGCGCGGTGTCGCCGCGGCCTGTCTCGTGCTTGCCGGCAGCCTTTCCGCCGGCGCCGCCGAAAAAACGGATATTTCGATCACCCGCCAGCCCGGCATTCTCTATCTCGTCAGCCATGTAATGGAGACGCAGAAGCTGATCGAGAAGCGCGCCGAGGCCGATGGCCTGCCGGGCGTCAAGGTCGAATGGCGCACCTTCAGCGGCGGCGGCGCGCAGACCGATGCGCTGCTGGCCGGCAATGTCGATATCGTCAACACCGGCACCGGCAATCTGTTGCTGCTCTGGGACCGTAGCCGCGGCAAGGTCAAGGGCATCGTCACCAATTCCGCCCAGCCGGTCATCATGGTTTCGCGCGACCCGCGCATCAAATCGCTGAAGGATATCCAGCCGGGCGACAAGATCGCCGTGCCGACGGTCGGCGTTTCCACGCAGGCGATCCTGCTGCAGATGGCCGCCGCCCAGATGTATGGCGACGATCAGGTGAAGAAATTCGATGCGAACACGGTGCAGCTCGGCCACCCCGATGCCATGGCGGCGCTTGCCAACCAGACGCATGAGGTGAAGAACCATTTCTCTGCCCCACCCTTCCAGTATCTGGAACTGAAACAGCCGGGCGTTCATGAGGTCGTCAATTCGCGCGACATCATCGGCGGCGATCTGACCCAGGGCACTTTCTTCACGACCACGCAGTTCGCCGAGGCCAATCCGACCATCGTCAAGGCGGTGCGCCAGGCGACCGCCGACGCCATCGAGGTGATCAAGAAGGACCCGAAAACCGCGGTCGAAGCCTATAAGACCGTCAGCGGCGACAAGACCAGCATCGACGATCTGCTGGCGATCCTCAACCAGCCGCACATGATGGAGTTCCGCATGGACCCGCAGGGAACCATGAAGTTCGCAGCGCACCTCCACAAGATCGGCACGCTGAAGACCATGCCCAAGGCATGGACCGACTATTATCTGCCGGAAGCGGCCGATCTGAACGGCAATTGATGCAGGGCGGCGGCGCGAATGCCGCCCCTGGCTTTATTTCTTGGAGAGCTTCATGCTTCAGGCAAAAATCGCAGCAGACCCGACGAGAAGCCAACCGGCAACCGCTGCCGCGCCGCTGTTGAATGTCGACAAGGTAACGCTTCGCTACAAGACGCCGAACCTGCTGATCACGGCGACCGAGGACGTCAGCTTTTCCGTCGCCCAGTCCGACCGTTTCGTGTTGCTCGGCCCGTCCGGCTGTGGAAAATCGACCTTGCTGAAGGCGATCGGCGGCTATCTTGCGCCGGCAAGTGGCCGGATCGAGATCAAGGGACAGGTGGTGAAGAAACCGGGCGCCGACCGGATGATGGTCTTTCAGGAGTTCGACCAGCTCCTGCCATGGAAAACCGTCCTCGAAAACGTCATGTTTCCGCTGACGACAGCACGCCGCCTGCCCCGCGCCGAGGCGGAAGCCATCGCCCGCGACTATATCGAGAAGGTGAAGCTGACGCGCGCCGTCGATACCTATCCGCACATGCTCTCGGGCGGCATGAAGCAGCGTGTGGCGATTGCGCGCGGCATGGCCATGCAGCCCGACATCCTGCTGATGGACGAGCCCTTCGCCGCACTCGACGCGCTGACCCGCCGGCAGATGCAGGACGAGCTTCTTCAGCTTTGGGAAGATACGCGCTTCACCGTCATCTTCGTCACCCATTCGATTGCCGAGGCGATCAAGATTTCCAACCGCATCCTGCTGCTGTCGCCGCATCCGGGCCGGGTGAAGGCCGAGGTCCGCAATGTCGAAGCCGTCCGCAACGACGCGGCCGCCGCCGCCAGGCTGGAGCAGGAAATCCACCACATGCTGTTTGCCGAAGCCGGACACAGGGAATAGGCCATGAACGCACCGCAGATCATCCTCGCGGCCGAAAAGGCCGACACCGCAGGCCATATCGCCGCCGTCGAGCAGAAGCTCGGCGCGCTTGAGCTTCTCTGGCAATCGAGCTTCTTCCGCAAATCGCTGCTGATCGTCGTGCTGGCGATCATCTGGGAGGTCTATGCGCGGCATCTCGACAATCCGCTGCTGTTCCCGACGCTCAGCGACACGCTGACCGCGCTCTATGACCGCTTCGCCGACGGTGTGCTGCCGGAACGCATCTGGACCACACTGAAGATCCTGATTACGGGCTATGTGGCGGGCACGGTGCTGGCGGCCATCCTGACCGTCGTCGCCATCAACACCCGCATCGGCACTGATTTTCTCGAAACGATGACGGCGATGTTCAATCCGCTGCCGGCGATTTCGCTGCTGCCGCTCGCCCTCATCTGGTTCGGCCTCGGGCCGGCAAGCCTCGTCTTCGTGCTGGTGCATTCGGTCCTCTGGGCAGTGGCGCTCAATACACATGCCGGCTTCCTCGGCGTGTCGCGCACGCTGCGCATGGTGGGGGCGAATTACGGGCTGACGGGGCTCTCCTATGTGTTCCGCATCCTCATCCCTGCCGCCTTCCCGTCGATCCTGACCGGCCTGAAGATCGGCTGGGCCTTCTCCTGGCGCACGCTGATCGCCGCCGAGCTCGTCTTCGGCGTCTCCTCCGGCCAGGGCGGACTTGGATGGTTCATCTTCGAAAACCGCAACCTCCTCGACATTCCCTCGGTCTTTGCCGGCCTGCTGACAGTCATCGTCATCGGCCTTATCGTGGAGAACCTCGTCTTCCAGACGATCGAGCGCCGGACCCTGCAAAAATGGGGCATGAAGGAATGATGCGACGCGGGGTTCCATCTTCGAGCAATTTTTGAATACAAGGCGCGAACATTATGAATAGAATAAAGAAACCAGCAGATCTTCGCAGTGCCAGATGGTTCGCCCCCGATGACTTGAGAAGCTCGGGGCATCGCTCGCGCACCATGCAGATGGGCTATGCGCCAGAAGAATGGACCGACAAGCCGGTCATCGCCATTCTCAACACATGGTCGGACGCCAATCCCTGTCACGCCCATTTCAAGCACCGTGTCGAAGACGTGAAGCGCGGCATCCTGCAGGCCGGCGGTTTCCCGCTGGAACTGCCCGCCCTGTCGCTGTCGGAAAGCTATGTGAAGCCGACGACCATGCTCTACCGCAACATGCTGGCGATGGAGGCCGAGGAGCTCTTGCGCTCGCATCCGGTCGACGGCGCCGTGCTGATGGGCGGTTGCGACAAGACCACGCCCGGCCTCGTCATGGGCGCGCTCTCCATGGGCCTGCCGATGATCTACCTGCCGGCCGGGCCGATGCTGCGCGGCAATTATCGCGGCGAATATCTGGGCTCCGGCTCGGACGGCTGGAAATTCTGGGACGAGCGCCGCGCCGGCACCATCTCCGAAAAGGAGTGGGTGGATGTCGAAGCCGGCATCGCCCGCTCCTACGGCCATTGCATGACCATGGGCACGGCCAGCACGATGACGGCAATCGCCGAGGCGCTTGGCCTCACCCTGCCCGGCGCAAGCTCGATCCCCGCGCCGGATGCCAACCATATCCGCATGTCGTCGGCCGTCGGCCGTCGCATCGTCGAGATGGTGTGGGAGGATCTGACGCCCGGCAAGATCGTCACCGCGGCCGCCTTCAACAATGCCGTCGCGGTCGCCATGGCGACAGGCTGTTCCACCAACGCCGTCGTGCACCTGATCGCCATGGCCCGCCGCGCCGGCGTCGACCTCTCTCTCGACGATCTGGACAAGGCCGGACGCACCACGCCGGTGCTTGCCAATATCAGGCCGACCGGCAAGACCTATCTGATGGAGGATTTCTACTATGCCGGCGGCCTCAGGGCTCTGATGGCAAAGCTTGCCTCCAAGCTCGATCTTTCCGCCCTCACCGTCTCCGGCGTCACGCTCGGCGAAACGCTGGAGGGTGCGAAATGCTACAATGACGATGTCATCCGCTCGCTCGACAATCCCGTCTATCACGAGGGATCGCTGGCCGTCCTGAAGGGCA
>JASGEG010000114.1:0-4547 GCA_047606605.1 Rhizobium sp.
GATGCGGCGATCTTGGCGATGCCGTTCATATAGGCGGCGATCTCGGGCGTTTCCGTCGCGGTCGGCCAATAGGCGGCCATGCCTTCATAGGTCTTGCGGCCGAAGATCAAGAGATCGCCTTCCTTGCCCAGTTCGGTCGCGTAGTGCTCCAGCTCGTCGCCCCAGGCGAGCATATGGAAATCGAGATCCCAGGGCTTGGTCCCCTCGAAATAGCCGTCGAGCGTCATGAGATTCCAGATAACAAGCTTCCTCATCACTTTTCCTCCATGGTGATAACCGTATCATAATCGAAACTGGTTGCTAAAAGCAAGCAGTTGCACGTTAAGTTGACTGATGGCAAAATGCAAGCAGTTTTTGGAGACCTTCATGGACGCGCTTCATCGTTCCGGCTGCCCGATCAATCTGACGCTCGAAATCCTCGGGGATCGCTGGAGCCTGATCATCATCCGCGACATCATGTTCGGCAATCGCCGGCATTTTCGCGAGCTGCTGCAGAATTCGGAGGAGGGCATCGCCTCCAACATCCTTGCCGACCGGCTGAAGCGGCTGGTGGAGCGCGGCCTGCTGACCCGCGACGATGATCCGACCCACAAGCAGAAGGCCGTCTACAGCCTCACGGAAATGGCGATCGAGCTGGTGCCGCTGTTTGCCCAGATGGGCGCCTGGGGCCGCAAGCATCTTCCGGTGTCGGAGGAACTGTCGATCCGCGCCGAGCTGCTGGAGGATGGCGGGCCGCCGCTCTGGGAGGATTTCATGGACGAGCTGAGAGCCAAGCACCTGGGCAAGGCGCTGCCGCCGGGCACACCATCGGTGCTTGGCCGGCTGACCGAGGCCTATCTGCAGGTGATGGCGCGGAAGACGGGTGGCTGATGGCGACACTGAGTTTGCGGAGAGTGCGCGGCGTAGACGGAGCTCGCGTCCAAGGCCCGGATGAAGCTCAGCTCTTCCGGAACACGAAGCTCGCCGTCCATCCCGTGATCAGCGCCAGCAGCACCGAGAAGGCGCCATAGGCGATCGGTTGCTCATGCGCCGCATCGGTGATCGTCTGCTCGATGCCGGTCTTGATGACGCGCAACGGCAGGGTTTTCTCGGTCAGGAACTTGCCGCTCTTGAAAAGGGAAGCACGCACCGTATGAACGCCGTTCGGCACGTTGGCCGGCAGCCGGAGCGTCGCCTTGAACAGGCTGGAGCTGACGAAGCGCACGCCGGATGGCGCGTTTTCGTAAAGGCCGCCGGCGACCTGCAGCCGCCGGAAGGCGTCGCGGAATTCCGAAATATTCGCTCCATCGCCGACGAAGCCGATCGGCGACAGCGGAATATGGTCGACGCCGATGCCACGGTCGTTCAGCTCGAATGGTGTGGTGATGTTGTCGACGGCACGCGTGCTCGACAGCGAATAGGCCTGTGGTACGCGCTCGAAGGTCATCGATCGCGTATTGACCCAAATGCCGAAGACGCGTTCCTTCTTGCGCACGGTCGCGTTCTCGCGCGGGCCTTCCAGCACCACCACGATGTCATACTGGCCGATCGCCAGCAGCAATTGGTCGGTATTGCCAAGGGCGCCGAAGATCGTCAGGTCCGCGCCGGTGAAATCGGAGGTGATGGCGATCTCGCTGGTCGAGGTGCCGATTTCCATGGTTTCGCGCGCTGTCGTGGAGGTCGTCGGCTGGTCGAGCAGCACCTGCGCTCCGGCGCCGAGCGGCGCGAGCATGAGAGCGGCGGCGATGAACGGGGCAAGGCGTCTCATCGGCCGGCCCCTTCGAGGATGATCGAATAGATTTCGGCCGGCGTGACGACCAACGCGATCGCCAGGCGCAGGCCGACGGCCAGCACCAGCAGGCCGAGCAGGGCGCGCAGCTGCTCGCCGCGCAGCTTCTGGCCGACGCGCACGCCGTATTGCGCGCCGATGACGCCGGCCACCATCAGCAGGAAGGCCAGCACGATATCGACGGAATAGTTGGTCGCCGCCTGGACGATGGTCGTATAGGCGGTGACGAAGATGATCTGGAACAGGGATGTGCCGACCACGACATTGGTCGGGATGCGCAGCAGGTAGATCATCGCCGGCACCATGATGAAGCCGCCGCCGACGCCCATGACCGATGTCAGGATGCCGATGCCGAAGCCGAGGCCGATCACCGGGATGACGCTCAGATAGATCTTCGATTTCTTGAAGCGCATCTTCAGCGGCAGCCGGTGCACCCAGCTATGATGCCCCGGCCGGCGCGGCGTGGCCGGCTCGTTGCGGGCGGCGCGGCGCATCGCGTTCAAGCTTTCCCAGAGCATCAATCCGCCGATCGTGCCGAGGAAGATGACATAGAGCAGCGAGATGAACAGATCGAGCTGGCCGATGCGGCGGAGAAGCGAGAAGATCCAGATGCCGACCGTCGCGCCCGTGAGGCCGCCGATCAACAGCACCGAACCGAGCTTCATGTCGAGCGTGCCGCGCCGGAAATGGGTGATGGCGCCGGAGATCGACGAGGCGACGACCTGGTTGGCGCCGGTGGCGACGGCGACCACGGGCGGGATGTTGTAGAAGATCAGCAGCGGCGTGATGAGGAAGCCGCCGCCGACGCCGAACATGCCGGAGAGAAACCCAACGGCTGCGCCCATGCCGAGAATAATGAAGATATTCACCGACAATTCTGCGATCGGCAGATAGATCGTCACGGTCTGATCCCAGTTGCGGACATCCGGGCCCCAACGCGGATATCCATGAACAATTCCCCTTTTAAACAGACGATCCTAATCTGAAATGATTGCCAGAGCCTTAGGAAAAGCTGTGGAATCGCTCAGCTTTTGAATGCCTTGTCCAATTTAGCGCGATTTTTTCCGCGATTGTGTGACGGTTATCCTGGCGAATGTAAGGCTCGCGGGAGGCCGTCATCGGCCTTTTCATCATTGCCGGCTCACATGTTGGGATCGGTCGGACACGGAAACTTCAATATGCGAGGCGACTGATTGCAAAAGCTTATTCTCTTGGTCCTGGCCGTCGTCGCCGGCGTCGCGCCGGCCTCGGCCGCTGATCGGCCCGCGCTGATCGCCCGGCAATATGGGATCGCCACCGGTCTCGCCGCCAATTGCCCGAACCTGACCCTCAACGAGAGCAAGGTGGATGCATTTCTGGAGGCCGAGGGAATTCACAGGGTCGACCGCGTCGATGGCACGCCGTTTCATCAGACGGTCAGCGAAGCGATCAAATCCGCCGACGACCTGATCCGGCAATCGCCGGCTGGAAAGAAGAACGACCGCAAGGGCGGGCAGGCTTTCGCCTGCAAGACGCTGCTCGACGTCGTCCATCGCGACGACAGCGTGCTCAAGGGCTTTCTCGATCCGAAATAAGATCTCGGACCAGAGCATTCTATGATTAGATAAGGGTACGACGCGCTCTAGTTGTTGCGCGCCAGCAGTTCCTTGACCACTTTGTCGGTCACACGGCCGTCCTGCGGCAGACCGACCGATTTCTGGAAGCTTTTCAGCGCCGCCACCGTCTTCTCACCCATGGTGCCGTCGGGCGCGCCGGCGTCGAAGCCGTTGTTGTTGAGGATCGCCTGGATGTTGCGGATGGCCTTCTTCATGTCGACCGTGGCCGTATTGACGCCCTTGCCGGTCGTCCATTCCTCGGGAATGTCGTTGCCGTTGACCTTGGCGTCGGCCGGCTGCGCCTTCCAGAGATCGACCTTGGCGCGGGCGCCTTCGAGGTCGTTCTGCTTCATGGCGTTCGCCACTTCGTCGCGCTTCTGCGCGGCGTCCTGATCGCCGTTCTTGGCGGCAATCGCGAACCATTTGTAGGATTCCTGCAGGTCCTGCTTCACGCCGTTGCCGCGCGCATAGAGGATGGCGAGGTTGAACTGGCTGTCGGATACGCCGAGGTTGGCGGCCTTGGTGAACCAGTCCGCCGCCGTCGGATAATCCTGCGGGCCTGCCGAGCCCGAGGCATAGAGGACGGCGAGATTGTGCATGGCGCTGGCATTGCCCTGGCTGGCGGCCTGCTCGTAATAGCTCTTGGCCTTGGCGAGATCGCGGTCGAGGCCGTTGCCCTTTTCATACATGCTGGCAAGCCGGTACTGCGCCGGGGCGTAGCCCTTGTCGGCGGAAAGCCGATACCAGCTGGCCGCCTGCTTGAGGTCGGCCGTAACGCCCTTGCCATCCGTATAGCGCGCGCCGATCTCGAACAGCGCGACGGGATCGCCGGATTTGGCGGCGGAAACCAGCGTCGGCGGCTGGATGCCGTCGGGCACGGTGATGGCGTCGGCGGGCGGGGTGACGGCGGAAGCGGCTTCGCCTGCGACGGGCGGGGGTACGAAGGCGGCGGTCTGCTGAACCGGCGCGGTGCTGCCGGCGGGTGTCAGCGTTTCGCCGGTAGCGGTGCCGTCGAGAGGCGCTGTGGCGGTCAGATGCTGGCTGACCGGTGCAGCGGGCTGTCCGGCCGGTGTCGAGGGTGCTTTCGCGGCTCCGGTATCACCGGCGACCGGCGCCTGTGCCGCCGTTGCCTGGCTGGCGGGCGCACCCGTTTGCGTCTGGTTGTCTTGCGCCGGGGTCTGGGC
>JASGEG010000115.1:0-8856 GCA_047606605.1 Rhizobium sp.
GTCTTCAGCATGGTTTCCTCCCTCGCGAGCAACGTCGAAGCGGAACCTATAAGATGGGCTTTCGTCTGTCATCGTCTATCTGTGCCCTCGGGAAGCGGAAATCCTGGGGAGGGCGAAATGCCGCGCGAGCCCATGCGCCAGCATCTGCAAGGCGGCCGGAAGCGCCGCTGTTGCCAATGCCCCGGCCCTGTCTTTATTGAAGACATGAACGATGGATTGCACGCTTACCAGCTCCGCCCGGCGATCGAGGCCGACCATGACGCGATCGCCGAGATCTGGCATGGCAGCGCGAGCTTATCTGGAGTCGGTCCCCTCGTCATGCCCGCCGAAGCCGAGATGCGGGAAAGGGTTGCGGCAGAGTTTGCCGGTGGATGGAACGTAACGGTTGCCGTTCGTGCGCACGAGATCGTGGGCTTCGTGGCCATCGAGCCGGGCGAAGCGGTTCTCGCGGAACTGTTTGTTCGTCCCGCATCGATCGGAAGCGGCATCGGCCGGGCACTCCTTGCGCATGCCATGTCGGCCATGCCGCAAGGCTTCACGCTGATCACGAGATCGACGAACCTGCGTGCCCGCGATTTCTACGAGAAAGCGGGGCTCGTCGCCCTTCGCGACGACAGGCATCCCCGAACGGGCGACCCGGTCATCTGCTATGGCTGGAACATCCGCTGATAGGCGGGTCCGTTTAAAACGCGACATTGTCGGAAGGCAGATGGACGCGGTTCAGTTGCCTGCGGCATCAGGATCGCTCCCGCCCTTCGGCGCAACCGCCAGCTCGGACCCATAGGCATCGCGCAAGTCGTCCTGTCCCGGCAGGCGGTCGGCTGCCTTGTGCAGCAGGGTCGAGGTATAGCCTTCCCTGGCGCTGCCTTCGATCAGGGTGACATCGGCGTTTCCCGGATTGTCGGAGCGCTCGAACCAGTCGACCGAATGGTGCAGGAAGTTCATTTCGAAGGCCCGGTTGGTGACGCCGTGGCCGATGATGATCACATTGGTGCGGCCACCCTTGGCGTCGTGCATGACCGTCTGCAGGAAGAGGCGAAGCCGTTGCGACACATCGGCCCGGCTTTCGCCATCCGGTGGGCGGGCATAGAACTTCCCGTTGCTGTTGCGCAGCCGCGCCCATTTTTCGAACTCTTCCGGAAATTTCCGCTTCTGCTCGGCGTGATCGTAGATTTCGGTAAAGAGACCGAAATCCTGCTCCCGCAGCAGGTAATCCTCGCGGATATCCGCAATCGACGCGCTCGGCAGCGCTTCCAGCAGGGCATCCTTGCTCTGCCGCGTCCGGAGATAGGGCGAATACCAGACGCTGAGCTTCGGCGCGTCGGGATCAGCCAGCCCCTTCAGATAGGAGGCGATCACGTGTCCGGATTCCAGTGCCTGCCGATAGCCCCATTGCGTCAGCGGAACATTGTGATCGCCGAACTGCCGGTAGGCCTGATCGCTGATGTTACCGAGGGATTCGCCGTGTCGAACGAGAAAGATGCGCATCAGCAGTCCGCGTCATGGGATGAGAATTCGAGGCCATCATGGATGGGAAGCGCATCGTGCGCAATGTTCTGGTTCATTTCGAGGGATGTCCATGTCACGCGGATTCGGCCCGCGCTTCTCGTTCCGCCCTCAAGGTTTCCAGGCTGACCACCGCTTTGATCGGCAGGTGGTCCGAGGCGACGCGCGCCAGCGGGGAATCATGGACCTCGACGGTCGAGATCAGGCCGCTGCGGTTGGCCATGATGCGGTCGAGCGCCAGAAGCGGCAGGCTGGACGGGAAGCTGGGGACCGCCGGCGGCAGGGGGCCGAAGGCGGCCTGGAAGGTGTTGAGCGAGGAGCGGTCGCCGAGCCGCCATTCGTTGAGGTCGCCGAGCAGGATGGTCGGCGTGTCGTTGTCGCGGCTCATCAGCTCGGCGATCAGCCGGGTTTGCTGGGCGCGCGAACGGTGCAGCAGGCCGAGATGGGCGGCGATGATGCGCAGCGTCCCGCCGCGGGCAAGCTCGATCTCGGCCAGCAGCGCGCCGCGCGGCTCCAGGCCCGGCAGGCTGATCTGATGCACGTCGCGCACCGTACCCTGTTTGAAAAGGACGACATTGCCGTGCCAGCCATGCGCCTTGCTGACCCCGCTCACCGGCACGGGGATGAGCCCGGTCTCGAGTTCGAGGCGGCGCAGGTCGAGCAGGCCGGTGCGCTCGCCGAAGCGGGTGTCGGCTTCCTGCAGGCCGATGACGTCGGCATCGATCTCGTGAATGACCCGGCTGATGCGCTCCGGATCGAAGCGGCGGTCGGCGCCGACGCATTTATGCACATTGTAGGAGGCGATCAGCGTGCCTTCGGGACGCGCTCGCTCGCGCGTCTGCGTCGCCCGCGATTTCCGGCGGTTCTTCAGGGATTCGAAAATGCTTGCACGGAGCGTTTCGTTCTTTTTCCGCATCTATCCGTTGACCATTGCCATTGCCGGGTCCGGCGAGCCATCTCACGCGCAAGTATAGGAAGCGATGACCGGCCTTGTCATGTGAAAAGGCTCGCTCCGGACATCACAAGTCGCGTCATTTCGGTGAGAAATGGGGTTGTTCAGAGATAAGGCGATCCGAGCCACAGGACCTTTTCGATCAGGCGGATGACGAAGGGGCGGGCCCGCAGCTTGGCGAGATCGACGGGGGTGGCGGCGTCGAGCACATGTCCGATGCGGGTCTCGATGGCATGGGCGAAGCCGCGGTCCATGACTTCGAGATCCACTTCGAAATTCAGCCGCAGCGAGCGCGGATCGAGGTTGGAGGAGCCGACATAGGCCCAGTTACCGTCGACCGCCATCAGTTTCGAATGGTCGAAGGCTCCCTCGGCCCGCCAGATGCGGCAGTAATTCTTCAGCATCTGGTCGAACTGCGCCGTCATGGCGCGGTCGACGAGCACGAGATTGTTGGCGGCCGGCACGACGATATCCACTTCGACGCCGCGTCTTGCCGCCGTCACCAGCGCGCTGATCAGTTCGCGGTCCGGCAGGAAATAGGGCGACATGATGCGGATGGAGGTACGGGCGATCGACAATGCGCCGATGAGCATCTTGTGGTTCGTCTCGACGCTGCGGTCCGGCCCGGAGACGATCACGCGCATGAAGACCGGCGCCCCCGGCTCGTTTGCCGGCGTGGCGATGCGCCAGGGGTCGCCCTCCAGGATTTCGCCGGTGGCAAAGCGCCAGTCCTCGGCGGCGGTGTTGAAAAGGTCGGCGACGGCGGGGCCGGTGACGCAGAAATGCGTGTCATGCGCGCATTGATCGGCGGCGAATTCCCTGGTGAATCCCTGGCGGATGTTCATGCCGCCGGTAAAGGCGATACGGCCGTCGACGATCACGATCTTGCGGTGGGTGCGCAGATTGGCATAGGGCAGGCGGAGCCCCATGATGACGTTGCCGTTGAAGACGTCCACCTCGACGCCGCCGTCCCTCAGATAGCCCATGATGCTGGGCACCGAGTAGCGGGCGCCGACGGCATCGACCAGCACACGGACGCTGACGCCGCGCTTGACGGCGGCGATCAGGCTGTCGGCGATGCGCAGGCCGATGGGGTCGCGGTCGAAGATATAGGTCTCCAGCAGGATGCTGCGTTCGGCGCCGTCGATGGCGGCCTTGATGGCGGCATAGGCGGCATCGCCGCTTTCCAGCATCTCGATGGTGTTGCCGGTGCTCATCGGATAGCGCGATACCCGGTCGCCGAGCGTCTTCATGGCGCGGAAACGCGCCCCGAAATTGCGGCGGACGATATCGTCCTGCGCATCGAAACTGGCGAGCGCGCCGGTCGCATCCTTCTGGAACAGAACGTCGCGCTGCAGGCTGAGCGAGGCCCGGCGGATGCGGTTGATGCCGGCGAAGGCGTAAAGCAGCGCCCCGACGATCGGCGACAGGATGATGACGCCGACCCAGCCGATCGCGGCGCGAACCTCCTCTTTCGTCATGGCTGCATGGATGGCGGCCGCCGCTCCCATGGCAATGGACAGGACGGCGAGGATTTGGCCCCAATGGGCGATCAGCAGGTCGAACATGCGCGGAGTATAACTTTGCGTACGAAAGCTGCAATCGAGTACACGCGCCGCTCGCATCGCCCGGTCCGGTGTGGATAGGTTGTGCATTGGATGTTTTCAATTGAACGATGGTCGTGCTGTCGTCATAGTGGTGGTTCGGCTGCTTCGCCGGCGTCCGGTGCGGGACGTCATGTTTGGCATGCGAAGTGCCTGTGGTTCGAGGATCGGGACTTTCGGAATTTTCCGTGGCTCGTCAGAGCCGACGTCCCGGTTGCTCGGGGGAGGCGTGAAAACCCGCGTTTCAAGAACGGGTATTTTTCATCAACCATGATCAATGATGCGAACGGAGATCGGCAATGTTGGAATCGCGGGATGAATGGGTCCAGAAACGGGCCTACGCCATATGGGAAGCGGAGGGCTATCCTTCCGGTCGTGATACGGTTCACTGGGAACTGGCAAGCAACGAGTTCATTGCGCTCGAAAAAAGCAATGGCAAGGCCGCCAAGGTCGATGTGAAGCCGAAGGCGAAGCGCAAGGCACCGGTCGCCGCCGCCGCGGCGGTCAGCGATGCGGCGCCCAAGGTTGCGGCCAAGCGGGTGTCGAAGAAGGTAGCCAGCGCCAAGGCCTGAGCTGGCTCTGCGTCCGATGACGTCACGTGTCGCGGCAGCGGCTCGGTGTCTGGCGCCGGGCCGTTGCCTTTGAGCCAGTCTGACGCGGAAAATTCATCGGAATTCCGGCGCGCGCAAACAGCTGTCATACAGCGATGCTAGTGGTGAAGAGGGGACTTCACCATGAATGGTCATTGTATGGATTGCGTAAACATCTTGGTTCGACCCGTTGCGCCGGCTCGTGACCGTGTCGACGTGATGTCATGACCGCGCTTCTTATCCTCGCGAGCCTTTATCTCCTGGCAACCCTGGCGCTGATCCTCGTCATCGACCGCTCCGTGGGCATCCTCTTTCCCGTCTCGGGTCAGAAGGCGGGCGCTGCCGCCCGGTCGGCACAACCCGATATGGTCCACCGGTCGCCAGCGTCTCATTGACACCGGAACCTTTTGCAGGCGGACGGGTTGGTCTCTTCATCCCCAATGAGGAGAGATACCATGCCGCGAGGAGACAAATCCGCCTATACGGACAAGCAGAAACGCAAGGCCGGGCACATTGAAGAAGGCTATGAAAGCCGCGGCGTTTCCAAGGATGAAGCCGAGCGCCGCGCCTGGGCGACCGTGAACAAGGAAAGTGGCGGCGGCAAGAAATCCGGCTCGGGCCGGGGCCATCCGGAAAACCACGCATCCGCGGAGAAAGGCGGACGGATCGGCGGAAAGGCCTCCGCGAGCCGGCCGGCTGCTGAGCGTTCCGCCTCCGCCAAGAAGGCGGCGGCGACCCGCAAGCGGCATGAGCAGCAGGCTCAGCACTAGCCGCGCCCAATTGGTCATGCCCATCGCGGGAAGGAGCCGGACTTCCGTTCCGCCATGTCGATGCCAAGCTTCTGCATCGATCGCGCCGGCGATCGGCTCGGCAGCCGGCGCAGACGGACGCTCGAAGCCGCCAAGAACGAACTGCGCAAGGATTTCGGCCGCGAACCGAAATAGCCTCGACCGAGGGAGGGGAGGACGAAATGGCCTATGAACTCTATTATTGGGACGGCATCCAGGGCCGCGGCGAATTCGTGCGCCTCGCACTGGAACAGTCTGGCGCCGACTATATCGACGTCAGCCGGGGACCGGAGAGCAAGGGCCAGGGCCTGCGGGCGATGTTTGCGGTGATGGAAAGCAAATCGCTGCCCGATATCCCGCTCGCCCCGCCCTTCCTCAAGGACGGCGATCTCATCATCTCGCACGTCGCCAATATCCTGATGTATCTCGGCCCGAAGCTCGGGCTTGCGCCGGAAGATCAGGCGGAGCGCCATGTCCTGAACGGACTGCAGCTGACGATCACCGATCTCGTCGCAGAGGTGCACGATACCCATCATCCGATCGCGGTGTCGAAATATTACGAGGAGCAGAAAGAGGAGGCCAAGGCGCGGACCGCGGAATTCCTCGACAATCGCGTGCCGAAATTCCTCGGCTATTTCGAACGCGTCCTGCAGCAGAACCCGCATGGACCAGCGCATATTCTCGGCGATCGGCTCACTTACGTCGATCTCTCGCTGTTCCAGGTATGGGAAGGCTTGCGCTATGCCTTTCCGCGCGCCACCGCGCAGCTGGGCGACCGCTATCCGCATCTTGCCGCGCTGCGCGCCACTGTCTTGAAGTTGCCCAATATTGCCCGCTATCTTGCGTCCGATCGCCGTATTTCCTTCAACGAGAATGGCATTTTCCGGCATTATCCGGAATTGGACAAAGAGATGGATTGAGCGAAAGATGCTGCTGGATCTGTTCATCCCCGCCTGCTGGACCATCTGGGGCTCGATCTGGTTTTTTGCCGCCTTCGGCGTCAAGAAGACCGCCCGCCAGGAGGAGCCGCTGTCGCGGTTCGAAAATACCGCGCCGTTCTGGGTCGGCGCTTTCCTGCTCTCGGCGCCGCCGTCCTGGCTGGGTCCGCTGCAATCCCGGCTGATCCCGCATGATCTGGCGACCTATTGCATCGGTGCGGCGATGACGGTTGCCGGCCTCGGCTTCGCCGTCTGGGCGCGTTATCACATCGGCCGCAACTGGAGCGGCGTCATCACCGTCAAGGAAGACCATGCCCTGGTCCGCACCGGCCCCTACGCCATCGTCCGCCATCCGATCTATTCCGGCCTGATGCTCGCCATCGCCGGATCGGCGGTCGCGCGCGGCCATGTCGGCGGGCTTGTCGCCATCGTCGTCATCCTCTACGCCGTCCTGCGCAGGGTGCGCATCGAGGAAAGCTGGATGAGCGAAACTTTCGGTCAGGCCTATGCGGATTACAAGGCCCGCACGCGGGCGCTCATCCCCTTCCTGGCCTGAATTCAGCCTTTCAGAGGCTGTGCCGCCTCAAAGAAATCGGCCCAGGGGTCTGCGGCGCCCGGTTTTAGCCGCGATGCCGCGTTTCTGACGGTGAAGGAAGCCGGCCCGATCTTTTCGGTCAGCTCCTCCCAGGCAAGCGGCATGGAAATCGCCGCCCCCGGTCTTGCGCGGGTCGAATAGGGCGCGACGGCGGTGTTGCCGCGCCCGTTGCGCAGATAGTCGACGAAGATATGGCCCGGCCGCTTCGCTTTCGTGGCGACGGAAAGATAGCGGTGCGGATCGTCGGCGCTCATGCCCTCGGCGATCGCTTCGGCCGCTTTCTTGACCTCGGGCCACTCCGCTTTCGGCTTCAGGGGCGCGACGACATGCAATCCCTTGCCGCCCGAGGTCTTGACGTAGGAGGCAAGGCCCATAGCCGAAAATCGCCGCCTTATGTCCTGCGCCGCCTCGATGACCGCATCCCAGCCGACATCCTCGCCGGGATCGAGATCCATGATGATCATGTCCGGCCTTTCCCAATGCGCCGTGGTCGTGCCCCAGGGGTGGATTTCGAGGGCGGCGGACTGGACGAGCGCGGCAAGGCCGTCGAAATCCCTGATCCGCAAATATTTCTCGCCGTTCCTGTCCTCAGGATCGGCGATCTCCTCGATATGCGGATTGATGCCTTTCCAGGCATGTTTCTGGAAGAAGCGCGGCCCGCCGATCCCGTCGGGGCAACGCAGCAGCGCCAGCGGCCGGTCGACGACGAAGGGGGCCATGCGCGTCCAGGCAAGCGCATAGTAATCGACAAGATCCTGTTTGCTGACGCCGTCATCGGGCCAGTAGATCCGTTCCGGATGCGTGAGTTGCACGGAGGTTTTCGCATGATCCTGTGTCGGCGTCTTCACCATGCCACATATGCTCCCTCGCCAAGCTGATCCGACCTTGAAACGATTGCGCCGGGCATGGGGTTGCATGGCCCCGGCGGGAAAAGCCGATTGCGCGCCCGTGCTCAAGGCATGAGCTGGCCGCCGTTCACCTCGATGATCTGGCCGGTGATATAGCCCGACAGGGTCGGCGAGGCGAGGAAGAGATAGGCGCCGACGCAATCCTCCGGCGTGCCGACGAAGCCCATCGGGATGGTCTTGCGCTGGATCTCCATCTGTTCGTCATTGGTATAGCGCTCGTGGAACGGCGTGGCGATGACGCCGGGGGCAACCGCATTGACGCGGATCTTGTCGGCGACGAATTCCTTGGCATGGCCATGGGTGATGGTGGAGACGAAGCCCTTGGAGGCGGCATAGAGGATCGCGCCGTTGCCGCCGCCGTTGCGGGCCGCGATCGAAGTGGTGTTGATGATGAAGCCGCCCTGTTTCTTGAGATGGGGATGGGCGGCGCGCGTTGCGGCCAGCACCGAGCGGGCATTGAGGTTCATCACCCGCTCATAGTGCTCGTCGGTCATGGCCGAGGTCGGCACGCGGCCGAGCATGCCGCCGGCATTGTTGACGAGGCCGTCGAGCCCGCCGAAGGCTTCCGCCGTCTCATTGACGACGCGCTCGGTCTCGCCGTCCTGCGAAACGTCGCCCTGGATCAGATGCGCGTTGCCGCCATCGGCCTTGATTTCAGCCGCCAGCTGCTCGGCCGGCTCACGGCTGGCGTTGAAGTGAATGCCGACCTTCATGCCCTGGCGCGCGAAGGCGCGGGCCAGGGCCGCGCCGATGCCGGTCGAGGCGCCCGTGATCAGCACGCGCTTGCCGGCGAGATCGGGAATACGGATGGATGCGAGGGATTGGGCGAGTTCTGTCATGACGACTCCTCCTGACGGTCGCGCATATTCATACGACGAAATCCCGCCTGTCTTATCAGGCGCGGGTGGAGCCAGGCAATCTGCGAAGCGCAGACAAAACGGGCCGCCCGGACTAGTCCGGGCGGCCCGCCGTCAC